>CALMZR010000030.1 GCA_937870845.1 uncultured Chloroflexota bacterium
TGGCCATGGTGATCGCGGGCGGGGTGTCGACGATGGCGAGCCGGATGGCCTGCACCGTGATGGTGTTGGTGGTGTCGAGCGACTTGTTCTGCAGCGTCTGCGTGTTGCCCTGCAACACCACCGTCCCGGACGCGTCCGGCAGGGCGTAGGTGCGCGGCGAACTCGGCGTGAGTTGCGAGACCTCGAACTGGGCCGTCTTCGTGACGTCGCCCCCATCCTGGATGGTCAGGTTGTTGTCATTGATGATGATCGTCTTGTTCGTCATTACCAACGGGTTCGTGGCATTCGCCAGGGCCCCGGAGACGCTTGGTAGCCGGTACTCCAGGGTTTCCCCGGGCGGGATGACCGCGTTGCTGAATCGCGCGCTCCCTTGCACGCCCGCATCGTCGACGATTGTAAAATTTCCGTCCTGAACCGTCGAATTAGTAAGCGTCTTGTTCGACACCGTCTGCGCCGCGGTGTCGAGCACAAACTGACCGCTGGCGTTGGGGAACCGCTGCACCACCGATCCGGCGGTGTTCGTGACGTCCGCGAGACTCAGGTCGAGCTGCGGGAACGCCGCCGCGCTGCTCTTGCGGATTTGCAGAATCGGGTCGCCCGTGGTCAGGATGATGAAATCGAGCTTCGCCACGTGCAGGTTCTGCCAGGATTGGGCGACAGCGTTGAAGACCAGAAGCTGCCCATCGGCCGGCGCCACGATCCCCACCTGCGCCAGGTCGTTCAGGGAGATGGAATCGGGTCTGACGTCGGCCCGGAGCGACGCCGGTTCATCCACGTAGGTAAAGGCGACCGTCGCGCTCGTGACCAGCATCGCCGCGACCGCGTCTTGCGCCATCTCGTCGGTGTAGGTCGGCCCAGTCGGGCCGGTTGGACCAACTGCCCCAGTCACGCCGGTCGGCCCGGTCACGCTGCTCGCCGACCCGGTCGGCCCCGATGGCCCCGTGACACCGGTCGGGCCGGTCACGCTGCTATCGGCGCCGGTCGGGCCCAGCGGCCCCGTGGTCCCGGTCGCCCCGGTGGCGCCCGGCGCGCCGGTGGCGCCGGTGGTCCCCGTGGGTCCCGTCACCTGACTCACCGGCCCTTCGGGACCTGTTGCGCCCGTTTGACCGGTGGCCCCGGCGCTGCCCGTCGGCCCCGAGGGTCCGGTCAGACCCTGTGCCCCGGTCGTGCCCTCCGCCCCGGTGGCGCCGGCCGCCCCGGTCGGCCCCGTGACCTCGCTCGGGTCTCCCTGAGGACCGGTCGGCCCCGTATCCCCGGTCGCGCCGTCCGGGCCGGTCTGACCCTGAATGCCGTCGGGACCGGTCGGACCAAGCGCCCCTTGCGGACCGGTGGGGCCGGTGACATCGCTATCCTGCCCCGGCTCCCCTGGCGGTCCGGTTGGGCCTAAATCGCCCTGCGGACCCACCGGCCCGGTGACGGTGCTCGGCTCCCCTTGCAGACCCTGCGCCCCGGTCGGCCCCTCAGGACCCTGAGAACCGGCCGGGCCCGTGACCTGGCTCGCCTGCCCCTCCTCGCCTCGGGGTCCCTGCTCGCCGATGGGGCCGGTCGGGCCCGTATCGCCCGTCTCTCCCTGCGGCCCGGTCGGCCCACCCTCGGGTCCCGTCGCGCCGGTTCGCCCGGTCGGCCCCGTGGGGCCGGTTTTGCCCGGTTTGGTCTTCTTCTTCGCCTGCGCCGACACCCGCTGGCTCTGCCCGTCGGACGTGGGAGCGCGCTCTTCGTCGGGACCAGCCGGATCGCCGTCGCCCGGCTCCACCGCCGGATCGACGTCGGTCTCCGCGTCCGCGCCATTCCCGGGCGGGCGGCGATCCCGATCGTGCTCCCGCCTGCGCCGCCGCTTCGTCTTACCGCCGTTGTCTTTGCCGTTCTTGCCGTTCTTGCCGTTCTTCGCGGCCGCGGCCGCATCGGACGCGCCGAGCGCGGTCAACAGCGCCAGCGCAGCGCCGCCCAGCGTCTGCACCGCGGTGCGCCGAGGCGCGGGATTGGCGAGCGTGATGGCCAGTGCGTCGAATCGCGAATCGTCCATGATCCCGCCCCTGCGCCGCCTGTCTCTCTCAGACTTCCCGCCGGCGGAAGCTCTCGGGAGGCGCCGGCGCCGCGCTGCTCGTCCACGCCGCGCCAGAGCCACCGCCTGCGCGCCCTCAAGGCGACACACCCCAGCGAAGAAGCCGCGCGGCCACTCTACCCTGGGCCAAGCGCCAACCGACCGTCACGGAGGCCGCTCAATCGACGGCCCACCTGAACCACGCGCTATGTGCATGCAAGAACATAACACGAGTGTCGCCCGTGATGCACCTTTATTGCCTCTTTTCGAGGGCTGCCGCCGCGCCGGGCGTTTCAATGCCATGAGGTCCGGGCGATGCCCGGACCTCATGGCCATCTGCGTCTCTTGCGGCGAACGTGCGCCGCCGTGTGCTAGATCGCGTCGCGGGCGGACGCTTCCGCCTTGGCCGCCTCGGCCCGCGCCCGATCGGCCGCCTCGTCGAGCTTCTCCTCGGCTTCGGCCGCGACCCGGCCCGCCTCCTCGGCCACGCCGTTGGCGTCCGAGCGCAGCGTCGTCTCCGTGGCGGCGGCGGTCGGGGCCGTGCTGCGGCTGGAAACCGGCGCCACCGGGGCTTGCGCTTCCTCGCGGAACTCCTTGACGCCCTGGCCGAGCGACTTCGCGATCTCCGGCAGCTTGCCCGCGCCAAAGATGATCATGATGATCACCAGCACGATGACGAGCTCTTGCCAACCGAGTCCAGCCATGAATGTCCTCCCTTTGGGGGATGTCGTCGTCGATGCGCCCGCCCCATCGGGCCTTCGTGCGCGTAGGCCCGTGTTCTACCACGAACCGGCCCCGCCGCGCCGCTTTCGGCCCCTGCGGCCTTACGGCGTGATCTCCACCCGCATCCCCATCGGGGCCCACTCGTACATCCAGTCCGCCACGTCCATCGGCAGGTTGACGCAGCCGTGGCTCATCGGCGTGCCGAAGTTGTTGTGCCAGTACGTGCCGTGCAGGGCGTGCCCAACGTCGGTGAAGTACATCACGTCCGGCACCTGAGGCACGTTGTAGTATTCGCCCCCGATCACGCCCTCCATATCCTGCACCGGAAGCTTGTTGATGATGCGGAAGCTGCCCGTCGGCGTCGCAAACTTGGCAAGTCCGGTGCTCACGTACCCCTGCCACAGCACCTGATCGCCCTGGTAGGCCCACAGGTATTGCAGCGTAATGTTGATCAGCACCCACTTCTCGGCGTTGGGATCGGCCGGCACGCCGCTGACCGTCGCCGTCGGCGGCGGGGTGAACAGCTCTTCGCTGTAAGGCGGCAGCTCGCCCTGCACCGCCGGCGTGGTGTCGAGCCCCCACCGCTCGACCATCAGTTCCCCAACCGGCACGATCGCCGGCGCCTCGCCCGCCCGCTGCGCCAGCTTGCCCCGTTCGAAGACCTGGTAGGTGACGCCGTCGATCTTGTACGGCTCCGTCAACGGGTTCCCGAGGTATCCCGCCTCCCCTGTCGCCTCCCAGAACGCCTTGAACTCGCCGGCCACGCCGTGCCCCGTCGCCGGCACGTAGCGCCAGCTTTCGGAATCGGGCCGCGCCGCCTCCTGCCCGATCGGCGCCCAGGCGCGCGCCGCCAGCGCCGCCTCGTTGGCGGCATCGCTGCCGCTGCCGGAGACGCGGCGCACCATGAACGGCTGCGTCTGCCGCCCCAGGTCGCCAAATTGCACCACCGCCCCGTTCGGATCGTCCGGGTGATACTCGAAGCGCCCGAAGTCGTAGTACTGAACGATGCGGCCGTCTTCGTTCAGCTCCGGCGTCAACGGCAATCCCCACGACTCGGCCCCGCCCCAGGCGCGCCAGCTATCGAGGAACACCCCGTCGATCGCCTGCCCGGTCTCCGGAATGTAGACCGTGCGCGGCGGCGCCCAGTTGGCGAACCCCGGCGGCGGCCCCGACGGCGGCGGCGCCAACCACGGCGTCGTCACCAGCTCCGGAACCACCTCCTCCGGAACAGCCGCGGCATCGGCTGGATGCTCGGCCGCTTCCGGCGCGGCCGACGCAACGATCGGTTGCCCGTTCTCGTCGTAGGAAACCGCCATCCCGGTCGCCGGGTCGATGAGGTTGCCGACCTCGTCGAAATAGAGCCCGGCCGCGGCATCGATCGGCGCCCCATCCGGGCCGATCGCCAGCGCGACCCCGGTGACAGGATCGATCATGTTGCCGTTGGCATCGTACGTCGGCGCGGCCGCGGCCTCGACCGGCGCCGGCTCCACCCACGCCTCGCCGCTCTCGTCCGCCCAGACATCCTCGATCGCCTGGTCGACGCCCTCGCCAACGTCGCTCCACTCGCCGCTCGCGGCAGGATCGACCCATGCCCCGTCGATCTGCTCTTGCGCCCCGGCCGCTCCCGGCGTCAAGGCCGTCCCAACCGCGCTCAGCAGCGTCGACCCGGTCAACAGCAGCGCCAGGGCGGCCCGCCGCCGCGTTCCCCCACGACCACGCCCGGTCATCGCGCCCCCTCCTGGCATCGGCGATTCATCGACCGCGGCCCGACCCAACTCGGCCACGGTCACGGTTGTCTGCTTTTCGGTACGTCGCTCGGCGGGCTGAGGGACGCATCACCGCGGAGTTGTCTCTCTCGGGTCATCAGTTTAGCGAACGCGGCATCCTCTCGCAATGCCCTGCGCCAGTACGTACACGCATACCCCGGAAAACGTACGGGGTGCGACGTGATCAACCAAACAATCGTGACTTCTTGGCACGACCAGGTTGCCGTTTCAGCCTCGTCGCCGGAGCGCAAACGCGATCCGCGGCCGCCGCGTGCGGCCGCCGTGTCACAGCGACGCACGCCGGCCCCCATGTCACTCCGACGCAGGAGGAATCTCGGCGTTCCGCCAGGGAGCGCACCCTGAGAGCCAAGCTCCCTCGTCGCCGCTCGGAACGACACGGTCCAGACGCCGGGCTAATGCGCCCCGTACCCCGCCTCTTGCGGCCGCCGCGGCGCATACCACCCCAGCCGGTAGCGCATCACGCCATCCGCTCCCGGCTTTCGCCCCACCACGCGGAACCCGATCCCTTCGAACCACCCCTTGAGCGATTCGTCCGCCTGCACCGTCATCGGCTTGCGGCCGCAGCGCCGCAGCGCGTCGACCAGCGCGGAGCGGCCATACCGCTTCCCCCGCCACGCCGCATCGACCGCCAACCAGGGCAACTCGAAACTCAACCCCCGCTTGCGCAACCCATAGACCGCGACCAGAGCCCCATTTTCCACCCAACCATAGACCTCGCCGTCCGCATCTTCCCGCAATTCGGCAATACCCGCCGTCGCCGCCTCAACACTCCCCAACGACGGACACTCCGCGAGCAGCCGCACCGCCACCCCATCCAACTCCGGCTCTAGCGGCCGCCACCCGCCTTCACCACCCACACCCGACACCCGTCACCCTATCACCCCAACACCCTGACACCCGTCACCCGCCCTACAACCCCTCCAGCAACCGCGCGAACGGCCGCGGATCGCTGTACGGCCCGATCAGCGCCAGATTCAGCCGGTCCGGCCGGAACAACTCTCGCGCCAGCTCCTGCACCTCCTCGGCGGTGACGGCCTCGATCTTCGCCATCACCTCTTCCGGCGTCTTGATCTCGCCGTAGGTCGCCTCCTGAGAGCCGATCCAGGCCGCCACCGAGCGGCTGTCCTCGAACCCCATCAGCAGGCGCCCTTTCCGCAAGTCCTTGGTGCGGCGCAGCTCGTCCTCCGGCACGCGCGCATCGCGCAGCTTGCGCAGCTCGCCGACCAGGGCCTCCACCGTCTCTTCCACCCGCTCCAGGTCCGTCCCGGCCGAAAGGACGCCCTGCCCCACGTCGGCGTACGGCCGGAAGTAGCCGAACACCGAGTAGACCAGCCCCCGCTTCTCCCGAATCTCCTGGAACAGGCGCGAGCTCATGCCGGAAGAGAGGATCGCCTCGATCGTCGATTGCACGTACCGCCGCTCCGTCGCGTACGGCAGCGCCGGCATCGCCAGGCAGAGGTGCGCCTGCTCCGTCTCCCGCTCGATCAATCGCACGCGGGCCTCGGTCTGGTTCTCGACCGTGTCGGTCGTCAGGTCCGGGGCCGGGTGCTCCCCCAGATCGCCGAAGAAGCGCTCCGTCAACGCCACCACCTCGTCGTGCCGCACGTCGCCGCCGGCGGCCACCACCAGCCGGCTCGGCTCGTAGTTGCGCCGCCAGAAATCGACCATCGTCTCCCGGTCGATGCCGCCGACCGTCTCTTCCGTGCCGGCGATGGAGCGCCCCAGCGGCTGATCGCCCCAAACCACCTCGTCGATCACGTCGTGGACCAGCTCTTCCGGCGAATCCTGGACGGAGCGGATCTCCTCCAGGATCACCGACCGCTCCTTGTCCAGCTCCGCCGCTTCGATCGTGGAATTGCGCACGATGTCGGCGATGACGTCGAAGCCAGGCGCGAAGTGCGAGGAGGGCGCCTTGAACCAGTAGCTCGTCCCCTCGCGGGAGGTCGCGGCGTTCAGCACCCCGCCGACCCCCTCGATCTCCTCCGAAATCTGCTTCGGATCCGGCCGGCGCTCCGTCCCCTTGAAGAGCATGTGCTCCAGGAAGTGCGAGATCCCCGACACCGGCGCCGGCTCGTACCGCGAGCCCACCGAGTACGACACGATCAGCGTGCCGCTCTTGACCCCGGTCATGGGACCGGTCACGACGCGGACGCCGTTGGGCAGGATCGTCTTGTGGTAGGGATAGGGCGCTTCGGTCTGCGGCGTCGCGGATTTCACCGTCGTGGACAACCAGAACTCCTGCATCTAGGAGCGGCCGCGCGGGCCGCGAAACGGCAAAGCACTCGCGCTCCGGCGGGCGACTGGCTAGCGCCGGCGCCCGCCGCGATTGAATACCGTAGAGTGTACGCGCAACGTCGGAAGGCGACGTAACCGAGGGCGCCTTCAACGCACGGTAAATGCCGCGGATTCGTGCTATCGCGGACGGCATCCATCGAGACAGGCATGGTTGTGCGATGGCACGGATTGAGATCGCGAGACTGGACGTGTCACACGCCGTGGATAAGCTGTGGCGTCATGGGCTGCATCCGGACCAGGTTCTTTCGGTCCTCAACCGTCGCTGGGTGGCCACTCGCAACAGGACCGGCCGCGCGGCGCCCTATCTGCTCATCGGTCGCGACGAGCAGGGCCGTTGTCTTACCATGCCCATCGTAGCAACCGACGATCCACTCACCTGGCGCGTCATCACCGGTTGGACCTGCAAGCCGAGCGAAGCGGCGCGACTGCGCCAACGGAGAGCATAATGCCCGAGCCGATCCGCTACGAATCGATCCAGGAGCCGCTCGACGACGAGGAACGCGAATTGATGAACCCGGACAACTGGGACTGGGACAACCCGATCGAGGGCGTGACCATCGGCGACCCCAAACTCCTCCTCACCTTGGAGTTCACCAGCAACGAGCTTCGCGCGCTCGACGCGCTCGTCGCGGCCGCGCACGCGCGAGGTCTTTCCACCGAGGAGTTCATCAAGCATGTCGCGTTCGATGCCGTCCACGCCACGCCAGCGTGACGTTGTAACGTAGCCGCCAGGGCGGCGGAGCGGCTGCCCACTCGGGCGAAGGAGGCGGATTCATGGACCCGGTCGTCGAGAAAATCGCCGAGCAGTTTCAGGTCGTCCACGGACAGCTCCGCGACGAGGCGCGCGGCCTCTCGCCGGAGGCGTTGAACTGGAAACCGGCCCCGGATACGACCTCGATCGCGGCCCTGATCGTGCATACCCTCGGCTCCGAGGCCGAGGTCCTGCGCACCGCCGCCAAAGTCGCAGGCGAGCGCGACCGCGACGCCGAGTTCCTGACTACCGCCAACGCCGCCGAAGACCTCATCCGCCAGCTCGACCAGGCCGACGCCTACCTGGAAGCGATGGCCCCGCGCATCACCGCCGCAAACCTCGCCGAGCCGCTCATGCGCGGCGGCCGCGGCCCCGAAACCGGCCTGCACTGGCTCGTCACCAACTACGGCCACGCCCGCGAGCACCTGGCCCACATCCAGCTCACAAAGCAGCTCTACGCCCAACAACACGCCTCGTAGTCCCGGCGAGATGGCGTGAATAGCCCCTCTCCCCGCGCACGGGGAGAGGGGCAACCGCTCCTTCGCCTCGGGTTCGTCCCCGCCGACCATGCGGGCGACGATGGCGGGCGTACACCCCCCGGCGAAGACCGCCAGCCG
>CALMZR010000031.1 GCA_937870845.1 uncultured Chloroflexota bacterium
GATACGATCGCCGGTCAGCGGCTGTTTCTGTTGCAACTGCCTGACAACAGCATCGAGACATCGTTCGCCGATCTGCTCATGGCCGATGACCGCGTGACCTGGGCCGAGCCTAACTACGTCGACCAGGCTCCCGAAGGAAGCCCTCGTCGCTTTTACCCAAGCAGTGGCAGCACCCCAATTCCGGGGTCGCTCGACCAGTCCTACGCCCCAACGCTCATCGGTGCTGAAGCCGCGGCCGCGTGCGTCGACGGGTCAGGCGTAACGGTCGCAGTAATCGACTCAGGGATCGATGCCGATCATCCCGCCTTCGCCGCCACAACTATCCGCAACCCCTGGAATGCGTTCTCTGGGGAGGCCGGCCATATCGCGGCCGAGGACGCCGGAAACGGCGAAGACGATGACGGCGATGGGTCCATCGACGAAATGACCGGGCACGGCACACACGTGGCAGGGATCGTCGCCCAGATCGCCCCGAATGCGGCGATCATGCCAATCAAGGCGCTCGACAGCGACGGTGTGGGGCAGGCGTTCTACCTGGCGCGCGCTATGTACCGCGCGCTCGATCAGAATGCCGACGTTATCAATCTGAGTCTCGGATCGACGCAAGATACGCGTATCGTCCGCGATGCGGCTACTGATGCTACGTCTGCCGGTGTTTTCCTCGCGGCGGCGGCTGGGAACTCCGGCGGCAGCGACTTTCCGGAGTATCCCGCGACGCTGGACTCGGTATTCGGCGTTGCCGCGACCGATAGCCAGGACAACCGCACGGAGTTCACCAGCCTTCATTCGTCGCTCGATCTCAGTGCCCCTGGCCTCGGCGTCGTCAGCGCATTCCCTGCTGACCAGCCGCCGCTCAGTCCGTTAGGCAGCAACTACGCGCTCTGGAGCGGCACCAGCATGTCGACGCCGTGGGTGGCCGGCGCCGCGGCGCTCCTCCTCGAACGAAACCCGGGTTGGACGCCGACCCGGATCGGCGAACGGCTCCAGGCTTCCGCCGCGCCGATCGCTGGCGCGCCCGCGGGCATGGGCAGCGGCCGCCTTGACGTCGCGGCTGCCGTCGGCTGTGATCAGGGAGCGACGGCAAGGGGCGACGGCAAGCAGGAGAAGAAGGCCAAGAAGGGGAAGAAGGGCCAAGGCAAGAAGGGCAAGGATCGACGGTAAACGTCCCGACTTGCCCGCATGCATCAGGCGTGTCCGGCGCGCGGCGTATACTCGGGCGCTGAGGCTCGACGTTTGGACCCGAGAAGGCGCCGCTCCCCGATGACCACGGCAACACCCGATCTGTCACCCGTGCGCGTCCGCTTTGCGCCCAGCCCGACCGGGCTCCTCCACGTCGGGGGAGCCCGCACTGCCCTCTTCAACTGGCTGCTGGCCCACGGCGAAACCCGGCGTCACGGTGGCGAAGGCGCGTTCATCCTGCGCATCGAGGACACCGACCGCAACCGCTACGTCGAGGGCGCCGAAGAGGGCATCCTTGACATCTTGCGCTGGTTCGGCCTGGAGTGGGACGAGGGCCCCGACGTCGGCGGTCCCGTCGGCCCCTACCGCCAGAGCGAGCGCACCGACCTGTATCGCCAGCACGCCGACGCGTTGCTGGAAAGCGGGCACGCCTACCGCTGCTTCTGCACCCCGGAACGCTTGCAGCGCGTGCGCGAGGAGCAGCAGGCGCGCAAGGAGGCCCCCGGCTACGACCGCCAGTGCCGCGACCTGACGCCGGAGCAGCTCGCCGCCAACCTCGAGGCCGGCAGGCCGTTCTCGATCCGTTTCCGCATGCCGCTCGATGGTGAGACGCACGTCGTCGATCTGCTGCGCGGCGAGATCGCCTTCCAGAACGCGAACCTGGAAGACCTCATCCTCCTCAAGTCGGACGGCTACCCGACCTACCACCTCGCCAATGTCGTCGACGACCACCTGATGCGGATCAGCCACATCCTGCGCGGCGAGGAGTGGATTCCGACCGCCCCCATCCACGTCCGTCTCTACGACGCCTTCGGCTGGGAGCCGCCCGCGTTCGCGCATATGCCGTTGATTCTGGCCCCCGGCGGCGGAAAACTCTCCAAGCGCCACGGCTCGACGGCGATGGAGGAGTTCCGCGCCCAGGGCTACCTGCCGGAAGCCCTCATGAACTACCTCGCCCTCCTCGGCTGGAGCTTCGACGGCACGACCGAGATGTTCGCCCGCGACGATCTGCTGGAGAAGTTCACCCTGGGGCGGGTCAACCCCTCGCCCGGCACGTTCGACTACGCCAAGCTGCGCTGGTTCAACCAGCAGTACATCAACCACGTCCTGACCGTGGACGACGTGACCCTGCGCGTGATGCCCTTCCTGGCCGAAGCCGGATTGATCGGCCCCGGCCCGTTCGACCGCCAGCATCCCGATTTCGCCCGCGTGCAGCCGGTCGCCGCCCTCCTCAAGGACCGCCTCGAAACCCTGACCGAGGCCCCGGACCTGATGGACTACTTCCTGCGGCCCGATCTGGCGCCGTACGACCCCGCGCTGCTGATCCCGAAGAAGATGACCCGCGGAGAGACGTTGACCGCGCTGGAGGTGGTGGCGAGCATGCTGCCGCGCGTCGATCTGGAAGCCGAAGAGGCGACCGAGGCGCGCTTCCGGGCGTTGGCCGACGAGCTCGGCTTGAAGGCCGGCAGCCTCTTCATGCCCGTGCGCGTGGCCGTCACCGGACGCACCCAATCGCCGGGCCTGTTCGAGACACTGCGCGCCATCGGCGCCGAGCGCGTGCGGCAGCGCATTGATGAGGCAATCGTCCTTCTCCGCGACTGGACGCCGGAGGATGAATTGGCCACGGCGGCGCAAGCGGGCGATTGAGTAAGCCGCCGCCCGGTGTCATTCCGAGCGAAGCGAGGAATCTCGGCGCAGGGGACGCCGTGTTCCCTGAGCGCCGAGATGATTCTTGGGAGTCCTCCTTCGTCGGAATGAGGCGAGTCGGGCACGCGGCGAGGGAGTGGGGGAGCGGAAAACAGTGGCGCGTCATCCGTGGGTCGCGGAGGCCGACGACGGCCTGCGCTGGGGGATTCAGCTCGTTCTCGGCGACGAAGGATTGCCCCGCTTGCTCGACGCCGGGAGCCAGGTCGAGGCGCTCGGGTTCGATGGTTGCTACATCTTCGACCATCCATCCATCCAGGCCGATCCCTGGATCTGCATCGCCGCGCTGGCCGGCGTCACGGAGCGGGTGCGCCTCGGCTCCATCGTCAATTGCGTCGGCTACCGCCACCCGGCGTACCTGGCCCGCCTCGCCGCCGACGTCGACACCATCAGCCGTGGCCGCCTGCTGCTCGGCCTTGGCATCGGCTGGCTGAAACCGGAGTTCGAGGCCCTGGGCGTCAACTTCGACCCTCCCGCCGAGCGGTTCGCCGCCCTGGAGGAGGCGCTGGAGATCATCCCCGGCGTCTGGGGACCGGAGAAGTTCGCCTACGTGGGCCGCTACTACCAGATCGGCCCGGTGCGGATGACGCCGCCTCCCGTGCAGCAACCCCGCCCGCCGCTGCTGATCGGCGGCAGCGGGGAGAAAAAGACCCTCCGCCTGGTGGCCAGGTACGCCGACGCCTGCAACGTCAACGACGTCGGCAACACCGACAACGGCCTGGAGCGCCTCGGCGGGCCCGAGCTGATCGGGCACAAGTTCGACGTGCTGCGCGGCTACTGCGACGACATCGGCCGCCCCTATGACGAGATCCTGCGCACGCACTTCACGCTGCGCCTCGTCATCGGCCCGGACGATCGCGCCGTCGCCGCCAAGATGGCCGCCATCGACAGCCGGCCGTCCGGCTCACCCGGCACCCGCCGCGCGCAACCGAGCGCCTTCATGACCGGCACGCCGGAGCGCATGGTCGCCTACTACCAATCCCTGGCCGACGTGGGCGCCCAGTACTTCATCATGCAGGTCGATTCCAGCGACACCGAAACCCTGGAATTGCTGGCCAACGAAGTCGTCCCGAACGTGTCCATGCGGAGCTGAGCTCCGAGTCCCCCAGATCTTCGGCATCTTCGGCATCTTCGGCATCTTCGGCATCTTCCGACAACCACGCCATTCTCCGGGTGCGAAATGCCCCCCTCGCCCATCGCGATGGGCGAGGGGGGTGGTGGGTGAGGAAAGCCGCCGCCTATCCGGCCTCCGCCTCCGCGGACGCGCGTCCCCCCGCCGCCCGCGGCCCCCGCCGCTCCAGGTGGTACGGCACGCTCGTCACCACCGTCCCCGGCCGGAACAGCAGCGCCGCCTTGATGCGCAGCGCCGTCTGGTTGTGCAGGATCTGCTCCCACCACTTGCGAGCGATGAACTCGGGCAGGACCACGGTCAACGTGTCGTCCGGGCGCTGCCGGTCGAGCTCGTCGAGGTAGGAGAGCAGCGGGTTGACCAGGCTGCGGTAGGGCGACTCGATGATGACCAGCGGGATGTCGGAGCCCATCGCCTCCCAATCCGCGCGCATCTGCTCGATTTCCGCCTCGTCGTCGGTGATGTGGATGGCGGTCACGTTCGGGGAGATGGAGCGGGCGTAAGCCAGCGTCTGCCGCGCCACGCGGTTGACCGCGGAGATGGGGACGACCACCGTGTGCTCGATGTCGGATGGATCCAGCGGCGTCTGCGCGGCCAGCTCGCCCGCCGCCCGCGCGTAGTGCTTGTGGATGGCGCGGAACATCAGGATAAGAATGGGGATGAGGGCCAACACCAGCCAGGCTCCCCGCGTGAAGTTGGTGAGCCCCACCACGAAGGCGACCAGCCCGGTCGTCGTCACCCCCACGATGTTGATGGCCAGGCCCGCCTGCCAGCCCGGCTCCTTCAGGCGCAGCCAGCGCACCACCATCCCGCCCTGGGAGAGGGTGAAGGCGGTGAAGACGCCGACGGCGTAGAGCGGGATCATGCGCGTCGTCTCGCCGCCGAAGCCCCACAGCATCAGCGCCGACAGCACGCCCAGGGTGATGATCCCGGTCGAGTAGGCCAGGCGGTCGCCGCGGAAGGTGAACTGCTTGGGCAGGTAGCGGTCGCGCGCCAGAAAATACGACAGCCGCGGGAAGTCGGAGTAGGCGGTATTGGCGGCCAGGATCAGGATGGCCAGGGTGGCGACCTGGATGTAGTAGTAGGCCGGCGTGTCCGCGCCGAAGATCGTGCGCGCGATCTGGGAGACGACCGTCTCGTACCCCTCGGGGTTGTCGGCGTTCAGCGGCACGGTGCCGAACTGGTTGGCCAGGAAGGTAATGCCCGAGAACGTGATTGCCAGGATGACGATCATCCAGGTCAGCGTCGCGCGGGCGTTTTTCCACTCCGGCGGCTGGAACGCCTGCACCCCGTCCGAGATCGCCTCCACGCCGGTCAGCGCCGCGCAGCCGCGGCTGAACGCCGTCAGGATGAGCAGGATGCTGAGCGTTTGCGTCGCGGTCTCGACCTCGCCGGCGGGCATCACCGGGGCCTCGGGCACGAACCCGTTCCCCGCGGCCCGCGCCAGCCCGAGCGCGATCATGCCGATGATGCCGACCAGGAAGAGGTACGTCGGCACGGAGAAGATGCTCCCCGACTCGCGGATGCCGCGCAGGTTGAGCATCGACACCAGCAGGATGAACCCGAGCCCGAGGGCGATGCGGTAATCGCGCAGGGCAGGAACCGCGGACGTCAGCGCCGCGACGCCGGCGGAGATGCTGACCGAGACGGTGACGATGTACCCGAACAAGAGCGCGGCCCCGGCGGTCAGCGCCGGCAGCTCGCCCAGGTTGTCCTTGGCGACGATGTAGGAGCCTCCGCCTTGCGGGTACGCCTTGATCGTCTGCCGGTAGGAGACGCCGACGATCAGCAGCAGCGCCACGATGCCGACCCCGATCGGCAGGCTCAACGAAAGCGCCGCCAGTCCCGCGAGGAGGAGGACGTGCAGGATCTCCTCCGTCGCGTAGGCGACGGAGGAGAGCGCGTCCGAGGAGAGAACGGCCAGCGCCTTTGTCTTGGTCAGCCGCTCATGCGCCGCCTGGGCCGTGCTGATCGGCGCGCCGATGAGGGTGCGCTTGACCTTGCCGAACGCGCGTCCAGCGGTCCCCCGCGCCTCCAGCGCCTCCTCGGTGGCGATCAGGTGCCCCGGTGCGGCGCGCTCGAAATCCCCCGTCTGCACCCGGCACACGCGCACGTAGCGGTCGCCGAGAAGATGGCCCTGAATGTCCTGCTTGCCGACGAGGTCGCCCTGCGCCCGCGGCCCGGTCCGACGCGGCGCTCGCACGCGCGGCGTCTGGCGCGTCGGGCCGGCCAACCCGTCATCGGCGGCGAAGGCCCCGGCCCCGTTATCGTCGGAGCGCACGAACGGTCCCGTGCCGGTGCGCCCGGCGCCCTGGATGCCTCCGATCTCGGCAGGCGCGGCCAGAGGCGCAGCGTCGCTGCCCTTTGCCGGAGCCTTAGCGTCATTCGGAGCGGTTCGGTCTGGACGAGGAGGACGAAAACGGGCGGTCGCCATGCACATGACTCCGCGGGCGCTTCCCGCGCCGCTCCCCCGACGACCCGTGGGGGCGCGGCCGGACCCGCTGCAACCGGTTCCAGGGGCTACGATTCAGCCAGAAATGCCCGGAACCACAACCTCACAAGTGTACTCCTGGCGTCAAGACGGCAATCCGGATTTCCGCCCCCCCCGAGCCTCCCAGCGCAGCCTCCATACCAGGAGCGCCGCCTCGAACACGATTCGCCGCGAGAGCTTGGAGGCGCCCGCGACGCGATCCGCGAAGACAATCGGGACTTCGCTGACCGTCGCGCCCCGTTGCAGGGCCCGCCACGTGGCCTCGATCGTGAAGCCGTACCCATCCGAGCCGAGTTGCTCGACGCCGATGCCCGCCAGCGTCTCCGGCCGCCAGACCTTGAAGCCGCTGGTCAAATCCGCGACGGGAGCGCCAAGCACGAGCCGGGCGTACGCCCCGCCCAAGCGGCTCAGCAGCCGCCGCCACACGGGCCAGCCTACGAGGCGCCCCCCCGCGACGTAGCGCGACCCAAGCGCCAGGTCCACATGGTGCGCGGCCGACACGAGCCGAGGCAATGCGTCCGGGTCGTGCGAAAAGTCGGCGTCCATCTGGGCGACGAAGTCGGGGTTTTGCTTCAGCGCGCGACAGAAACCGGCGATATAGGCCGGGCCAAGCCCGCCCTTCGCGGCCCGATGCAGCACGTCCACGCGGCCTGGATACGCGGCGGCCAGCCCGTCAGCCAGCGCCCCGGTGCCATCCGGCGAGCCGTCGTCGACGATCAGCACGCGATACCCCGCGCCTTGCGCCATGACCCCCAGGACCAATCCCTCGATGTTGGCCCGCTCGTTGTACGTCGGGACGACGACGACGACCGACGGCGATCGATCGCTCATCGCGCTCCTGGCGCCGAAGGCGGTTCGATGGCGCCGTCGTCGACGAAGCGGATGCGGGGAACCGTGGAGAAATCGAACTCGCCCAGCCGTTCGGGACCCAGCACTCGCAGGCGCTCCAGCGCCCCCTGAGTTTCCGCCGCCAACCGGCCGGTATCGATGCCGAGGCAGCTCGGGGCGAAGTCGACGGTCTTCTCGATCCCGTCGCCGAGCAAGAGAAGCGCTCCTGTATGGTTGCCGCGCAACGCGTGCAAAAACCCGACGCCGATCTGGAGGATGCCCTGGTAGAGGCGGCGGATGGGCCGCGTCTCGGCGTGCCACTCGTGCTCGATCACCTCGTGGCAGGCGTAGAACTCCCCTTCGTTGAAGAGGCGAATCCCCTCCACCAACCCTGCCGGCGGTCGGCCGTCGCAGGGCGTCTCAGCCTGCTCCAGCACCTCGCGTAGTATCGGATCGAGCAAGCGGCGGGTCGCATCGATGCGCGCCAGATCGCCGCCGACGGTCCCTTCCAGCATGAGCGGCCCGGAATAGGCGCCGGCGATGGCGCGCAGCAGGGCCGGCCAGGGCAGATCGCCTTCGCCGGGGGAGAGGTGCCGCTGCTCGGGCGCATCGTCGCGGCGGTCGCTGAGGTGGACGTCGAACACCCGGTTCTCCATGGCCGCCAGGAGCATGAACGGGTTGGCGTCGGTCTCGGCGGCCTGGAACGGGTCGAAGGCGAAGCCGATCCGTTCGGCGCGGGGGTCGATCTCCGCGATGCTGGCCGCGAATCCCAGCACATCGCGCACCGTGGCCAGCGCGCACCAGGAGACGTTCTCCATCGCCAGCCGCACGCCGGCGGCGGCGCACGCCTCGCCGCGGTCGGCCACGGCGTCCAGGAAGTGCGGCTGCGCCGCCGGGGCGCGCATCTCGGCCCGCTTCGGGCCATGCCAGACGACGACCTTGGCGCCCAGCTCGGCCGCGCCCTCGATCGCCCGGCCAAAGAGCGTCCGCCCCTCCCGCACCCGCCGCGCGTATGGCGACAGCACCGGGTGCAGCTCTTGCCAGAGATGCACGGCATGCACGCGGCAGCCGGCGCCCCGGCAGCGCGCGGCCAGATCCCGAATGAACGCGGCCCCGTACTCCCCGGGCGTCTGGAGCATGATCTCCAGGTCGAACAACCCCGCCTCCGCGGCCAGGGCGGGCACATCCTCGGTGGCCGTCGGATACAACGCCCCGGTCGAGAGCCCGAGCCGCAACCGCGGCGGCTCCAGCATCCTGAGCGTTCCTCGCCGCCGGCCACGGGGAGCCGTTCGGGTTTCGGTCACGTCACATACCTCGCTATCAGCTATCGGCTATCAGCTATCAGTCAGAATCTCGCGTGACCGCCAACGCGCCGGGGCTGCGCCAGATGTCGCCGACTTTTCGCCACCGGCTGAAAGTTGATAGCTGATAGCCGGTAGCCCGGACGCGATGGTACCATCCGCCCCGTGCCGGGCAGGCACGCCCAAGACCAACACCGGCAGCAGGCCCAGGGACCCGCCGCATGACCGACGACGAGACCCTGTTTCGCGCCCCCCGCTTGACCCGCCTCGAAATTCAGGGATTCAAAAGCTTCCTCAACCGCTCCGTCTTCGCTTTCGAGCCGGGGATCACCGCCATCGTCGGCCCCAACGGCTGCGGCAAGTCGAACGTGGCCGACGCCGTGCGCTGGGTTCTCGGCGAGCAGGGGCAGAGCGCCCTGCGCGCGCGCAAGACCGAGGACGTTATCTTCGGCGGCGGCCAGGGCCGGGCCCCCGCCGGCCTGGCCGAGGCGACCCTTACCTTCGACAACAGCGACGGCTGGCTGCCGACCGAATTCGCCGAGGTCTCCGTCACCCGCCGCGCGTTCCGCTCCGGCGAGAACCAGTACCTCATCAACGGGCGCAAAGTGCGCCTGAAAGACGTGGCGCACCTGACCGCGGGGCTTGGCCAGAGCCACGTCGTGGTCGGGCAGGGCCTCGTCGATGCCGCGCTCAGCCTGCGCGCCGAAGAGCGGCGCGGCCTTTTCGAGCACGCCGCCGACCTCTCCGGCTTGCGGCTCAAGGTCGCGGAAGCCGAGCGTAACCTGGCCGAAACCGACGCCAACACGACCCGATTGAGTGACCTCCTGATCGAGCTGGAGCCGCGCCTGCGTTCGCTGGAGCGGGCCGCGCGGCAGGCGAACGAGTGGAAGGGGCTTCGCGCTCGGCTGCGCGAGCTGCAAGGCGCGCACTTCCGCGAGGCGTTGGAGCAGGCGATCGCCGCCTCGGATGAGGCGAGGGCCGCGGTCGATCGCGCCGCGAACGATGTCGACGCGGCGCGCGGCGAAGTGGAACGGCTGACCGGGGCCAGCGAACGCGCCGGGGCCCGGCTGACGGCGGCCCGCGAGCGGTTGACAACCTACGACGAGCAACGCGCGGCGCTGGAAGATCGTCTCCGCCGCCTGACCCACGAGCGCGACCTGGCCGCCGCCCGTGTCGAGGCGCTCGGCAAGCGCCGCGCAGATATGGAAGACGCGCGCGAAGGCCTCGATGAGCGCGTCGCCTCGGTCGCCGCCGAGCTCGGCAAGCTCGCGGCCGATCTGCGCGAGCTGGGGCGAGCGACGACCGAGTCGCGGGATGCGGCGACGCGGCACAACCGGGACGCCGCCGCCCGCCGTCAGGCGCGGTCGGCGATCGAGCAACGCGCAGCGGCCGCCGCTGCCGATCTTGCCAACTACGAGCGCCAGGAAGCCGATCTCCTGCGGCAGCAGGCGGTGCTCGGCGAACGGGCGGAATCGGTAGCCGCGGAGCGCGAGCGGCTCCAGGGCGCCATCGCGCAGCGAAGCGGACGCGTTGCCGCGCTGGTCACAGATGCCGAGGCCGCCGATGCCGCTTTGGCCAGCGATCGGGAGCGCGTGGCCGCGCTCGAAGCGCGTCTCGCGGCGATCGCGGCCGACCTCGAAACCTCCCGCCAGGAGGTGGACGCCGCGCACGCCGCCGTCGACCGCCTGCGCGCCGCCGCCGGCGAGACCTCCACCCGCCTGGCGGTGCTGCGGCGGATGCAGGAGACCGGCTCCGGACTGCATCGCGGGGTGCGGGAAACGCTCGCGGCGGGCCGGGATGGCCGGCTCGACGGCATCCTGGGCACCGTCGCGGAGTCGATTGTGGTCCCCGACACGCTGGAAGTCGCCGTCGAGGTCGCCCTTGGCAGCCGCTTGCAGGATGTGGTCGTCGCGTCGTGGGCCGATGCCGAGGCCGCGATCACGCACCTGAAGCGGGCAGGCGCGGGGAGGGCCACCTTTCAGCCGCTCGACACCGTTCACCCCGGTCGGGCGGCGAAGCTGCCGGCCGACGCGCTGCGGCTGCCAGGGGTTCACGGCGTCGCCGCGGAGCTGATCTCGGCGCCACGAGAAATCCTCCACGTCGTCACGGCCCTGCTTGGCCGCACCCTGGTTGCCGACGATCTGGAGACGGCGCGCGCGGTGCTGCCCCGGCTCCCGTCCGGCTGGGCCGTTGTCACCCTCGCGGGCGAGATCGCCCGCGCCGGCGGGTCGGTGACGGGCGGCTCCGAAACGCGAGAGAGCGGCACGCTGGGCCGCGAGCGGGAGCTGCGCGAGCTTCCTGTCGCCATCGCCGCCCTGGAGCAGCAGCTTGGGGCCGCGCGTTCGCGCGCCCAAGAAGTCGATAGCGCCCAGGAGGCGCTTACGGCGGACCAGCGAAAAATCGAAGGAGAGTTGGCGGCCTTGCGTGCCGCGGCCGAGGAGCGGCGGCGGCAGCGCGAGCGGCTGGCAGGATGGCTGGACGAGCACCGGGTAGAGCAGCAGCGGGCGCAACGTCGGTGGGACGAGCTGGACGCCGAACGCGAGCAGGCGCTGACGCGACAAGTCGAATACGAGGAGGAAGCGCAACGTCTCGCGGCAATCCGCCAGGACGCTGCTCGAGTTCGTGATGAGGCGAGCGTGGAGCTTGCCGCCCTCGTCGCGGCCGAGGCCGAGGCGGAGCGCGCCGCGGCCGAAGAAGGGCGGCGGCTGGCCGGGCTGGAGGAACGCCTGCGGGGGGAACGGCGCCGGGAGGCCGGGCTGCGGTCGCAGGAGCGGGCGTTGGCCGAAGAACTGGCGCTGCGCGGCGAGCGCACCGCCGCGCTCGATCGCGAGCGCACCGCCCTGGCCGCCGAGCACGAACGGCTGGCGGGCGACGCCGCGACGTGTCGCGAGGAGCTTGCCGCCGCGAACGAGGCGCGTGAGCCGCTGCGCATCGACGTGATGGGGGCCGAGATCGCGGCCGGCCGCCTGGCGGAATCGCTCACGGCCGCTCGCGCCGCCCTTGTCGAGCGGGAGCGGGGGCGGGACCACGCCGGCTTCGCGCGGGAGCGGGCCGAGCAAGAGCTGGACCTGCTGCGCGAGCGGATCGGCGACGAGCTGGAGATGCCCAACCCGGACGACGTGCTCGCGTGGCCGGCGTCGGCATCGGCTCCCGGCGCCGACCGCGAGGCGGAGATCGCCCGATTGAGAGAGCGCCTGCGCCGGGTCGGCTACGTGGGCGACGATGCCGTCGCCGACTACGAACGCGAAAACGCGCATCAGGCGTTCCTGCGCGAGCAACTGGCGGACGTGCAGGCCGCCGCGACGACCTTGCGCGGGCTGCTGGCCGATCTGCGCGCGACGATGCGGATGCGCTTTGACGAGACATTCGCCCAGGTGGCCGAGGTCTTCGCCGAGGCGTTCGCGACCCTCTTCGGCGGCGGCACGGCGCGCCTGGTGCTCACCGCGGGCGACGACGGCGCTGAGCCGGGCATCGACATCATCGCCCAGCCCCCCGGCAAGCGGCTGCAGAGCCTGGCCCTCCTCTCCGGCGGGGAACGGGCGCTGACGGCGGCGGCGCTCCTCTTCGCCATCCTGAAGGTCAACCCCGTTCCCTTCTGCCTCCTCGATGAGGTCGACGCGGCTCTGGACGAGGCCAACATCGTCCGCTTCCGGGAGCAGCTGCAAGAGCTGGCGGCCCAGACGCAGGTCATCATGGTCACCCACAACCGAGGCGCCATCGAGATCGCCGACACCCTCTACGGCGTCAGCATGGGCGCCGACGGGGTTTCCCAGGTGCTCTCTTTGCGCATGAGCGAATCGCTGCCGGCGGATTGAGGCGGGAGGCGGGAGGGGAGTTGGGCGACGGCGCCGTTTGCCGTTGTTCCCCGGCGAGCTGGGTCACGGACCCGCGGTCGTCCTCCCGCCTCCGAACACGGCGTTCACGTAGGCGGCGACATCTTCCCGCTCTTCCGTGCCGTCGAGCAGCATCGACTCCATGACCTCGACGCTGTCGGGGTGAAAATCGTCGAGCGCCTTGACCACGGGGCGCTCGTTGCGCGACGGGTGGGGATCGGTGATGAAGCCGAACATGGCGTCGGTCAGCTTCTCCAGGTCGATGTCGTAGCGCAGGAATGAGCTCATCGTTGTCTCCTCTCGCGGTGTCGTGGCCGCTCGGCATTGATTCTGCGACATGCGCCGGCAAGGAGGAGACGATGACCGACCGATCGCACGTCCCGAACGTCCCGCCGACCGCCGAACCCGAGTCTACCGCCAGCGACCCCGATGACAGCTCGACCTGGAGCACGATCGCCGGCACGGCCGAGATCGAGGAGCTGGTGAACGAAGAAGATCTCGAGGACTTCCTCGTCGAGCCCATCCCCGATCCGCTAGCCAATCCGCTCGACATGAGCAACTCGTAGCGGGGAACCGCTACCGGCTGCGCATCGACGCCCGCTGCCAGGAGCGATGGTGCTCGCGCACCGCGTTCTGGCGCGCCACGGCGTCGCCGTCCTTGAAGATCCAGACGAGAACGGCCCCGGCCACGAACCCGCCGACGTGCGCCCAGAAGGCGACGCCGCCGACATCCGGCCCGCCCAACGTGGAGAAGCCGCTGAAGAGCTGCAAGGCGAACCAGACCCCGATCATGATCCAGGCGGGAACCAGCATCACCGTGTAGAAGACGATGGTGCGGATTTTTCCATGGGGAAAGAGGACGATGTAGGCGCCCATGACCCCGGAGATCGCCCCGGAGGCGCCGATGATCGGGATTTGCGAGTCGGGGTTGAGCAGGATCTGCGTCAGCGCGGCGGCGATGCCGGACAGGAGGTAGAAGAGCAGGTACGAGACGTGGCCCATGGCGTCTTCGATGTTGTCGCCGAAGACCAGCAGGAACACCATGTTGCCGAAGAGGTGCCCGAACCCGCCGTGCAGGAACATCGACGTCAGGATCGACGGCAGGTTGCGAAGATCGGTGATCTCCGCCGGGATCGCGCCGTACTGCATGAAGAAGGCGTCGAGCTGCCGCGGCGCCAGCGAGACCTGATAGACGAAGACGGCAACGCAAATGCCGATCAACGACCAGTTGACGATCGGCTTGATGATCGTCCCGGCGTTCTCATCCCCAATCGGGAACACGGCGCTCTCCTTGGCCGATCGGCGGCCGTCAGACGCGAACCGGGGCGTCGACCGTGGCGCCGACCCCGCCGGGAGCCGGTTCCTGCGGGGCCACGCGGTCCCGCACCTCGGTTTCGAGGTTTGCGATCTCCTGTGCGGCGCGCTCTTCGACGTCGTGCCAGCGCTCGGTCAGGTCGGCGCGGGTGTCGGCGCCGGGCCGGGGCGCGTTCATCAGCCCCACGATGGCCCCGACGGCCCCGCCGAGGGCCGCGCCGAACACGAACGCGACCGTATGCCGTTCCTTGGCCATGATTGGTCCTCCCCTCCGCCGTCGCGGCGGCGTTGCCGCGTTTGTACCAGTTCGCGCCCGTGCGCGCATGTGTGGCCGCCTCACACGGGAGGCGGACCCGCGTCGTTCGCCGCCCAGGAGGCGATCTGGGAGGGATAGACCTGCTCGGTGAGAAGGGTTCGAAAGCGGCGGCGGCGCTCGCCCGGCGTGGCGCCGTCGAGCCAGCGCGAGACCAGCTCGTAGCCGACGTGGTAGGTGAAGATGTAGGCGCGCCAGAGGGGATCGGCGATGAAGCGTAGCCGCTGGCGCGCCTCCCCGTCGGACGAGAGGGCGTAACGTCTCAGGTAGGCGACAACCTCGTTCGGGGCCTGGCCTTCTTCGTGGAGCATGAGCGCCGCGTTGCCGGGCACGGAGCGCAGGATGCGTTGCGCCGCGCCGATGGCGACCTCGCGCTCGGGGTCGCCCGCGATGCCGGCGGCCGGGTAGACCTTTTCGCGGCGGAAGCGCACCAGCTCCTCCGGCGAGAAGAGCATCTTCTCGGCGACGGTGGCGATCCCCTCCGAGATGAGGCATTCCGGGGTGTTGATCAGTTGCAGCGCATGCTCGCCGAACCCGTTCTCGGTGTAGAGGCGTTCTTTCAAGGCGTGCTCGGTGTGGTGGCCGGGGTAGCCCTCGTGGGCCAGCAAATCGGTCAGGCGATAGGCGTAGATGGGCAAGTCGGTGTTGAGGTCGACGCGGGAGCGGCCGTCGCCGAGATACCAGTTGTAGCCGCTCCAGGGTTTGTCCGTGACCATCTGGATCTCGATGGCTTCGCCTTGCGGCAGCTCGACGATGTCCAGGGTCCGTTCGCGCAACTCGGGCAGGATCACGTCGACGACGCGGCGGGCGGTTTCGGGCGAGATGCGGTAGGACTCGCGCCAGGCGATCATCCGCTCCGCGACCGGGCCGTCCCCCGGCAAGAGGTGATCGAGGTCGTTGATGGCGGCATCGTAGACCCCCTCCGGCGTGGCCTGCGGTTCGACGTCGAACAGGAGCCGGACCTCTTCGCGATAGGGGAGCTCCTCGCCCGCGGCGCGGCGGGCGTTGGCCAGCATCGCCTCGGCCTGCTTGGTGAGATACCCCGTGCGCGCCTCGCTGGCATCCATGTGGGGGATGCGGCCGAGGAGGTCTCGGGCGGCGGCGACCAATGCGCCTGGCGGCGGCGCTGGCTCGGAATCGAGCTCTGAACGCACCTCTTGCGGCCCGAGCCTGGCGTCGATGAAGCCGGGGATGTGGCGTTCCAGACCGAACGCCAAACGCGCGTAGTCTCGGGCAATGTCGTCGAACGGCGGGTGCTTCGGCACGAATCCCTTCCCTCTCGTGGCTACGGACGCGAAATCGCGTGACCGGCGTAGTGTGACGCGCTTCCGGCCTGCCGGGTAGGGGAGGGCGGCGCGATGCGCGAACCCGCGATCTTGGCGACAATGCGTGCGATCGCGACCTGGGGGGAGGGGCATGGTGGAAACGCAGGGCTTCATCACGGTCATCGGCCAGATCATCGACCTGGCGGGCGTGGCCGTGATCGCCGTCGGGGCGCTCATCGGCGTCGTGCGGTTCGCGGGGGATCTGGGCCGGCAGGACCGGATGATCGACGCCTACGGGCGGTTGCGCACCTTCCTCGGCCGCTCGTTGCTGCTGGGCCTGGAGTTCCTGGTGGCGGGGGACATCATCAGGACGGTCGCCATCGAGCCGACGTTCGACAGCGTCATCGTGCTGGCGATCATCGTGCTGGTGCGGACGGTGCTGAGCCTGAGCATCGACGTGGAGATCGACGGCCGCTGGCCGTGGCAGGCGGCGGGGCGGGAGGGGCGAGGCGACCCAGCGACCTGACGTCGCGGGCCAGGCGAGCGCGGCCACGCGCCACCTTCCGCGGGCGGCGAACTTCCCGAACTTCCTGAACTTCCCGGGAGGCGGGCCGCGGCGGAAGATCGCTGGTGAGTACGGAAGATCGCTTACGAGTAATCAATCGTGGCGGTTGGAGCGGCGCCGTGCCGCGGGCGCGGGCCAGACGGAGGCAGTGCCTCGAGATTTGGCGTGGCCGCGGGCGAATCGTCGCCCGCAGCCCGATCGTTCGCGCTCCGCAGGATTGCGGCGCCGTGCGGAACTTCGAGTCTTTCTGACGACTGTGGAATCCCGGCTCCTGGCGACGACGTGGCCGGCGAGCCGAGATTTCTCGCTGTGCTCGGAGCGACACGAGCATGGCGTGCCGCTCCAAGCAGGCGGTCATGGTTTGGTGGAGGGCCGCCGTGGCGGCCCTCCAAACGGCGATGTTCGCCGCGCTAGTACGCTTCGAGGTAACGGTCCCGCTCCCACTGCGAGACGTGCTTGCGGAACTCGTCCCACTCCGACTGCTGGGCGTCGGTGAGGCGCTCGAACACGTGGTCGCCGAGGGCTTCCCGGATGAGGGGATCGGCCTTCATCTCGGCCACCGCCTCGCCGAGCGTCGAGGGGAGGGTGGGGATGTTGCGCCGCTCCAGGTCCTCGTCGGTGAAGTGGTAGAGGTTCTCCTCGACCGGCTCCGGGAGCGACAGCTCGCGCTCGATGCCGTCCATGCCGGCGGCCAGCATCACCGTGAAGGCGAGGTACGGGTTGCAGGAGGGGTCCGGGCAGCGCAGCTCGACGCGCGTCGCCGCAGTGTGGCCGCCGCGAATGGCCGGCACGCGGACGAGGGCCGAGCGGTTCGTGCGCGCCCAGGAGACATAAACCGGCGCTTCGAACCCCGGCACCAGCCGGCGGTAGGAGTTGACCAGCGGCGAGAGCACCCCGGCCATGCCGCGGGCGTGGAAGAGGATGCCGGCGATGAACTGGCGCGCTTCTTTCGAGAGCCCGTAGGGATCGTCCTCGTCGACGAAGGCATTGCCCTTCTTGTCGAGGAAGCCGAGGCTCATGTGGACGTGCATGCCGGAGCCGTTGATCCCTTCGATCGGCTTGGGCATGAAGGTGGCGTGCAGCCCGTGCTGCTGGGCGACCGCTTTCAGCACCGACTTGAAGGTGGTGGCGCGGTCGCCGGTGACGATAGCGTCGCCGTACTCGAAGTCGATCTCGTGCTGGCCGATGGCCACCTCGTGGTGGCTGGCCTCGACGTCGATGCCCATGTCCTCCAGGGCTTTGACCATGTCCTTGCGCACGGTGTAGGCCAGGTCGCTGGAGTAGTCGAAGTAGCCGGCGCGGTCGTGCGGCAGCGGCGAAATCTCGTCGCCGATCTTCTCGAAGAGGAAGAACTCGAGCTCGGGGCCGGTCTTGAAGGTGTAGCCGTGCTGGGCCAGCCGCTCCAGTTGCCGCAGGAGCACCCCGCGCGGGTCGCCGGGGAAGGGCGAGCCGTCCGGGTTGTGGACCCAGCAGATGACGCGGGCGGTCGTGTGCTCGCCGCGGGTCCAGGGGATGACGGCGAAGGTGGACAGGTCCGGGGTGAGGAACATGTCCGACTCGGCGATGCGGGTGAAGCCGGCGATGGAGGAGCCGTCGATCCACTGCCCGCCGTCGATGACGTGGTCGAAAATCCCGGCCGGGATGGTCACGCTCTTGACGTGGCCCATGACGTCGGTGAACTGGAGGTCGATGAACTCGACGCCCTCTTCCTCGACGCGCTTGAGAATCTCTTTCTTGCTCGGGCTGTCGCCCAGGATTTGCTTTTGCAGCTCGGAGCTGCCGATCGGTTCCGCGGCCACCGCGACCATCGGTTTCCCCTTCCTTCCACACCAAAACCCGGCCGTCGGGACCGGAACCCCTCGGGCGCGCAGATTCGACCCGCCATTCACGACAGTTTAGGAACGTGGGCGGGGCGCGTCATCGGGCATGGTGCACGGCTTTCCGGCCGCCATTCGTGCATGTTGCACAAGATGTCCGCGGTGAGCGCGAGCCTTGCTGGGATGCCTGATTTTCGAGGGGCGAAACGGGGCAACCGCTCGCTTCGTCTTGACAGGCAAGGGAAACTCGCCGCGCCCCGCGGGAGATTGCCGGCGAGCGATGCACCGTGCCATGCTGGGGGCGAATCCCCGCCAGCACGTCGAAGGGAAGGCAAGCGTGAAATCCACACGGCTGTTCGCGACCATGACGGCGTTCGCGGCGGGGGCGCTGCTCATCTCCGGGACCGTCTCGGCGCAGACCGAATCGGCCACCGCCGAAGACGGCGCGCCGGCCTCCGAGGCGCCGGCCGAGACGTCCTCCGCGCCCAACGTGCCGCTGGGGGCGAACCTGACGCCGCCGGTTGGGTTGCTGCCGCCGGGACCGGCCATTATCTCGGCGCCGGGGTCGGGGCAGCCGGGATCGTCGAGCGTCTCCATGGCGCCGGGCACCCAGACGACCGGCGTCGCCAATCCGGGCCCGAACGCGGTGGTGGCGCCGGAAGCGGCGCCGGCTCCCGACCCGGCTCCGGCCCTGGAAGCGGCTCCTGAAGCGGCGCCCGTCGAAGCGGCGCCGGTGGAGGCCGCTCCCGCCGAGGCGGCGCCGGCGGAGATGGCGGTGGCGACGGCGGCGGTGGTGGCGGCCGACAGCTACGCCGACGTGTGTGAG
>CALMZR010000032.1 GCA_937870845.1 uncultured Chloroflexota bacterium
GGGGAGACCGGCGCGTCGAACGGGGCGCTCGTCGGATCGACATTGCGGGGTTGCCTGACGGCTTCGGCCTCGGCGATCTCGCGGGCGTAGCGGCGGACGGCCTCGACGTCGGCATCCGGATCGACTTCACGGATTCGATGCAACATATCCCTAGAGTCCTTTTCCGCTTCAGAGCTCATGAAGGTCGGTCCTTTCGTTCCCTTCCCGAGGTAATAAATGCGACGAGGAGATCGACGCTGTGTTCGAGGTCCGACTGGTCGACGGTTTCGATCGGGGAATGGGTGTAGCGCGTCGGGTAGGTCAGGAGCGCCGTTTTCACGCCGCGGCGGATGAGGGCGGCGCCGTCGCTGCCGTAGTTCTGGAAGACGGCGCTCTGGATCGGGATCTCGTTCGCCTTGGCGGCGGCGACGAGGTCGTCGCAGAGCCGGCGGGAGTAGTGGGCGCTGGCGTCCTGGTAGACGACGATGGGGCCGGCGCCGAGTTTCGCTGGGAAATCGCGCTCGTCGGGGCCGGGGATGTCGCCGGTGAGGCCGACGTCGAGGGCGATGGCGCAGTCGAACTGCTGCTCGTCGACGAGGCTCGCCGCGCCGAGCAGGCCGTTTTCCTCCTGCACCGTGGAGGCGAGCCACAGCTCGTAACCCAGGTCGTGTCGGCCAGCCAGGCGCTCGCCGACGATGGTGGCAATGGCGAGGGCCGCGCGGTCGTCCATGGCCTTGCCGGTAATATTGTGGCCGATGCGGCGGGTTTCGGGATTCCAGATGACGCGGGCTCCGGGGCCGACGCCCTGGGCCTCGACCTCGTCGCGGGAGCGAGCGCCGACGTCGACGAACCAGTCGTTCCACTCGAACTGGTCTTTCTGGCTGTTGCGGCCGCCGACGACGTGGCCGCTGGCGGTGGCGAAGACGCCGGGGATATTGCCCGCCGAAGTCACGACCAATGCCGGTTGGTTGATGGGGGTGAACCAGCGCGGCGGGCGGCCGAGCTGGTCCCTGTAGTACGGCCAGAGGTGCAGGAATCCATAGTCGGAAACGCTCTTGACCATCAAGCAGATCTCGTCGGCGTGGCCGACGAGGGCGAGGCGCGGACCGTTGCCGCCAATGCGGGCGAGGATGTTGTTGACGCGGGTCCTGCGAATGTCTTTGGCGAACGTGGACCAACGGCCATAGAGCCAGTCCTGGACCGGGTCTTCATGGCCGGTGGGTCCCGGCAACTCGCTCAGTTCTTTGACCAACTCGAACACGCTCTTGGGTCTCCGGATCGTTGCGCCGCCCTGTCCGGCAAGGTCGGGCGAGAATACGGGCATATCACGTGGCTGGCAATATGGGATCAACGAGAGAGAGAGCAATCGGTCGGTGCGCAGACGAGCGACGTACAGCGTGGTATGATGGGCGAACTGGGGATTCCCCAAACGTGAAGAAGGCAAGAGGCTGAATATAAGAGGAGTGCGAAATGGACCGCGCCGTGACGATCGACGCGCAGGGCCGGGTGGCGATTCCGGCCGCCATGCGCGCGAAACTTGGCCTCCAGACCGGAGACACGCTGTTTGTCCATCTCGATGAGGAGTCGGGCGGGGTGCGGCTCGCCAAGGCGATCAACCCGTTCGACCTGCTCTTCGAGCACGCGGTGCGGGAGTACCGCGCGGGCAAGACGACCAGTCTGCGCGAATTCCTGAGTGGAGAGATCGACGAGCCCTATGGAGACGACGAATAGGCGGTATCGGGTCGAGTTGACTGCCGGCGCCAAGAAGGATCTCAAGAAGCTTCGCCAGCACCGCAAGCAGATCGGCGAGGCGCTGGGCCAATTGGAGGAGGATCCTCTGACAGGCCATGTCCTACGGGGCACGCTCCACGGCCTCCGCTCCCTTGAGTTCAGCGTCAAAGGCAGCGGCGCCTTTCGGGCCGTTTACGGCGTGCTCGATGAGGATGCCGTCTGTATCGTCGTCATTGTTGGCCCTCATGAGAACATCTACGATCGCGCCGAGCGGCGAGTAGAGGCGCTCCGTGCCGCCGGTGTGCTCTGAGCCGTTCGAGGGTCTCGTATCCGCCGCGAGCCCGATTCTTCGCCGTGTCGAGCTCATTGCGGAATGGCGCTTCGAATGCGGATAAGCTTTCTTATCCGCAATACTCAATCCTGGCGTTCCCCCGCGCCTTGCCGCGGCGCCTTTACGACGAGCGGCGGCAACGGGCCAGGATCGCCTGAGGCGCCCAGCCGCTCCAACGGGGCGCGGCGGCCGTTGAGATACGCGGTCGCGCTCATGGCGCGCCGGCCCGCGGGCTCGACCTCCAGCAATTCGAGCACGCCGTCTCCCGTGCCGACCAGGAGCCGCCTGCGATCCGGAATGACGTTTCCGGGGGCGGCGGCGGCGTCCACGACCGCCGCCTGATGGACTTGCAGCAACGTATCGTCCACGGTCGTCCAGGCGCGCGGCCAGGGCCACATGGCGCGCACGTGGCGCTCCAGATCCCCCGCGCGCCGCGACCAGTCGATCCAACCGTCGGCTTTGGTCAGCGGACGCGTCAGCGTGGCTTCGTCATCCCCCTGTGTTTGGGGGGGCAACGCGCCGGCGGCCCAGCGCGGCATGTCCCGCACGAGCTGGGCGGCGCCGAGGGCGGCGAGCCGCTGTCCCAGGGTTTCGGCCGTGTCCTCCGCGGCGATCGGCGCGCGAGCCGTTGAAATGACAGCGCCGGTGTCGATACCCTCGTCCATGACCATCAGGGAGACGCCTGTTTCCCGGTCGCCGGCCGCGATGGCGGCGG
>CALMZR010000033.1 GCA_937870845.1 uncultured Chloroflexota bacterium
GATGCGGGCGATGATGGATGGGACGCCGGGTTCATTGGGCCGCCGGTTTCGCGGCGCCGAGATTCCTCGCTTTGCTCGGAATGACACGATTCTGGCGGCTGACACGCCGTGTTGGGTGGGCATGACGTGAGCGCGCCAGGCGCCTTGCACCAATCCGATGCAGACAAAGAAGACCTTCCCGCGGAATTCGATCGGTTCTTGCGGAGGGGCCTGGAGAATCCGCGGCTGAGCCGGAACCTGACGGCATTTCAGCGGGGGTGGCGCGGGGCGCGCGACCAGGCGACGGGCGAGATCGATTTCGCGTCGTTGCGATCCGGATTGAAGTGCGCCAAGTCGGCGGTCACGTCGGACCTGGACCGGTATGTGGGCGCGTTCCGGGACGCGGCGGAGGCGGCCGGGGCCGTGGTGCATGTCGCGACCGATGCCGATGAAGCGAATCGGATCGTGCTGGGGTTGGCCCAGGCGCACGGCGTAACGGTGATCGCCAAGTCGAAGTCGATGGTGAGCGAGGAGATTGAGTTCAACCACGTAGCGGAGGCGGCGGGCTATCGGGTGGTGGAGACCGATCTCGGGGAGTGGATCGTGCAGCTGCGGCACGAGCGGCCGAGCCACATGGTGATGCCGGCGGTGCATCTGTCGCGGCAGGAAGTCGGGGCGGAGATGACGGCGGCGCTGGGGCGGGGCGTTTCGCACGACGACATCGCCGAGCAGGTGGGGACCGCGCGCGACGAGATTCGGGAGGCGTTCTTCGCCTCGGGCATGGGGATCACCGGGGCGAACGCGCTCATCGCCGAGAGCGGCACGGTGATGATGGTGACGAACGAGGGGAACGGGCGGTTGTGCGCGTCCGTGCCGCCGCTGCACGTGGTGCTGGCGGGGATCGAAAAGCTGATCCCGACCTTCGACGACGCGATGACGCAAGTGCGGCTGCTGGCGCGCTCGGGGACGGCGCAGCGGATCACGAGCTACACCACGTTCATCACCGGGCCGACGCCGGGCCACGAGATGCACGTCGTGCTCGTCGACAATGGGCGGCGGGCGATGGCGGCGCTGCCGGAGTTTCGGGAGGCGTTGCACTGCATTCGGTGCGCGGCGTGCGCGAACGTCTGCCCGCCGTATCGGGAGGTGGGCGGGCACGCGTTCGGGCACATCTACACCGGGGCGATCGGGCTGGTGGTGACGCCGTTTCATCACGGTCTGGGGGCGGCGGCGGGGCCGCAGAGCTTGTGTCTCTCGTGCAATGCGTGCGAGACCGTCTGTCCGGTAGGGATTCCGCTGCCGCGGCAGATTCTCGATGTGCGGGGGATGGTGGTCGAGGCGTTCGGGATCAAGGAACCGAAGCGGTCGATCCTGGCGCTTTATGCGCGGCCGAAGACGTCGAACCTGGGGCTGAAAATCGCGCGTCGCTTGCAGAAGCCGCTGGCGCGTGATTCCCGGCTGCTGCGGACGCGACGAATGCCGGTGCTGCGGAGGCAAACGCGGTGGCGATCGCTGCCATTGCTGGCGAGCCGGCCGCTGCGGTCGCGGTACGCGGGGGGGACGGAGCTGGCGGCCGCCGAGCCGGCCGTGCCGAACGGCATCGCGGGTCGGCGAGTGGGGCTCTTTCCGGGGTGCATGACGGACAACCTCTACCCGGAGCAAGGGGCGGCCATCGTGCGCTCGTTGCGAGGGCTGGGGGCAACGGTCGTGTTTCCCGCCGGATTGCATTGCTGCGGGCTGCCGGCGCTGAACTCGGGCGACGTGCGGCACGGGGCGTGGATGGCGAAGCAGACGATCCGTGCGTTGGAGCAGTGCGACGCGGAGTTCATCGTCTCCGGCAGCGCGAGTTGCGTGGCGACGATTTCTCAGGACTACGTGCATCTGTTCCGGAATGACCCGCCGTGGCTCGTGCGGGCGGAGGCGGTGGCGGCGAAGGTCGTCGACTTCACGACGTTTCTGGATGAAGTCGGGGCGCTGGCGGCGGGGAGCTTGGCGCGGAGGCCCGCGCGCACGGTGGCGTACCACGACTCGTGTCAGGGGTTGAACGCGCTGGGGTTGCGCGCGGCGCCACGGAGGATTCTGGGTGATGTGCTGGGGCACGAGGTGCGCGATCTGGCGGAGGCGCGGGTCTGCTGCGGGTTCGGGGGGAGCTTCTCGTTCGACTATCCGGTCATCAGTGAACGGCTAATGGCGAGCAAGCTGGACGACGTCGCGGCGACGGGGGCGACGGAGATCGTGACGGACAACCAGGGGTGCATCATGCAGCTTCGCGGCGGCAGCGACGCGCAGGGGAGGGGCTTCACGATCCGTCATCTGGCAGAGTTGGTGGCCGAGGGGATCGATGCCGCGGAGCACGAGCGGCGCGGGGCGGGGCAGCATGGCGCTGAGGCCCTTTGATCCGCCGCCGCGGGCGGTGCTCTTCGACCTGGACGACACGCTGTGCGATTACGCCTCGGCGCGGCGGGAACGGCTGCGGCTGGCGTTCACGCTGGCGCCGGACGGGGAGTTTCGGGAGCGCGAGGGGATCGACCTGGAAGCGATGATCGCCGAGTCGATCGAGACGCAGCCGCACGGGGCGGACCATTTCCTGGCGCTCTTCGCGCGGTACGGGATCAACGAGATCGAGCAGGCGCGGGCGGCGGCGGATTGGTACCGCACGAACCGGTTTCACGGGTTGGCGTTTTTCCCGGAGGCGCGGGACGTGCTGGGGGCGGTGCGTGCGTGGCTCTCGGCAATGCCGGGGGTCAGCGACCGTCCGCTGGGGGTGATCACGAATGGACCGGCGGAGGTGCAGCGGGCCAAGATCGATCTGCTGGGGGTCGCCGATCTGGTCGATTTCGCGCTGATTTCGGGTGAGCTTGGCGTGGCGAAACCGGAGCCGGCGATTTTTCGCGAGGCGCTGGCGCGTGCGGGGGTTGAGGCCGGGGAGGCGGTTTTCGTGGGCGATTCGGTGGAGCACGACATGGCGGGGGCGCGGGCGGCCGGGATAGCGTCGGTGTGGGTGAACCGGTATGGGCGGGCGTGGCCCGAGTCTGGCTGGAGGGCGTGCCGGGAAGTTCGGTCGTTGCATGAGGTGCTGGCGCTGGTGGGGGGGAGCCGTGTGTGACAGGGTAGGACGGGGAATAGGCAGTCTGGTGAAGGGGGAGTGCTCGCCACTCCGGGCGGGGGCGACTGGCGGCGCCGAGATTCCTCGCTGCGCTCGGAATGACACGATTGACCGGACTGACACCCGACGGGCGGGGCGTCCGATCGCGGGCGACGGCGCCGGTTTCTCGCGCCGATCATTCGTCGGCGGCGCGGCTGGGGCGGGGCTGGCGTTATGCTCGCTGCCCTTCTGGCGTTCACACGTCGCCGCGCAGGATGGGGGAAGCACGCCCGTTGCGGGGGATGGGGAGGCAAGTAGTCGGATTCCGGTTAGGGTTCGGGTCGTGGAGGGGGAGGAGGCCGCGGGAGGAGACCCGGTGCGGGGCGGGACGCTTCGCCTCACGCGGCCGGGGGCGAACGTCGGGAACTTCAACCCGGCGGCGTTCGGGCAGGACCCGCAGATTCCGTGGAGCTACCTGGAGCCGCTGGTGCGGCCCGATCCGGCATCGATGCGGCCGACGCCGTGGCTGGCGCGGCGCTGGGAGTGGCGGGACGACGGGCGCGAGCTGGTCCTGACGCTTCGCGACGATATCGTGTGGCACGACGGGACGGCCTTGACGGCGTTGGATGCGGAATTTGCCTTCATGGTGTATCGGAATGATGTCGAGTCGGCGGTGAGCGGGTTCTTCGCGCTGGTGGAATCGATGGAGGTTGAATCGGAGCAGGTGTTGCGGGTGCGCTTCTTGGAGCGCGACGCAAATTGGCTGTTCAATGCGGCGACGTTGCCGATCTTTTCGCGGCGGCAGTATGAGGAGTTCTGGGATGCGCAGTCGGCGTTTGGGAGGACGCTCTCGGGGTTCGATTGGGAGGCTTCGCCGCCGATCGGGACTGGGCCGTGGCGGGTCGCTGGATGGGACGCGGAGCGGGTTGAGTTTGACCGATTCGAGGGGTGGTGGAATGGAGAGACGTGGTTCGACTCGCTGGTCGTAGAGCCGGAGGTCGGGGTGCGGCGGCGTGTGGAGGCTTGGGAGGAAGGCCGGTCGGACGTTGCCTGGCCAGTACGGGTGCGCGATCTCGAAGCACTACCGGAGATTGAAGGCTCGTTGCACGTGGTCGACGCGGCGTCGGTGATGTTCGCGGCGTTCAACTTCGCCAACCCGAATCAGCCGGCGGGGTCGCTCTGGTCGGATGCGCGGGTGCGGCGGGCGGCGTCGCTGGCGATCGATCGCGAGCGCTATGCACGCGAGGTGTTCGGCGGATTCATCCGCTGGGACGCGGCCGGCACGGTGGCGCAGCCGTGGGCGAACGACGCCGCGCTGACGAGCGAGCCGCACAACCCGCAGGCCGCGGCGATCCTGCTGGCCGAGGCGGGCTGGGTCGATTACAACGGGGACGGGATCCTGGAGGACATGAACGGCTGGCCGCTGCAGCCGGTGGTCATCGTGCAGGACGATGCGCGGCCGGAGTTGGCGGCGACGCTGGCGCGGGTCGGGCGCGATCTGGCGGTGGTCGGGATCGGGTTGGTGATCGAGACGCTGTCGCCCGAGGCGTTTGCAGAACGGTGGATCACAGCGCGGACCTACGATCTGGTCGCCTACGCCTACGATCAACTCCCCGGGTTTACCGATTTCGACCTGTACGGTTCGGCTTGGGACATTCGAGTCAACCCCGCGGGGTGGAATCCAGGCGGGTATACGAATCCCGAAGCGGACGCCGCCATCGAGGCGTTTCTGGAGGCGGTGTCGATCGAGCGGCAGGCCGCGGCGTTGCGGCGGCTGCAGCGTGCGGTGAACGACGACCTGTTTGGGCTCTGGCTGGGGTTTCCCCGCGATCTGGTGCTGATTGGCGAGGGGATCGTGGGGTTCGAGCCGGACATGGCGTGGCAGACGGCGCGAACGTGGGCGGTGTGGCGGGAGGCGCCGGAAGCACGATGATCCGCCCCGGTTCGGCTGCCCCGCGCGGCGCGGCTGACGACGGGAGGCATCGTGCGGCGATTGCCACTCGAGGCGACGGCCAGCCATGCCGGCGGGGATCATTGGGGTTCCGTGGCCGGGTTTGGAGAAACGAACGACCCGGCTTGAGGCCGGGTCGTCTGATCACGATGCGGGTGGAGGCGGGGGGACTCGAACCCCCGACCTCTACAGTGCGATTGTAGCGCTCTCCCAGCTGAGCTACGCCCCCCGGTGTGAACGTGGGGAAGTATACGGAGCGCGAGAGATTCAGTCAAAACATTGGGGAATCGCAGACGCAGTGGACCGTGGGTAGGCGGCGGCGTATACTGCCTCTGCCCCACGCGGGGGTAACTCAGTTGGTAGAGTACCTGCTTCCCAAGCAGGCTGTCGCGGGTTCGAGTCCCGTCCCCCGCTCCAGAATGCCAGCCAATGCTCCGGACGAATATGGCAGGGTCGGCCGTCGCGCCGACCCTCGCTCTTTTTCGATCGTGTTGCCCCAATGCGGGATGCGTAGCGACCCCGTGATACAGAATCCGGATGATTGCACTCGCGTCGCCGCGCCCCGGCCTCATGCTCCAGCCCGCTTTCCCGTGGGACAGGGAAGAGGGGCTTCTTGATTGGTCGTCGGATCCGGGGGTGATCGCCCGGACTCCGGACGATGCGCCTCTGCCACTTGGAGGACCGTGGGCGCCACGCCGCTCTCAACGGATCGGTTCGCAGCCGATGCCGTCTTTGTCGTGGTCGAGGCGCTGGGGGTCTGGCGGGAGGACGGTGAAAAGGCGTTCGGCGGTGATGGCGCAGCCTTGGGCGAAGGGGGGGCCGGGAGGGATGCAGGTGCGGTGGTCGGGGTAGGCAGGGTCGCAGCCGGACCGGTCGGGGGCGGATGTCGGGATCGCGGTTGGAGCCGGGGGCGGCGACGGCTTGGCCCCGCGGCGAGGCAATGAAGCACCCTGGATCCCGGCCAGGGGCGTGGTCGCCACAAACGCGGTCATGAGTCTGTCGGGCGCGGCGGTGGGCAGCCTGCCTTGGGGCAAGGCGGCCGGCAGAACGGCGGGCATCCGCGCGGCTGAGTCGGCGCCGGCGGCGGTAGTGGGTGAGCCTGGCGCTTGCGTTTCGTGGACGACCGCGAAGGTATGCACGATGGCGGCAAGGATCAGCGCACTGGCGAGGAGGCGGGGCTTCACGGGCTGCTCCTTCGCGGTCGAAAAGGTCACTGCAATGCATCGTGACGCTTTGCACGATCCGAGCCACCGTCGACGTGCGGTGTGCTCCACGCGACGGATCCACGCGGGTGACGGACAGGCCGGCGGGCCGCGCAATCCGGGCGCCTGGTAGGTCGCTGTCCGCCTCGTTGGCGATGACATCGACGGTAATGGGGAGTGATCCGACGGCGTCACACCAGGAGTGGGCATCGCAACAGGTGTGGTGGAGCGATCCGGAATCGCTTGGTCGGTGGTCATGACTCTGTGGAGGGCCGACTGTCGGCCTGAGACCGACGGGCGCTGCGGGCATCGCCCCTCCGAACGGGCGCGGCATGGCCGTGATCCAGCACGCCACGTCCCCCTACTGAGGGTGATTGGAGCGGCGTCTTTGCTGACGATTAGCGCGGCGCGCTCGCGGAATGTGCTGAAGCCGATGGGAGAGCGAGGCGCAAACGACGGCGATTCCCGCCAAGACGACGTTGGGACCCAAGGGGCCAGAGGCGATGCGGGCATCCGCCCGCCGGCGCCGTTGCGGGGTAAGTGAAGCAGCTGGCGACTGGCTACCGAATGGTCGAGGGGAGAATATGCATCTGGCTGCGGTACTTGGCGACGGTGCGGCGGGCGATGCGGATGCCGTAGTCGAGGAGGCGCTCGCTGATCTGGGCGTCGCTGAGAGTAGCGCCTGAGGCGGCTTCGTCGGAAATGATCTGTTGGATGACATGCTTGATGCTGAGCGAGGCGGCGAAGAGGTCGCTCATAGGGATGACTTTGCGCGAGGGGAGCATGATGAACTTGCCGGCTACGGCACGGCTGCACGTCGACTCGTGGACGCCAAGAGCGTTGGCGACTTCGCTGCGCGTGAGGGGCCGCAGGCCGCGCGCGTCGCCGCGGATGTAGGCCTCCTGGTAGGCGCAGACGTACTCGGCAACGCGAAGCAGCGTTTGCTTGCGCTGGCGCACGGCCCAGATGAACTGCTGGGCGCGGGCGACCTGAGCCTTGGCATGGGCGACGGTTTCGGGGTCGATCGCCTCGGCCCGCTGGCCGTTGGCCTGAGATCCGTTCTCGTCCGGCTTGGCGATGGCCCGATAGAAGGCTTCGGTGTGAAGGCGGTCGTAGATAGCGTTCGGGACTTCGATCCAGAGTTGGTCGCCTTCGAGGGTGATGACGACGTCGGGGACGACGTGGCCGCCGCTAGACGGCGCGGTCCAGGTGGGGGACTGGTGGGACTGGAGCGGATGGGGCGTGAGCTGATCCCGGATGAACTCCTGGGCTTGTTCGACGGCCTCTGGCTCGACGTCAAGCGCGCGCGCGATGCGCGGGATGCGCTTGCTGCCGAGCTCTTCGAGGTGGTCGCGAACGATGGCCGTGACGATGTCGGATACGGGGACGCCTTCCTGGCGCAGGTAGTCGATCTGGAGCAGGAGTGACTCTTGCAGTGACCGGGCGCCCACACCGGGCGGGGCGATCTCTTGCACGACCTGAAGGACGCGCTCGACCTGAGCCGTATCGGCGCGGGCCTCGGCGGCGATCTCCTCGAGGGGAAGCGCCAGGAATCCGCGGTCGTCGAGGGCGTCGACGAGGACGAGCGCGATGGCCTGCTCGACTGGGTCGTCGAGGCTGGCCATGGCGGATTCGAGGATCTGCTCGCGGACATCGGTGGCGTTGGCGATGAAGGTCATCGGGTCGAAGTCGGGATCGGCGGCGCTCGGGGCGCGGTACTCGATTTCGGTGCGTGGAGGAAGGTCATCGGTGCGCACCGGGGCCGGTGGTTCCTGGGGGAGGGTGCGGCACAGGGCGCATGGTTCGCCGTTCGTGCGCCGGCCACAGACGGGACAAGCAGCGACCTCTTCCAATTCGAGGGCGGGGTTCTCGTCGAGGGCGTCGTTGATAGCGGCTTCGAGTTCGGATTGCGAAAGGCTGAGGATGTGATTGGCCTGCATGAGCAGCGGCGAGAAGGTCTGCTGCATCTCGGCGTGCTGTTCCATGGTTGGCGTCATGGTCTGCGTCATTGCTCGCTCATCGCCTCTCGTGCCTGTTCGCCGTCCGGACGCTGAACGCCAGGAGGCAGGACTGCGGCGGCTCCGGGCGCCGCTCGCTACGCGTGAGTTCTGGTTGCGGCGCCGGCGGCTGCGAGATTGGTGTTGCGGACGCGGCGCACCGTCGGGGCATTCGAGCGCGCCTCGACGGGTCGCTCGCCCGGCGCAACTCCGGCTGCCTGGTGTCTACGGTACCACGGCCCCCAACTAGCAAGAAGTGTGCCATGGCTGGCGGCGAGACCAGGGCTATCGGGAGCCCTGGTCCCCACGCGGCCCACGGGCCGGAATTCGTGGCCGGGGTCGAGGCGTTCCGCTCGGGCCTTCGCCTCAGGAGACGGAGAGGTGAGGAGCGAGGCGCCGGCCTCGCTGCCCGACGCCGGCGTCCTGACGAGGAGAGGCGAGCGAAGCATCGAGGAGCCCGTGAGTGCTTCGCGGTGGGGGCTGTCGTTTGGCGCGTGGGCGCTCCAGAAGCGCCGATTCTAGCGAGATTCCCACGAACGGCTCACGGCCTGGCGGGTGGCGCCGGCGGCGCTGGGGTCTGCGTGGTGACCGTCCTTTTGCAGCTCGCGGATGACGACATCGGGCATGATCTCGTTGATGCGCATGATGTTGTCGGCATGATCCTGGAGGCAGCGTTCCGCCAGCGAGGCCACCTTCTTGTCGCCGAGGGCGGTGGCGGTGGTGTGGAGCATCGAGTACCCGATGGCGGCCAGGCTGAACGCGGCGTAGTCGTCGCGGAGAGACTTGGAGATGCCTTCGGTGCGGAGCATGTCGACGATGCCCGCGGCCTTGCCCAGCAGTGCCGAGCCAGCCTCCTTGATGGGGTTGCCGACGGTGCTGCCGGTCTCTTCCTGGAGGGCGCGCAGCGTGTCGCGGTGGCGCTTGACCGTGTCGTGGAACTCCTGCACGGCGGCGAGCGCGGCGGGATCGTCCTGGACTTCCTTGAGCTGGCGGTCGAGGGCTTCCTCGATGTGCGACTCGAGGGCGGTCATGTCGCCGACGTAATCGGCGATGGTCCGGCGGTGCTTTTCCTGCACGTCGCCGGCGACGGTCGTTGATTGGGCCATGAGCGAATAACTCCTTCCCGACTGAAGAACCAACGTGGCGGCGCAAGCTCGGTAGCGGCACTCGGGCATGCGCTGACGGCTTCCGCCATGGTGAAACGGCGGGTTTCCGCAGCGCGTATCCGGCGCCCGGGACCGTTGCGCACGATCTCGCGTCCGGACGGGAAATTGCACGACCCATGCCACAGGGCGGGGATCGGTAGGGAGGATTACAATCGCATCGCGAGGCGAGAGATGGTAGAGTCGAGCGGCCGACCGGAAATGGACAGCCGCGCGGCCCAAGAGTTCTGGGGATTGTGAGTCCGTTGGAGCGAGCGTGGCGCAACACATTCTGATTGCAGACGACACGGCGGCCATCCGCGAGGTGCTGCGCGAGGCGCTGACGGACGAGGGGTACGAGGTCAGCGAGGCCTCGACCGGCGAGGAAGTGCTGGCGGTCTTCAACGGCGGCGGGTCGGGGCCGGATCTGGCGCTGATGGACATCCGGATGCCGGGCAAAGACGGGTTGGACGTGCTGCGGTCGTTGCGGGCGTCGCGGGAAAGCGAACTTCCGGTGATCGTGATGACGGCGTTTGGGTCGGCTTCCACGGCGATCGAAGCGATGAAGCTGGGGGCGTTCGACTACATCGCCAAGCCATTCGAGCTGGAAGAGGTGACGGTCGCCGTCGGCCGCTTTTTCGAGCGGCAGGATTTGAGCGATCGCGTGGTGCGCCTGATCGCCGAAAGCACGCGCGACGAGATCCTGATCGGCGACAGCCTCGCGATGCAGGCCATTTACAAGACGGTGGGACGGGTGGCGCGCTCGGACGCGACGGTGCTCGTGTCCGGCGAAACGGGGACGGGGAAGGAACTCGTCGCAACGGTGCTCCACCGCAACTCCACGTATTCGTCCGGTCCATTGATCAAGGTCAATTGCGCCGCGTTGCCCGAGACGCTCCTGGAGAGTGAGCTGTTCGGGCACGAAAAGGGGGCGTTCACCGGCGCCGTGGCCCAGCGGAAGGGGCGATTCGAACTGGCGAACAAGGGCACGATCTTCCTGGACGAAGTGGGCGAGATGACGCTGGCGACGCAGAAAAAACTGCTGCGCGTTCTGCAAGAGCGGGAGTTCGAACGGGTCGGAGGGACCAACTCAATCAAGGTCGATACGCGCGTCGTGGCGGCGACGAACAAAGACTTGCCGCGCGAGATCGAGGCGGGAAACTTCCGTGAGGACCTGTACTATCGACTGAATGTGATCGCCATCGATCTGCCTCCGTTGCGCGATCGCTCGGGCGACATCCCATTGCTGGTCGAGCACTTTCTACACAAGCACCGGTATGGGCGCGGCTCAGGGCCGGCGCGCATCAGCCAGGAGGCAATGAACCGGCTTTTGAGCCACGATTGGCCGGGCAACGTGAGGGAGCTGGAGAACACCGTCGAGCGGGCCGTGATCATGGCGCGCGGCGGGATCATCGCCGAAGAGCACATCACATTTCCGGGCCAGGAGGCGCGGCGGACGGTGGACGTGACGCAGGCGATCGCCGACGGCGCCACCCTCGATGCGTTCCTGCGGGACATGGAGTCGCGATTCCTGCGCGAGGCCTTGCGGCAGGCGGGCGGCAACGAATCGGTGGCGGCCAACCTAAGCGGGCTCGATGCGAAAGAGATGCGCCAGCGCCTGCGACGGTCGGAGGCCGATGATCTGAACTGAACCGGGGCGCAACGGCGATTTGGGACCAATGGAATCCGCTCATAGGGAGGCTTGGCACGCGTTGTGCAGGCTCGGCGCAGAACGACCCGCACAATACGTTCGGCCGTCGCTCGTCTCAACGGACGCGGCGGGGGCTGGAAGCCAGGTTATGAGAGGAATGGTTCTGGTCGTTGACGACGATGAAGGGGTGCGCGCCGTCATGGCGACGGCGCTGGAAGACGACGGCTGGCAGGTTGCGACCGCGGAGAATGGGCGCAGGGCGCTGGACTCCTTACAGGCGTGGCGGCCGGAGGCGATCATCCTCGATTTGCGCATGCCGGTAATGGATGGGCTGACGTTTGCCCAACGCTACCGCGAGTTTCCGGAGCCGAGGGCGCCGTTGATCCTGATCTCCGCCACGGTGACGCGCGCGGCGATCGTGGAGACGGGCGCGGTGACGGGGCTACGCAAGCCGATCGATCTGGATGTGTTGCTGGATGCGGTGAGGGAGCACGCCGACGCCGGCGATCCGGTGTGAGGTGGGCTCCGATTGGATACGATCGGGTCGCCAGAGTCGGCGCTCATCACCGACCCTCGTCGAAGGGACTTGGAAACGGGTAAGCGAAGAACGGGACCGGTGCAAACCGGTCCCGTTCTTACTGGTAAAGCCTTGGCTTACGCCGAGGCCGCCGTGCGCGAGCCAGGAAGGCGATCGCGTTCCTGGTTCTGGCCGACGAGGCCGCCGAGGGACGCGGCCACGAGGGCCAGGAGCATCGCGATGGCGGTGCCCCACGCGCCGGGGGCGATGTCCTCGGAGGCGACTTCGGCAGCAACGGCGGCCGGATCTTCGGGGATGACTTCTTCGACCTGCTCGGTGACCTCTGTGACAGCGGCGTCCGGATCTTCGGCCGCTTCTTCGACGGCGGGGGCGACCTCGCCGACGGCGCCAGGATCAACCGTGTCGGTGACGGCGGGGGCCACGTTGGCGGCGGCGCCCGCGAGATCGGTCACCGTGCCAGCGAAGAAGCCCAAGGCGCCGGTGATGGCCGTGGTGGCCAGCCAGAGCAGCAGGAGCAGAATGGCGGCCCCGGTGAGGAAGCCATTGAACACGCCGTTCAGCTCGGGGCTCGGGGCGGCGGCGCGGGCCGCGATCCACCCGCCGACAAAGAACGCGAGCAGGAGCGTGATCGCTCCGTAAATGCCGGCGGTGGTGCCCCAGCCGGACGTATCGTTGTCGCCGCCGAGGGCGGAGAGCCCGAGGGCGATGCCGATGGTGGTCAGGAACAAGAGCACGGCGAAGGCGGTGACGACGCCGGCGATGATGGCTCCCCAGCGGACGCGATCCCTGAGTGGAACTTCCAACTCGAGGTCAACGTCGGATCGCGTCACGACGGGGGCGCCCACCCGGGGGCGGTCTACGACGGTGGTGTCGATGCGATCGGTGACGGAAGAATCCGTCACCCGACCGCGCACTGGATCTGTGTTCACGCTTGAACCTCCTTAGACGTGGTAGGCGATCGGCGAATCGGCCGGTCTCGACATCGCTGCACCTCCTCCAGCATCGAGGGCCGTCTGTTCGCGGCGTCCGGCCGCGTGTCAAAGGCGAGCCTGAGTGTCCCCTTCCCGGCACGCCGGAGTGCGCCACGAGCGGCGTCGACCTGGACGGACTCGCGAATGCCTGACGCGGACGGCTTGCCCGTGTTTCGCTCGCCGTGAACGTGCCGATGGAGTTGGCCCGTTCGGCGCTATGGTCGGGAATGCAAGCGGCGTGCCAATTGGCAGCGCGACTGGCGGTGGGAGAAGCCAGACTCCGGCTGTGGCCGCGGTTGGGAGCGAGGAAGCCTGGGTGCTGTCGGCCCGCGGCCGACGGGCGATGCAGGCGCCGCCCCTAGCGCCGGACGGGGCGTCACGACGAACGGGGCGGTCTTGGCCGCGCTAGAACGGCCAGCGTTTGAGGAGGGGGTATCGTCGCAGGAGCCGGGCGTCGAGGCCCCAGGCACGGCCGGCGGGGACGATGGAGAGGACGATAAGGGGGACGTACTCATGGGGCTGCTCGAACATCCAGCGGTTGCTGGAGAAGTAGACGAGGGCGAGGAAGAGTTGCTGGCCGAGGGCGACGAGTGCGGCGCCGCGGGAGGCGAGGCCGATGAGGAGGAGGCCGCCGGCCCCGACTTCGACGAGGACGACGACCCATTGGAAAAAGCCCCAGTTGGCGAGGATGACGTTGTTGACGAAGGGTTGCAGGCCAGGGACCTGGGTGCCGCGGGGGGCGCCTTCGCGGATTCGGCGCTCGTTGATTTCGAAGTTGAGGATGCCGCGAGCGCCGTCTCGCGTCACGAGGTTGGCGTGGTAGGGACCGATATCGATGCGGCCGAGGGACGGTTCGAGCTTGGCCAGGCCGTTGGCGAGGAGGATGATGCCGAAGAAGATGCGGATGACGGCCATGCCCCGGGCGAAGAGCAGGGGGTCGATGAACGGCGCGGCGATCCGTGGCTCGGCTGACGCGTTCATGTCGGCTCCTGTTGACTCTGGTCGAGCGAGCGATGGTCAGTCAACGTGCGCCATCCGCGCGTGGCGGCGGCGGCCAATCGTAGCGCATGGTGGGCGCCATCGTCGGGGCCCTTCTCGAAGTCGCCGTCGACCTGGGCCATCTGATTGGTGACGAGGGCGAAACAGACCACGGGCCGGGAGCGAGCCTGGGCGAAGGCGTAGAGGGCGGCGACTTCCATCTCGACGGCGCGGAGGCCGGCGGCCCTGGCAGCGTCGATGGCGGTTTGCGTTTCGCGAAACGGGGCGTCGGTGGTCCAGGTTGCGCCGCGGATAGTGTCAAGGCTGGAGCGGCGAAGCTCGGCGGCGACGGCGTCGAGGAGTGGAGTGTTGCCTGCGGCGAATGTGGCGGGGGGGAGGTAAGCCGAGCTGGTTCCTTCGCCGCGAACGGCGCGGTCGACGAGGATGGCGCACGGCAGCTCGAGGTCCGGGTCGAGCTGGCCGGCAGAGGTGATGCTCACCAAGAGCTGGCAGCCGGAGGCGAAGAGCTCTTCGGCGACGAGGACGGCGAAGGGGGCGCCGACGGCGCAGCCGACGACGCCAATCTGCTCGCCGCAGATGGTCGTTTCCCAGAGGTCGGTGTGGTAGCAGGCCCAGATGGGGGATCGGGCGCCCCGGCCTGTTGCCTGGAGATGACGCACGACGTCGCCGTCCGGGTCGAGCAGGCAGGTCGGCGGCACGGAGCCTTCGGGCAATCGGCGCTGGCGTCGCGCCTCGCGCAGCAGGCTTTCGGGGATGAAGACGGATGGCTCATGGTGGTCGGCGCGGCTGAGCAACGGCGCGACCGAGGAAGCGGCACGTTGACGCACATCGCCTCC
>CALMZR010000034.1 GCA_937870845.1 uncultured Chloroflexota bacterium
CAGATAGCGGTCGAACCATCGCAGCGCGAGGGCGTCCAGCGACGGCACGCCGTCGGCCGGCAGACCGGCACCGGTGGATCCCCCGAGGTGAGTCCACGGACCCATCAGAAGACGCGCGTTGACGCGGTCCTTCAGGCGTTCGTAGATCAGGGGTTCACCGCGCTGGAACAAATCGTGGAGACCGCCGACGACGAAGGTCGGGACCTCGATGTCATCGACGACCTCAAGCGGCGAGCGGGTCTTCCAGAAGGGGCCATCGAATGCGGTGTCCCCGCCGAGCAGCGCGTCGACTATGACCTTGGTCTGAAAGTCGGTAACGCCGGTCACGTGGCTGAGCAGCGTGTTGACGGTGATCAGCAGGTTCTGCACCTGTTCAGCGGGACTGGCGGCCGGATCGACCAACGCCGGGGGCAACACTCCCCCTGCCGAGACGAGTCCAAGCCAGAGCGGAATGAACGAAACGTTGACCTGACCGCCGCTGAAGACAATGTCCCGATAGCCGTCGGCGAGGGGAACCACCGGGAAGATAGCCTTCAAGCCCTTTGGCTGCTGTGCTGCCGTGTAGAGCTGGGTCAGCCCCATATAGGAGGCGCCAAAAAGACCTACTTTCCCATTGGACCACGGCTGGCGACGCGTCCAGGCAACGATCTCGGGACCATCGGCCTGCTCAGCGGGGCCGAAGCTATCCCAACTGCCCTCGGAGCTCCCGGTCCCCCGCACGTCGACGACAACATGCACATAACCGCGCTTGACCAGGTACTCGTTCGCCGCGCCCAGCGGAGTCGCTTTGTTGTACGGGGTCTGCGTCACGATCACGGGGTAGCGCCCCGGCGCCGCGGGGCGAAGCACCTTCGCCCGCAGCACCGTCTCGTCGGACATCGGTATGGCGACCTCGTTCTCGGTCACGACCTCGAACTGCGGCGGCCGCTCATAGGGAGACCACTCCTGGCGGCCGCTGGCAGCGCACGGAGCCACAACGAGGAGCAGGGCAGCAAGGACCAGGGAGACTACTCCACTCAGGGTTCTTCCCTTCATCGCGAGCTCTTTGTCCTCACCTTCTCGCAGCCACCGAGCACCCTGTCACGAGACCCGGCCTTGACGGTGTCAGTGCCTCCGCCGCAGCGGACCAGGTCGCGACCGCCGCCGTTGACCTTGATGCGATCATCGCCGTTCCCCCCGCGGATCGCGTCGCCACCGTCCCCGCCAGCTATGCGGTCGTTGCCGGAACCCGCCCGGATCTCGTCGGCTCCCCGTCCTCCCTTGATCGAATCGTCGCCGCCGGCTCCGGCCAGCTCGTCGGCATCGGCTTCGCCCCACAGGCAGTCGGAGCCGCCCACGCCACGTAACCCGTCAGCGCCACCCCGCCCCCTGTACCCGTCGGAGCCGGGACCCCCGGTGAAGGAGTCGGAACCACGGGTGCCCCGGGCGGGTTGGCGACAATCCGCGGGGGCGTGGGGTTTGACGGGGGGCTCGGGTTTGAAGGGCTCGTCGACATAGTCGATCGCGGGCTCGTATCCGGCCGGGATCACCGGGGGAGCCGGCGCCTTGATCTGACGCCCGTTTGGAGGATCGTTTGACGGTAGACGAAGCTCGATGTTCTCGACCGTGATCGGCAACTGCCCCGTGCTGAACCGGCTGTAAGGGAGATCGAACGGCAACAACTCCAGGCGAACGCTGTGTCCGGGGTCGAAGCGCCAGCCGTTCGGCTGCAGCTGGAAGACTTGGCGAGACGGCGCGGTTGCGAGATCGGGGCGGTACAGGCCCCGCGAGACCAGGGTCTCGGAGCCATCGGGGGCAACGTCGATGAGACGGGACGCTATCTGGGACAGATGCGGCGGGGTGCTCCCTGCAACCGAGCTGATATCCGCCACCACCGTAGGAGACCCGGCCATCATGAACCCAGGATCCTCGACAGCGAACTCATATACGGGACCCGAGATGGGATCGGTCACGGTACCCGTCGGATCCGGCGGCGCAGAGCAGGCGCCCTCCGCTACCACCGTCCCTAGGATCGGGTCGTAGGCAATCCCGCCCAGAAGGTCCTGGACCGTGCCGGCAGAGAGCGGCGGGACTGTGGTCGGCAAGAGCGGCAATCCCTCTCCGGGCAGGATCGATTGCGAATCGTCGGCGCTGAAGCGCACCTCGCCGGGCTTCAGCTCACGCCACGTGTCCGCGGTGAGGGTGGGTGATGACGGCGCGTCCGCTGGACACGTCTGCGGCGTGAGCATGACGCCCCCCACCGGTTTCACCCCGTCCCCCTTCACGTAGTGGTCAAGCCACTCGAGCCTCCGGTCGAGAAGAAAATCTCGGTCACCCTGTTTGTTCTGAGCTCGCTGATGGCCGACGTCGCTGAACAGCAAGGAGATCGGAGCATCTGGGTGGCGTGTACGTGTGCGGTTGTAGAAACGCAGGGCCTCGCTCGGCGGAAAGATGTCGTCCGTCGTCCCGCTCGAGATCAGCATGGGGGCGGGCCCCACGGTGTCGTCGATGTAGTACGAGGAGTGATGGAGCGTCAGCTCCTCGAGGGCGTCAAGGACGACCGGGTTCGCCTCGTAGGGCTCGCCAAGGGCGATGCTCGTATACCAGCTCAGAAAGTCCGCGTCCGCGTCCGTGCCGGGCACCGCATAGTTGCTCGTGCCGAGGCCGATGGCGAACAAGCCGGTCACGAAGGAAAGCTTCATGACGCCCGGAACGGGGTTGTCCGGGTCGAGGGCGTAAGGTGCGTCGGCAACGTAGTCGAGGGTGCGCCCGTTCGGGACGAGCGAGTAGGCGAGGTCCGTCCAAGGGATGTCTGGCGCGGCACCGGCGAGCGAGATGGGCACCCCGCCCGGACTCTCCCAAGGCACGAGGTCCAGCGATCGGTCCGGGCGCTCTCCCGGCATCGCCATCCGGTTGCGGAGGGCTGCGAGAGACATGGAGATACCGCCACCGTAAGAGGAGCCATATGCGCCGATTCGATCGGGGTCGGCGATCCCCTCATCTACGAGGATGCCCGCGAACAGCTGTGCGTCGCGAACCTCGTAACGTGTGTCCATCAGGCGGTTGTACCCCTCGGCACAGGCGCCGGTCTTAGCGCCTTGCCCTCCGCATGACCCACCCCAGCCGCGGTCGCTCATCGAGAAGACCGCGTAACCGCGATCAACGAAAAGGCGCATGTCGTTCAGTGGGGCCTCGGAGCCCCCCCATCCGTGGAACATCATCATCAGTGGATAGTCACCGTCCTGGCCGCCCGCCGGCTCCGGCGGCAACGCGACGTTGACGTCGATTGGGACTCCGTCAAACGTCTCTACGGCGGTGTCCGCTCCACCGCAGAAGCGAACGCCGTCCGGTTCCACGGTGCACGGCACCTTGCCGTCGAAGACCGATGTCACAGCCGCCTCTGACGGCGCGGGCGATACGCCCGACCACGACGCGCCGAAGAGGAGAACTACCAGGACGATCAACGCCTTCTGAACCCTCGAAGCCGTTCGCCGTCCCGGAGGTGCGAGGCAAGCTGCTGCCTTCATTTTGAGCTCCCCTTCTTGCTCTTCACCTTCTCGCAGTCGCCCAGCACCCTGTCGCGAGAGCCGGCTTTGACGGTGTCGGTGCCTCCACCGCAGCGGACCAGGTCGCGACCGCCGCCGTTGACGTTGATCCGATCATCGCCACCGCCGGCCTGAACGCGGTCGCCGTCCTCACCGGCGCGAAGCAGGTCGTCGCCACCACCGCCCTTGAGCGTGTCGCGGCCTCCCTGACCCCGGAGGTCATCGTCGCCGGCGCCACCGCGAATCACATCGCCCGCGCTGCCGCCCTTGAGCGTGTCCTCGCCCCCGCTGCCGGCAAGCTCATCGCCTCCGGTCCCGCCCCACAGGCAGTCGGGGCCGCCCTTGCCGCGCAACTCGTCATTGCCGCCGCGGCCTCGGTAGCCGTCGGAGCTGGGGCCGCCCGCGAAGGAGTCGCGACCACTGGTGCCCTGGGCTGGGTTGCCGCAGTCCGCTGGCGGCCCGGGCTCGGTCGGCGGCCCGGGCTCGGTGGGAGCATCCTTCGGAAGCTCAACGGTCGCTATACGACCCCAGTTCCCAGCCTCATCGCGGTACAGGACTGCCGTGTCCGAAAAGCCCTCCGCTTGCTCGCGCGACAGGGACAGACTCGTCGTCTCGCCCGCGCCGACGTCCGCATCGACCGTCCTCAGCTCCACTCCGTCGACGGCGTGCTCGAGCGGCATCTGGGCGCCGAGGACGCGAACCTTCGCCGCCTGCCCACAAAGCCAATCGTCTCCGGGGGCGGTCCAAGAGAGGGTGATCGAGCCGTCAGGTTGCCGGTCGGCTACGAGGTCCTCAGGAGTCCCAGGGGGTCGGCTGTCGGTCTCGTACGCGCCAGTGGACCACTCGTCGTGACGGGACGTCCACCACTGCTGGTTGTCGCCACCATCCTCCGTACAGGCAGGCCGGTCCGTGTCCCAGAGGAATGAGAAGCCCTCCCGGGTCATCACCGAAACCTCGAGGAGCCCATCGCGGTCAACGTCGCCGGTGGCGGGTACTGCGAATGCCCACCCCCCGGTGAACTTCGGCCAGCCCGAACCCTCCTGCCCGGAAGAGTTGAGGTTGCGGATCAGATACATGCCCGTTCCGGACAACAGCTCGACACCCTCGGCGTCGGAAACGTCGGCGGCCGCAGGGCTCGAAAGCAGCTGATAATCCTCGATGGGCTGGGGGTAGGCAGGGAGAAGTGTCGGATTGCCGCCGCCTGGAGTCGTGCTCCAAGCCTGCATCAGGTGGTTGTACGGAAGGTTCAGACCCGTGGTGACGCCCACGTTGAGCAGACCGGTCAGGCTGATCCCCGCCTTCGCAACCTCAGGACCATTTCCGAGGCTCGCGTCGAGGTCCGCGAGAATCGGATATTCGAAGAAACTAAGTGTCTTCAAGGCAAGCGGTGTCTCTCCAGCTTGTGGAGCCGAAGGGAAGGTCGCCGCGCTCCCGCCAGCAATGTCGAAGGCTTGAAGCTCTCCGGTTGTGACGGCCCCAATCGCTTCCGCGCCTGGCTCACCATCGACGTCACCGAGCACGTAGTCGTGCCCGGGTCCAATAAGCGGGAGGGCATCGGGGAGCGTCCCCGGGGTCTTCACGGGCCAACCCTCGAGAATCTCACCATCCGTGTTCACGGCATAGGTCCGCCCATCGCCGCCGAGGAGGTTCGCAGTGAGCAGCGTCACGAGCGTGCCGGGTAGCCCTGTTAGATCCCCGCTGGCCGGAAGCCCCGGCGCCTCCGGGTTATCGGCAAACTCGTTGGTGGCAACGACGATCTCGGGCTCCCCGTCCGCGTTCATATCGCCGATTGCGGGAGTGTTGATGCTCTCCGCGCACTCGAAATCAGCGGTGCAGGGCAGCGGGGTCCCGTCCGGGGCGCGCTCTCGCAGATAGACCGGGAAGCCTGGCAACTCGCTTCCGTCCCCGTCGATGCCGTACAGATGCTGATCGAGCGCGGCGGCGACGATCTCGAGCCCGGGATCCTCGTCGAGGTTCCCGAGAGCCGGCGAACCGATGAAGCCCGGCTTGACGTGATTCGCCTTCGTCCGGTCCGCCACGGCCGAGAGTGATGGGTCGGTGCGGAACGGGAAACCATCGACGGCAGCGCCATCAGCCTCCCAGGCGTAGATCCGCTCCCCCGCAGTATCGACGATCTCAGGCTCCAGATCACCATCGATGTCTCCGATTGCGGGCGTCCTCAGCGCCTCCTTCGGCGGCTCGACGCGCTGGTAGAAGGGGGCGCCCGACCGCACGTTCCCGTAAGTCTCGGTAACAACCGGCTCGCCTCCGTTGAAGCTCTGAAGCGGCGTCCCGTCCTCCTTGAACACGTGGAGCTCACCGCTCGAGGTCGCTTCGATGATCTCGAGATCGTTGTCGCCGTCCAGGTCGTACATCCGCTGTGATGCCTCGCCGCCGGTGTCTGCCTCTCCGCTCATGTCCTGCGACCGGCCGATCGGCCTCGAGCTGCCGTCGTGGGCGGCCGGCTCCCGATAAGCGAACATCACCTTGCGGTCCTCGCCGCGGTTGCCGGCGCTGTCGGTGACGACCAGCCGAACCGTGAACGCCGGTTCGTTGGGATCGACGTCGTTGAGCCCCTTGCCGGGCGCCGTCGGATCGCATGGCGCACCACCCTGTACGAGTACATCGCCTCCCGTCGCCGGAGGGACCGCGACCGTGTTGCAGACGGCCTGGCGAGCGTCGAGCGCTTCGCGCACGGCCTGCAAGTTCACGCTTCCCACGCTGCCATCGATCGGGCCCACTTGATCGTCACCCTGCGCGATCAGATTGGTGAACTCGTCCTCCGCGGGTTCCGCCCCGGGCGCCCACTCGAGTCGCCAGTCGTAGGTCCCATCGGCGACCCGCTGGGCCGACAAGCTTGCCGCGATCTCGACGGAATCCTGCTGCTCGACGTTGAGCGGAGCAAACCAGTCGGGCGATGTGATCATCGCCTGGGGCGGAATCGCCCCGTCGGCGATCGTCTCCAGCGCGAGACCGATGTCGGGACGCCCGTATCCGAAATGACGGTCCCAGCCCTCCTGCGCCGGGTCGGGCGGGAGTGCAGCCAACGCTCCGGTCGCCCCGGCGGCGGGGTCCGTGTTCTCCGCTCGCACGTCCTCGGCAGTGAGGGTCATGATCTGCTTGACCTCATTCGGATCGAGCTCGGACGGGCCGGGTAGGCCTTGCTTGGCGATCTGCTCCTTCCCGTAGCTCTCGATCAACCCCGCAGCGCCTGCGGCCTGTCCGGTCGCTTCCGAGCCCGTCGTACCCGGCATGGCAACGTGCGCGTGTTCTCCGTATTGCGTGGTGCCCGAGTTGCGGAACCAGGTTCCGATCGGCAGCTCGGTTCCGGGCACCCCCGGGAGTTCGATCCCGAGCGGCCCGAGCGCGGGCTCGAGCACCGGGTCGAGCCCCCCGAGCAGCTCATTGATGCCGATTAGAAGCTCTGACCCACCCGGGATCTCGATTCCGAGGCCGTTCGTGTCGGCCACAGTTCCCTGGACCATCATTGCCTCGTCGTAGGTCGTTGGGAAGTTGTGGCTGGCGGTGTTCAAGTCGGAAGAGACGATCGCGAAGAAGACTCCCTGCTCATATGCCTCCTCGAAGGCCTCGCGTGAGAAGCGGGAGTTGGTCAAGCCCCCGACTGCGCCCTCAACCACCTCGATGTCATTGTCGGCGGCGTATGCGACCCCTTGGGCGTAGTAGTTGGTGTCGAGTACGAACGTGTCCCAAACGCGAAGCGGCACCACCTGGCACTCGGGACAGAGCGCAGTGTCACCCCCAGCGTCATCGGTGAGCTCCGCTGCTTCCTTCGCTCGGCCCGTTCCGTGGTTGGAGGCAGACGAGTAGCTCGATGCGTCGTAGGGATCGTTGTCGTCATCGAAGAAGTCCCAGCCCGCGATGTCGTCCGGGTAGCCGTTCCCGTCGGAGTCACCTCCCTCGGAGAACCGCGCAATGAGATCAGAGGCATCCAGGGATGAGTCCGCCTCATCATGCCCAGCCGTGACGGCCACCCGATCATCGCAGGCGAAGTCGAGCACGTCGAAGGCGCCGTCATCGTTGAGGTCGTTACCGGATCCGTCGAAGTCCGCGCAATCGAGACTCGGATCGAGAGACGGGCCGCCACCGTTCACCGGGTCCGGCAGCTCGCCGCCGTTGAGACTGATCTTCGTGCGGAGCTGGCCGTCTCCCCAGCGAATCCCCGTGTCGAGAATGGCAATCTCGACCTGGGGGTCGCCGAGAGACCGCTTCCAGGCACGATCGGCGGAGACGCCTGAGACCTGCCCGGGCCCGAAGCGGCCGGCGCCGAGGTTTTGAGCTATCAGCCGACGCGTGTGCAGGTCCTGGCAAAGGGGAAGCGTGGCGATCGAGATCGCCGCCAGGCAGCCGTCGTTCTTGTAGGTGGCGGTCGTCGAACTCCCCGCCGGCGCGAATCCGAAGCGCTGCCAGGACTGGTCGAAGACGTTGGTGCAGTCCTGGGTGCCATCCTCGTCATCGGGCTCGCAACGATCGAACCCTGCCTCAGCGGGCGTATTGAGGCGCACCGACTCGTCCGGGTCCGCGCCGGGAAAAGCAGCCACCGCGAAGCCAGGCACAGCGATTGCAACGAGCACGCTGGCTATTGCGACACGACCCGTCCGAAGTCGGGCTGTGCGTAGGAATCTCCCCCTCTCGCCTCTCATCCTTGCGCCAAGTTAGCCGATCGGAGAACGGTCGGCGCCGGTTGTCTTCCTTCTGCCGGCGAGGGAGGAAACTTGTCCGTTAGCCGAGTGGTTCAACCGGGTCACAGTCCAACTCCCGGTCGGCCTCGAGCTCCGGAGCGGCCGTCAGCGCGCTTCGAAGCCAGCGCTTGAAATCGACTACGGCCTGGCGAAGCTCCTCCGTCTCGCCCCTCATCAGCAACTCCAGCGTCAGTCCCTGTACCGCAGCGGAGATCGCAATGACCAACGAGGGCTCGCTGAGCGACGTAGAATCAGGAGCCGCAGAAGATCGAATCCGATGTCGGATCAGATCCCGGTACCGGTCGCCGATCGCGTTCACTGAAAGCCGCAGGTCCCCGTCCGTCACAGCCTCGGCAACGAGACCGAAGTAGACGGCGTACGGCTGAGGGTCCTCCTTGACTTGTGTCCATAGGTGGTCGAACAGGGCTTCCACCGCTTCAGCGGGCGAGGTTCCCGCCTCGGAAACGCTCGAGAGCTGCTCCATCAGGCGATCACCAACCCGCGCGACGAGGTTCCGAAGCAGAGCCTTCCGACTTCCGAAGTAGTAGGACACCATCCGCTTCTGGACCCCAGCTTCGTCTGCGATTCGCTGGAGTGAAGCGCCTCCGTATCCCTCTTTGCTCAACACTCGGAACGTGGCCTCGATGATCAGGTCGGCCTGGCGCCTGCCGTGATCCGTTGATCGTTTGATCGAGTTCTCCAAACCGGGCCCGAGGCCCATTGCGCTCCGGTGCGAATCGTGCCATCGCCCAGCAGACACGCAGCGTGCCAGAAAGCGTGCCTGGTCCACACCAGACCCCGCTCCTGGATCGGCACTCAGCGCAACGCTCCGTCGATGGAGTCTCCCGCGGGGGTGGCCGCAACCTCGTAGGGGACCGGGTCGAAACGACGCGTGGTCCGCCGAAAGCCGCTCGCGAACCCCGGGTAGATCGCAAACTGCCGACCCGAATCGTCCAGGTAGTAGCTGCGGCAGCCGCCCTGCGTCCAGACCGTCCTCGCGCTCCGCGAATCCAGCTCCTCGACGTAGCGGTCGAGCTCTTCCCGGCGAATCTCGAGGCGCCCGATTCCGTGCTGGTCCATTACTCGCAGGGCGTCCATCACGTAGGCGATCTGTGACTCGAGCGAGAAGATCACCGAGTTGAGACCGATCGAGTTCGGGCCGAGCAGGATGAACAGGTTGGGAAAGCCGGAGACGGTCGTGCCCAGGAACGCCCGCGGGGACTCGTCCCAGACGTCGCGCATCGTCCGACCGGCCACGCCGACCATGCGGTCGACAAGCAGCGAGCGACTGTAGCGGTAGCCGATCGCTGTGATGATCGTGTCCACCTCCCGACGCTCGCCGTCGGCAGTGATGATCGCGTTTCTTTCGACGCGCTCGATCGCAGCCGTCACCAGTTCGCAATTGTCGGCCGCCAGCGCCGGGTAGAAGCTGTTCGAGAGGATCGGCCGCTTGCACCCGAAGCGGTAGTCGGGCGTAAGTGCCTGGCGGAGCCCGGGATCGCTCACCTGCCGGCGCAAATGCAGCCGGCCGAGCGCCTCCAGCGGGGCGATCAGCTCCTCCCGACCGCGGAACCCTACGCCCGCCCCCTCGTAGAGCAGAAAGAGCGCGTTGCGCTGGATGTCCTGCAGTGGCGGCAGGAACCTGTAGAGCTGGCGCTCGGCCCACGGCACGGGCCGGTCCGGATGTGGGATCACCCACGGCGGCGTGCGCTGAAAGACGTCCAGGCGCCCGACCTCGGGCTGGATTGCGGGTACGAACTGGGCTGCCGCCGGCCCGGTCCCGATCACGGCGACCCGCTCGCCGCTGAGATCGTGCGCGTGGTCCCATCGGGCGGAGTGAAAGCGGTGCCCGGCGAAGTCCTCGAGGCCCGGGATGTCGGGCTCGTTCGGCTCGGCCGTGGCGCCGATCGCGCTGACGAGGACATCGCAGCTGAACGAGCCCACCGTGGTTCGCACGTGCCAGCGGCCGTCGGCCTCGCTCCATCTCGACTTGAGCATCTCGCAGCCGAAACGGATCCGGCGATCGACGCCGTAACGCTCGGCGGTCTCGCGAACGTAGTCCAGGATCTCCGCCTGGGTCGGGAACAACCGCGTCCACTCCGGGTTGCGGGCGAAGGAGTACGAGTAGAGGTGCGCGGGGATGTCACAGGCGCAGCCCGGGTAGGTGTGCTCGAACCAGGTTCCGCCGACCGAGTCGTTGCGCTCGAGGATTACGAAGTCCTCGATCCCGCTGTCGAGCAGACGCACGCCCAGGCCGACGCCGGCGATCCCGGCCCCGATCACGATCACCCGGTGATGCGTACCCTTCGCCTCCATAGGATGGCTCGAACTCACAGGGCACCCGCCCGCGCCAGGACGCCGAGCAGAGGTTGCGGAGCGCCCCGCAGCAGCTTGTAGGCCAGCGTCGACTCGACCCCGACCGGAGCGATGTCGCGGTCCCGCTCGACGCAGGAGCAAATCGCCTTGGCGACGAGATCGGGGTCGTGGCCCCGGCTGAGGATTCGCGAGGCCTTGGCCTCCTTGCCGGCCGCATTTCCGCGGTAACGCGAACTGCTCGCGATCGGCGTCGAGATGAACCCCGGGCAGACGACGCTGACCCCGACTCCGTGACGATGCCAGTCCGCACGCAGGCACTGAGAGAGCGAGACCACCGCGGCCTTCGATGCGCAGTAAGCGGCGAGCTCCCGGTTCGGCACGTAGGCGGCGGCCGAAGCCACGTTGACAACCTGACCGCGCCCGCGGGCGACCATGCCGGGGCCAAACGCATAGCAGCCGTGTGCGACGCCGTCCAGGTTCACCGACCGCAGCCAGTTCCAGTCCTCCAACGACGTATCAAGAAACGGGCCGAGGACGCCGACGCCTGCATTGTTGACGAGCACGTCGAGCGCCCCGAACTCGTCCTCCACGCGCTCGGCCAACGCCGCCACGGCGTCGGCGTCCGCAACGTCGCAGCAGATCGCGGCGGCCTCGCCGCCACATGCGTCTGCGACGCGCTCGGCAGCGTCGAGGTTGATGTCGACGCAGACGACCCGCGCACCCCTCCCTGCAAACCGTAACGCCGCTGCCTTCCCGATCCCGCTGCCCGCTCCGGTGATCAGCGCCAGGGCGCCATCGACGGCGACGCTCACGCTGCTGCCGCCGTCTTCACCCGCTCGCGCCGGCGGGCGACCATCCGCACCCCGGCGCGTGGCCGCAGGGTCAGGGTGGCCTCCGGCTGGACGGGATGGCCGGGAACGACGTCGAAGCGGAACCGCTGGGCCATCATCGCCGCGATCAGGGCACCCTCCATCAGCGCGAAGCTCATCCCGATGCAGACCCGTTGGCCGGCGCCGAACGGCAGGTAGGCGAAGCGGTGCCGATCGCGGGCCTGATCGCCGGTGAACCTCGAGGGATCGAAGCGCTCGGGGTCCTCCCACCAGCGCTCGTCGTGGTGGACGCTGTATACCGGCACCGTCAGCGTCGAGCCGGATGGGATCCTGTGTCCGTCGATCTCGTCGTCGGCGATCGCGGTCCGCGGGATCACCCAGATCGGCGAGAAGAACCGCATCGCCTCCTGAAGGCAGGCGCTGGTCCACTCGAGGGCGGGGATGTCCTCGGCCGTCGGGCGCCGGCCGTCAAGGACCTCGTCGACCTCCGCGTACATGCGATCGCGCGCGTCGGAGTTGAGGCTGAGCAGGTACCACATCCAGGCCATTCCGTTGGCGGTTGTCTCGTGACCGGCGACCATGAACGTGGTCGCCTCGTCCCGGACTCGGCGCGGCGTCAGCGTGCCGTCCTCGTCCCGCGCCCGCAAAAGCATCCCGAGCAGGTCGTCGTCGTGGGGGGGCTGCTCCTCTCGATCGTGGATCACCTCCCAGATCGCGTCATCGATGGTCTTCATCGTCGCCTGCGCTCGATCGAGCGGCGGCGGCAGCAACGGCGCGTGGTGGATCGCGGCCCCGAGGGCCTTGACCGACCACGAGGGAGGCGCCGTGATCAGCGTCAGCCGCGCAGCGAACTCGCCCAGGCGCAGGCCGGTGGTGACCGCGGGCCCGATCCGGCGGGCGAGCTCACCGAACGAGTGCCCGAACAGCGCCGTGCCGACGACGTCGAGCGTCAACTCGGTCATGTCGGCGACCATCTCGACCTCGAAACGATCGCCCTGCGCCTCCAGCCTCGAAACGTAGTCGTCGATCGGATCGATCATCAGGTCGACCACGGCATTCAAGTGACGCCTGCCGAGCAGCGGGTTGAGCATCATCCGATGCCGCCTCCAGGACTCCCCGTCGTCGGTGAACAGGCTGCGTCCGAGCACCGTGCTGACGAGCTGGTACTCGACGGACTTCATGTACCGGTCCGCGTGCTTGCGGAGGACGTGCTCGATGTAGTCGGGGTGCTTGATCGCGAACACGTGCCGGTGACCGCTGCGCCAGCGGACGATGTCGCTCTCCGGAACCGCGTCAGCGATCTTGGTGAACGACGTGAGGCCGTCGACCAGCATGTCGTGGGCGACGCGGACGCCGCTCAGGGTCGGGGTCTTGGTCGCCGTCGCAGCGCTCATGTCAGTACTTCCGTCGGATAGGGGTGTCGGTCACCGAAGAAAGCCTCTTCCGCACGACCCAAGGCCGTCGCCGGCGCCTCTGCGAACAGCCACTCGCGCGCCACGTCGAGCCAGGTGGCCGTTGCGCCGAGCTGACCGAGCAGCCCGATCAGCAGCATCACGGCCCGGATCAGCACGAAATGCTCGGCCGGGACCTCGAGGCCCGTGAGGCCGTCCTGGCGTCTCATCCCGGTGTAGCGCCGCATCATGTCGGCGGTGCTCGAGGCGTCGATCGTCAGCGGCTCGTCGACCATCAACCAGCCGAAGATCGCCCGATAGTTCTCGAGGAACGGCTCCGCCAGGGCCGGGTCGGAGGGCAGGGCCCCAAGGCCGGTGACGACCTCAAGCAGCCCGAGCGCGTCGCCGGCGTGGGTGGCGCGGGTCGACGCCAGCAGATCCCGGACCTCGCGGTCACCGAGATGCTTGAAGAACCCGAAGTCGAGGAACGCCACGCGCCCGTCCTCGAGATACAAGCCGTTGCCTGGGTGCGGGTCCCCGTTGAGGAGCCGGTGGCGGAGCGGGCCGTTCAGGTAGAAGCGCACGAGGATCTCGCCGAGTCGGTCGCGGGCAGGCTGCTGCCATGAGCACGCCTCCGAGAAGCGGGCGCCGTCGACCCAATCGCTGACGATCACACGCTCCCTGCACAGCGAGGTGACGACGTCGGGGACGACGACGAACGGGTGGTCGCGGTACATGCGGGCGACCTGCCGCTGGTTCGCCGCCTCCAGCTCGTAGTCGAGCTCCTCGGTTATCCGTTCCCGTATCTCGGCCGCGATCGCGCCCGTGTCGATTCCCGGAGCGATTGCGCTCAGCAGCTTCAGGGCCAACCGCAGGTTCTGCATGTCCGCGTGGATCGCCTCCGCGATCCCCGGGTACTGCACCTTGACGGCGACGCTACGGCCGTCGTGGAGGCTAGCGCGATGAACCTGGCCGATCGACGCGGCGGCGGCGGGGCGCTCGTCGAAGTCAGCAAACGCCGCCGGGAGCCGCTCACCGAGATCCTGCTCGATCACCTGCCGGATCGAGCTGAAGGAGACGGGCTCCGCGTCCTGCTGGAGCTGCGCGAGGATCGCCTGGAAGCCCGGCCGCACCTCCTCGGGCACGAGGCCCAGGTCCACAGCCGAGAGCGTCTGACCCACCTTCATCGCGGCACCGCGCATGCCGGAGAGGGCCTTGGCCAGCGCTTCCGCCGACTTGAGCTGCTGCCGCGAGGCGATTTCCCTGCCGCGGGCCGACCCCCCGGTCGTCGCCGCGCGGGCTGCCGCCTCGCGAGCCGCCATGCCGGCGGCGGCGCCCGTCATCCTCGCCGCTCGCGTGAGTCGGAGGCCGGGCGCATCGTCGTTCTTACTCATCGGTGCATTCGCTCCACGACAAACGTCGATCACGTGATCGACTATCTCGACAGTAGCATGTCGATCACGTGATCGAGAAACTCGCGCCAAAGCCGCCCGCCAGGCGGAAGACCCGAGCGGAGCAGAGCGCCGAAAGGCGTGCGAACGTGATTCAGGCGACCATCGACTGTCTCGTCGAG
>CALMZR010000035.1 GCA_937870845.1 uncultured Chloroflexota bacterium
GGGGTCTGGTGCAGAGATGGAGGCGGGCAGGTCCGGGGCCAACGAAGGCTGCGGGGCGACAAGCGGCATCGGTTCGCCGATAGCGGCGCCGGCGGAGCCGAACGCCAGGATGCGGGCGGCGTCGGGATCTCGATAGGAGACGACTTCGCCGGTGACGGGGGCTCCGGTCTGGGCGCGCAGGGCCTGCTGGTCGAGGGCATAGTCGAGCAGGACGCGGTTGTCGTCGTACCAGTCGTCCGGGGCGACGCCGTTGAGGGTGACGGCGATGACGCGGCGGCCGTCGCGCTGGGCGACGTTGATGAGGCACCAGCCGGCGTCGTCGTCGTAGCCGGTCTTGCCGCCGACGATGCCGTCGTAGGTGCGGAGCATGCGGTTGTTGTTGCGGAAGACGTAGGAGCCGTCGTTCGACTCCCGCTCCAGGGTGGAGAACGCCTGCACGAAGCGGGGGTAGCGCAGGGCGTACATCATGAAGGCGGCGAGGTCGTAGGCGGAGGAGTAGTGGCCGGGGACGCCCCAGCCGTCGGGGTTGACGAGCTGGGTGTCGACGAGTCCCATATTGTCGATGCGCTGGTTGAGCCGCGCCATGAACGCGTCGTAGGCCTCTTCGTCGGTATCGCCGTCTTCGCCACCGAGACCGCGGGCGAGAGCGCGGGCGGCGTCGTTGCCGGAGGGGAGCATCATGCCGTAGAGGAGTTCTTCGACGGTGAAGGTCTCGCCGGGGTCGAAGCCGACCTGGCTGGCATGTTCGTTGACGAGATCGGCCTCGGTCGTCGTAATAAGCTCCTCTGGCCGACCGGATTCGATCGCCTCGATCGCCGTGAACATCTTGGTGATGCTGGCCGGGGCGCGGCGCTCGCGGGCGTTGCGTTGGGCGTAGATCTCGCCGGTCTCGGCATCGATGGCGATGTAGCTGGTGGAGGTGATCCGCAGCTCGGGGACTTCCTGGGCCAGGGCGGCGGGGATCGCCGTCGATGCCGCGATGGCAAGGGCCATCGCGAGCGCGATGGCGCGCCGTGCGAGCAGGGGCAAGCATGATGGTGTAGACGCACTCGGCTTCTTCACGAGGAGATGCTATCGAGTGGGCCGGGAGCGCGTCAAGCAAGAACTCGAAGAGCCGGCGAGCGGGGTCCGGTAGCGGTTCTCGAGCATTGAACCCCTCGGTCAATTTCAGGACATGGGAAGATACGTCCCGGCTTGAAGCGTCGTTGGCATTGAGCGCGATGAGACCGGGGCGATGTTCACGCGGTTCGCGGTGGTGGTCCTTACAGGAATGGCCGGACGGCTCCTGCGCCGGCCGCGGACGAGCGCCCGATCCGCCTCCACGACGGCGGCCGCTACGAAGGCTCCGCCGCCGCCGCAGCCGTCCAGCCCCGGAGTCGCTTTGCCACCGCCGGAGGATCATTTTCGGCGGCTGCGGCCGAGAGCGAGTGCGCCGCCCGTGGCGGCGGTTGCGGCGCGCAGCCTGCCCGTACTGGGCATCGTCGCGACGATCCTGACGCTGGCGTTGGCGGTCGGCGCGGTGCGCGGCGAACTGCCCTACGTCGGGGCCATCGATAGCGCCAGCCCCGCCTGGGCGGTCGCGCTGGTCACGATTTCGATCTGGGCGGTCTATCTGCTGTGGAAGGTGCCGCAGTGGCAGGCGGACGCCTGGGCGCGCTCGGGCAATTCCAATCCGCGCGAGCTGTTCGAGATCGAGAACGAGTCGCGGGGGACGCTCGGGCAGATCCTGAGCGGGGTGGCGGTGCTGACCGGGTTGATCTTCGCCTGGCAGCAGCTCGGGCAGACGAGCGACAACTTGCGTGTCAGCCAGGAAGGACAGATCACCGACCGGTTCACCCGTGCTGTCGATCAGCTCGGCAGCGACGACCTCACCGTGCGCCTGGGAGGCATCTACGCGCTGGAGCGGATCGCGAGGGACTCGCCGCGGGACTACGGCCCGGTGATGGAGGTGCTGACGGCGTTCGCGCGGCAGGAATCGCCGTTACCGGCCAACGCGGCGGCTACGCCGGTCACTTTCGCGCCGGTCGTGCCGGAGGAGGTGCGGGCGGTCTTCAAAGTGATCGGCCGGCGCACGGAGGAGCAGATCGAGGAGGAGATGGCGTCCGGGGGGTGTCTGGACCTGACCGACATTAACGCCGTTGGCGTGAATCTCATCGAGGCCGATCTGCGCAACACTTGTTGGAACCGATCCGATCTGCGCGGGGCGCAGATGATGCGCTCGAACTTGTCAGGGGCGGAGTTCTTAGGGAGCGACTTGAGCAACCAGGCAAGCCTTGAGGACGCCGTGGCGCAAGGAACGCTGTTCAGCCTTGCGAACCTGAGTGCCTCTAATCTCATCGGCGCCGATCTGAGCGATGCCGATCTCCGTTCGGCGAATCTTGCCAGTGCGCAGCTTGCGGAGACGAACCTGTCCGACGCGATGCTCGTCAACGCGAATTTGTCGGCAGCACAAGCAATCGGGACCAATTTTCAGAACGCGAGCTTCTCCGGCGCCACCCTGGCGAACGCCGTGGTGACCGGGGCGAACTTCATGGGCGCGATACAACTCACCGCGGAGCAACTCGCAAGCGCATTCATTGACGCGACGACGACATTGCCAGATGGTGTGCAGCTCGAGGAATGACGACAGGCGCCTGCCGCTTACCCGCCTTGGGTCACCGGGGCCACCGAGCTGAGGAGCTGGATGTCGCCGCCGACGACCGTGCCGGCCGCTTCGTAGGCGAATCCGGACGATCCGCCGCCGACGGCGTCGCCGACGGTGAGACGGGCGGTGTCCTGGCCGAGCAGATCCGGGCCGGCGTCGAAGACCTCCAGGTGAAACGGCTGCTCGCCGGCGCCGTTGACGGCCATGATGCCGCGGACGTTGCGGAGCTGCTCCTCGCCTTCCGGCCAGTCATAGGCGATGGGGCCGACGCTCTCCAGGGTGAGACCACCGTCGCGGACGGGGTCGAGCCAGCGGACGAAGCCGGCGGCTTCCTGGGGCGCGTCGTCGGCGAGCTGGGTGGCGAAGAGGATGAGGTTGGCGTCGCCGTCGGCGGTGCGCACGACGCCGCCCCCGGTGATGCCGATGAGGCAGCAGTCGCATTGGTCGCCCTCGCAGTAACACGGGACGCAGGGGAGCCCGATGCTCGATTCGGTCTGGGCTCGGCCGCTCTTGTGCGAGACCGTTGCCACTCCGAGGGTTGCGCCAACCGCCGCGGCCGAGCGGAGCACGCGCCGTCGGGGCAGATGCTGTGCGAGAGATCGAGTCAAGGTGTCGAACCGCCGGCCGTTCATGGCTTCTCACTCCTTGGTGTTCGTGGTCACGGATCTTTTCGTGCAGGCTACACGGAGTCGGCGACGTGTCAACTCGGGTCTGCGCCGCCCCAGGGCTTGACAGGTCAGCGCGGCGCCGGTAGCATCCGCGCATTGGTCAACCAGTCAACCTGTAGACCGGTTAGCGCTGCCGAGGTCCGGCTCACCGCGAGCCTCCACCGACTGCCCGCGTTGGCTGGGTCGGCATGCGCGACGACGTCGGAGGAGCGCCGTGGGGCGTCTGGATGGGAAGGTTGCCGTCGTCACCGGGGCGGCGAGCGGGATCGGGCAAGGGGCCGCGCGCGCATTTGCCCGTGAAGGGGCGATCGTCGGGTTGCTCGACCGCAATGAAGAACCGCTGCGCGCGACGGTGGAAGAGATCGGCGGCATGGCGTTTCCGCTCGTCACCGATGTCACGGACGAAGCGAGCGTCGCGGCGGCGTTCGACGACGTCCGGCGCCGGCACGGCCGGCTCGACGTGCTCTACACCTGCGCGGCGGTGCAATTGATCGGTGAGGACGCGCCGGTCCACGAGCTGGACATCGATGTCTGGCAGCGGACACACGACGTGAACCTGCGCGGCGTCTATCTCACCTGCAAGCACGGGGTGCGGTTGATGATGGAGAGCGGCGAGGGCGGCTCGGTCATCAACACCGGCTCGCCCACGGGTCTCACCATGTGCGGGGCGGGGTGGCACGCCTACTCCTCGTCCAAGGCTGGCGTGATGGCGCTGACGCGGATCATGGCGGCGGACTATGCGCCGTACGGCATCCGCGTCAACGGCATCGTGCCGGGAACGATCGAGACGACGCTGACCAGGCCGCTGGTCGACGATCCGGAGATTCATGCCCGGCTGGTGTCGCTGCACCCGATCGGGCGGATCGGCACGCCGGAGGACATGGCCGGGATCGCCGTCTTTCTGGCTTCGGACGAGTCGACGTTCGCCACGGGGTCGCATTTTCACGTCGATGGGGGGATTTCCGTTCGGTGACGGACGCGCTCGCGTCGGGGTCGCCGTTGTGCGAGCCGGGGCAATTCGGCGCTTCCGGACACGGCGGCCGGTTGGCCGAGATTCCTCGCTTCGCTCGGAGTGACACGCTCCGGCGCGGTGGCAAGGCCGAGGATGGTACGAGGTGGGCCATGATGGCGGGAAGAGGAGGACATGGCTGAGCCATTTCGCATAGGAATCACCCGCGATTTCATCCGGCCCAACGGAGAGCTTGGCTTCGGCGGGGCGGGGGTGCGCCTGCTGGAGGAGACACCGGGCATCGAGGTCTCGTTCCTGCCGGAGCATGGGAAAGAGCTGACGCCGGAGGACATCGCCGGGTTCGACGCGCTGGGGGTGCTGGGGCCGCGAGTCACTCCCGCCACGCTGAAAGGAAACGACCGGCTGGCGCTGGTGGCGCGGTTCGGCGTCGGATACGACAACATCGACGTTCCGGCCTGCACCGAGAACGGCGTCTTCCTGACGATCACGCCGGAGGCGGTGCAGCGGCCGATGGCGGTCGTGAACCTCACCTTCATCCTGGCGCTGGCCGGGAGGCTGCTGGAGCAAGACCGGCTCACCCGCGAGGGGCGCTGGGCGGACAAGCAGGATGCGCGGGGGACCGGGCTGGTCGGCAAGACGCTTGGTACGGTCGGGTTCGGGCGCATCGCGCAGGAGACGCACCGCATCTCACGGCCGCTGGGGATGCGTCATATCGCTCACGACCCGTACGCGTTGCCGACCGTCGCCGAGGCCGAGGGGGTCGAGCTGGTCGACCTGGATGACCTCGTGCGCGAATCGGACTTTCTCGTCGTCGCGGCGGCGTACACGCCGGAGACGCGGCACATCATCAATGCCGATCGGATCGCGATGATGAAGCCGACGGCGTATCTGATCAGCACGGCGCGGGGCGGGCTGGTCGACCAGAAGGCGCTGTACGAGGCGCTGCGGGAGCGGCGCATCGCGGGCGCGGGGATGGATGTCTTCGAGCAGGAGCCGGTCGACCCCGACGATCCGATCCTGAAACTGGAGAACGTGGTGGTGACGCCGCACGGGCTCTGCTGGACCGACGAGTGCGAGCGGATCATGGGGGAGAGCGTGCTGCGCTCGATTCAGGCGGTCGCCGCCGGAGAGACCCCGGAGCACGTCGTCAATCGGGATGCGATCGACTCGCCGAAGATTGCCGAGAAGTTGCGCCGATACCGGGAGGGGGCAAAGCAGGCATGAGGGAGAACCGGGTCAAGCGCGCGTTGCAGGCCGGGGAGCGGTCGCTGGGGACGATGGTTTTCGAATTCCCCTCGACCGGGATCGCGCGCATCGCGGCCGAGGCGGGGGCCGAGTTCGCGATCTTCGACATGGAGCACACCGGCTGGAGTATCGAGACGATCCGGGGTCTCATGGCCACCTCGCGCGCGGCCGACCTCGTGCCGATGGTGCGCGTGCCGGCGACCGAGTACACCCTGATCGCGCGGCCGCTCGACGTGGGGGCCATGGGGTTGATGGTCCCGATGGTGGAGTCGGCGGAGCAGGCGCGGTTCATCGTCGATTCGGCCAAGTACCCGCCCATGGGGAAGCGGGGCGCGGCCTTCGGGGTGGCCCACGACGACTACAGCGGCGGCGACATCATCGAGAAAATGGCTTCTGCCAACGACGAGATTCTGCTTATCGCCCAGATCGAAACGGGCGCTGGCGTCGAGAACGCCGACGCCATCGCCGCCGTGGACGGCATCGACGTGCTGTGGATCGGCCACTTCGACCTGACCAATTCGCTCGGAATTCCGGGGCAGTTCTCCCATCCGACGTACCTGGAAGCGGTCGATCGGGTGCTGGCGGCGTGCGAGGCCTACGGGAAGACGCCGGGGATCATGACCGGGGCGGTGGCGGACGGTCAGGCGCAGTTGCAGCAAGGGTTTCGGGCGATGGCCTATTCCGGGGATTTGTGGCTGTATCAGCTGGCGCTGCGGCAAGGGCTCGATGCCCTGCGCGCGACGCCCAACGCCTGAGCCGGGCCGCGCGGCCCGGGCGGCAGACTCGTGGCGCATCGGCGCGGCGAGTGGAAGGCCCACGGTGGAGTGGGCGGAAGACGAAAGGCGACGCGCATGGAGGCGAAACCGTCGATCGATCCGAAGCATCGTGACGCACTCGAGCAGTTCGCGCGGGCGCGGGCGTCGCGCCGGCAGGTGCTGCATGGCGCCGCGGCGTTGGCCGCGCTCGGCATCTCGGGCCGCGCCCGGCCGGCGGCGGCGCGCAGCGCGGCGCCGAGCCTGACGCCGGCGGCGATCTCCGCGGCGCAGCGTGCGCTCCGGCGGCAGACAGCGGATTCGGCGCAGGCGGCCGTGGACGCGGCCAACGCGCTCGATCCGAAGCCGGCCGAGCTGAACCTCGTCTGGGAGGACGGGCTGCAACTCCAGGATCCGACGCTCTTCTCGGGGCCGATGTGGGAGGAGCTGACCGGCATTCGGATCAATCCCATCGGCAAGCCGTTCCCGGAGCTGTTCGCCGCCCAGGTCGCCGAGCACCTCGGCCAGACGGGAGCCTACGACGTCATCACGTATCCGCCGTCGTGGACCGCGGATTTCGTGGCCCAGGGGCTGGCGGAGCCCCTGGACGCCTACATCGAGCAGTACATGGCCCCGGAGGATCTGGAGGATTACCACCCGCTCTACAAGGAGCTGATGAACTACGCCGGGCAGCGCTACGGACTCTTCGACGACGGGGACATGATCATCCTCTATTACCGGCGGGACCTCTTCGATGACCCGGCCAACCAGGAGGCGTTCGAGGCAGAGTACGGCCACGCGCTGGCGGCGCCGAAGGACTGGACGGAGTACGACAACATCCAGGCCTTCTTCACCGAGCAGGGCGGCGGCAACAGTTGGGGCGGGGCCAGCCAGCGGGCGCCGGGGCAGGTCTACGGGTGGTTCTCGGAGGAGTTCCGCAACCGCGGCGGCCGCTTCTTCGACGACGAAACGCTCGACGCCGCGCTTGACAGCCAGGCCGGGATCGACACGCTGACGCGGATGATCGAATCGAACAAGACGATGCCGCCGGGGATCGAGACGTGGGGTTTCGTCGAGGTTCTCACTGCCTGGATGGCAGGCCAAATCGCTATGGTGGGCGGCACGTGGCCACCGTACGGGCGGTGGTCGGAGGGGACCACGGCGGAGCAGCTCAACTGGGTGCCGGAGACGACGGTGGCGGGCAAGGTCGGCTACTCGGTGATGCCGATGGGCCATAGCCTGCACAACGCCGGGTTCCACCTGGGCGTCTCGGTCGACAGCCAGAACAAGGAGGCGGCGTACCTCTTCATCCAGTGGATGACGAGCCCGTCGATCAGCCTGCAGCGGGTGATGCTTCCCTATGCGCTGCGCGACCCGTACCGGATCAGCCACTACGAGTCGGAGGACTACCGCAGCCGGTGGGAGTACGCGGGGGATTACCTCGATACGTTGCGGGCGGCAGCCGACACGGCGCTGCTCGACATCGTCATGCCCGGTTCGTCCGAGTACCACACGGCCATCGACCAGATGGTGACGGCGGCGCAGGCGGGCGGCGACATCGCGGAAACGCTGGCGAGCGGCAACGCGGCCTTCAATGAGATCACGGATCGCATCGGCCGGGAAAGCCAGAAGGAAGCGTACGAGAACTTCAAGGCGTTGCCGGGCGCGTACTACGAGGAGTAGGGCCAAAGGGGGGACTGGCGCTCACGCCGGTCCCCTGTCCATCTCAACCCCGTCCAAGGGTCCTTCCGATTGGGACAGCTTGAGGGTTTGCGGGGCCGACGGGAGGGATCGTGGCGGCCGAGGTTGCCGATGAGGTCGGCAGAAGGGACCGGGCTGTCCTCTCGCCTGGCCCTAAAGGACCAGGCTGTCCGAACGGAAGGACCCTGCAGGGCCGTGGAGAGCGTGGTCTTGCCGCGCGAGGTTGCGTGAGGGCTTGATAAAACCTTGATGAACGTGGCCGAGTCGACGCCAGGTAGCGTCGCCGCAACTCGGGGCCCCAGCTTCGCCGCGAGGCGGCGGATCGAGGGGTGGCTGCTGGTGCTGCCCGCGTTGTTGCTGATCGTCGCGTTGACGATCTTCCCGCTGATCCAGGCGTTGATCCTGAGCTTTCAGCGGTGGGACTTGCAGAGCCAGGAGCATCCGTTCATCGGACTGCAGAACTACCGGGACGCGCTGGTCGATCCCCGCGTGTGGGGGGCGATGCAGAACACCGGCATCATCGTGGTCGGGGCGGTGGCGCTGGAGTTCCTGCTCGGCTTGGGGCTGGCGCTGCTGTTCGTGGGGGATTTCAAGGGCAAGCGGTTCGCCATGCCGCTGCTGATCCTGCCGGTCATGGTGGCGCCGATCGTGGTGGGGTTGACCTGGCGGATGCTGTGGGACAACCAGTACGGGGCGATCAACCAGACGCTGAGCTGGATCGCCGGGCGGGAGGTCAACATCATCTGGTTGGGCCACCGGGACTCGGCCCTGTTCGCCATGATCGTCACCGATGTCTGGCAGTGGACGCCGTTCATGTTTCTGGTGTTGCTGGCCGGCTTGTCGGGCGTCAACCCTGAGCTGTACGAGGCGGCGGCGCTCGACGGGGCGGGGTGGTGGCAATCGCTGCGCGACGTGTCGCTGCCGGGGATCTCGCGGGTGATCGCGGTGGCGATCATTTTTCGGGCGCTCGATGTCTTCAAGGTGTTCGATCTCGTTTACATGTTCACGCAGGGCGGGCCGGGGACCTCGACCGAATCGATCTCCTGGTACGTCTATCAACTCGGCTTCAAGTTCTTCCGGCTCGGGTATGCCTCGGCCGTGTCGTTCCTGATCGTGATCTTTCTGACGATCGTGGCCACGGTCTACGTTGCGCGGTTCGTCAGGGGGGCGGAGGCATGAGCGCCGTGAGCGGCCACGCGGGCACGTTCGCCGCGCCGGCGAGAGCGGCGGTGCGGCGCGATCGGTGGCGCGGGGTACGAACGGCGGTTCGCTATGCGGTGCTGATCGTCGTGCTGGTGTTCAGCCTCTTTCCGATCTTGTGGGTGATCGGGACATCGGTGAAGCTGCCGGGCGAGTATCTGCGGAATCCGCCGGTGTGGGTTCCGCAGGAGCCGACGTTTATCCACTACCAGAACGTGATGGCCCAGCGCGGGAATCTGGCGCTGAAGAACAGCGTCATTATCGCCAGCGGGGCGACGATCCTGTCGATGCTGGTGGGGAGTCTGGCGGCGTACAGCATGGCGCGGTTGCAGACGGGCGGCAAGCACTTCGCGTTCTGGCTGCTGTCGCAGCGGATGATGCCGCCGGTGGTGCTGATCGTGCCGTTCTTTCTGCTGTTGCGAGAAGTGGGGCAAATCCATCCGGCGCTGGGCCTCGATTCGCACGCGGCGCTGATCGCACTCTACACCGTGTTCAATCTGCCGTTCGTGATCTGGATGATGCGCGCCTACTTCGACGCGGTGCCGGCGGAGGTCGAGGAGAGCGCTCAGGTCGATGGCTCGACGCGGTTGCGCGCCTTCTGGGAGATCACGATGCCGTTGGCAGTCCCTGGGCTGATCGCCACGGGCACGTTCGCGTTCATCTTCAGTTGGATGGAGTTTCTCTTCGCGGTCGTCTTTACCCGGACGAAGGCGGTCACGCTGCCGGTGGCGGTGGCGGGGTTCTCGGGGTCGCAGGGCTCGAACTGGGGGCAGGCGTCGGCGCTGGCGGTGGTGGCGATGCTGCCGGTCTTCGCGCTGGCGCTTCTCGTGCAGCGGCACTTCGTGCGTGGACTGACGCTCGGGGCGGTGCGGGGATGAGGCTGTGAAGATCGTCCTGCTCGGTCCTGGCTTGATGGGGTCGCAGATTGCGTGCGAGTACGCCATTGGCGGGCACGAGGTGACCGTCCTTGCGCGGCGGCCCGACGTCGCCAAGGAGCGGATGGACAAGGGGTTCGCAGCGGCCCGCGAGCACGGGCTGGCGAGTGAGAACGCCGTTGCTGGGGCGCGAGAGCGCATCAGCATCGTGGCGGAGGACGAGGCCGTTTCGGACGCGGACATCATCGTCGAATCGGTCGTCGAGGATCTCGCGGCCAAGCGCGAGGCGCTGCAGCCGGTGGTGGCCGCAAACCCAGGGGCGATCGTCGCCTCGAACACCTCCTCGATCCCCATCACGGCAATTGGCCGCGCGATCGGGGCGGGGGAGCGCACCGTGGGCGCGCACTACTGGAACCCGCCGCTGCTGATGCCGATGGTCGAGCTGATCCGCGGCGACGAGACAGCCGATGGGGTGGCCGAGCAGATGGCGGCGACGCTGCGGGCGCTCGGGAAGCGGCCCGTGTTCGTCGACCGGGACGTGCCGGGGTTCGCCTGGAACCGGCTCCAGCTCGCGCTGCTGCGGGAAGCGGTCTGGCTGGCGGAGAACGGGGTGGCGTCACCGCAGACGATCGACGAGATCGTGCGGGACGGGCTGGCGCGGCGCTGGCGCTACACGGGGCCGTTCCAGACCGCGGCGCTGGGGGGGGCCGCGACGTTCGAGCGGGTGGCGACGCTGCTCTGGCCTGAACTGTCGCAGGCGACGTCGATCCACAATCTCACGCGGTGGCTGGACGAGTCTGTGGAAACGACTACGCGGTTGCGCGAACGTCGAGATCGTGGCTTGGCCGCGGAGATGCGGGCGGAAGCCGCGCGGAATGCGGGGGACGAGTCGTGACGAGCTCGCTGCCGAACGTGTCGCCGATTCGCCGGGAGCCGCTCGCGGCGGAGGTGGCGCGGCGTCTGGTCGACTACCTGCTCTCCGGCGGGGTCGAGCCCGGGGCGCGCATGCCGTCGGAGCGGCAGTTGGCCGAGGCGTTCGGGGTCGGGCGCTCGGCGGTGCGGGAGGCGATCGCCGCCCTCAGCCTGATCGGATTGATAGAGGTCCGGCACGGGGACGGGTCGTACCTGAAGCGCCCCGATTCACCGCTCCTGCCGCAGGTGGTGGAGTGGGGGTTGCTGCTGGGCGAGAAGCGGACGATCGATCTGGTCGAAGCGCGGCAATTGATCGAGGTCGATATCGCCGGGTTGGCGGCGCTGCGCCGCTCCGACGAGGATCTGGCCGACCTGTCGCGCATCCTCGGCCGTATGGAGTGGGAGTCTCGGGACGGGGTGGAGAGCGCGGCGTTTGTCGACGCCGACGTCGAGTTTCACTTGAAGTTGGCGGAAGCGGCGGCGAACTCGGCGCTGCGCGACGTGCTGACGAGCATCCAGGCGCTGCTGCGGGCGTGGATCGGACGGGTGATCGCCGAAGGTCATCGCGACATTTCGTACGCGGAGCACGTGCCGATTCTGGATGCGGTGCGCGCCCAGGACGCCCGCGCGGCGGAAGCGGCGATGGACTCGCACATGAGGTCGGCGGCGCGGCGGTTGCAGGCGACGCTGGAGCGGGCGTCTCGGAGAGATGGGGCCGTTGCGCTCGACGCCGCGATGCCTGCGGAGGCCGAAGGCGCTTCAGCGGCCATAGGCCGGACACGAGCTTGAGCCGGACGGAGAGGAGGAGGGCAGGCAGTGGGCTGGAGTATCGCGCCTTCGGGGCGCGGTGGGCGAACTAGCGCGTCAGAGGAGCGACAGGAGGGAACCGCGCGATGAACGAGCTTCGACGGCGATTGGTTGCGTTTGGCGCCTTGGCCCTGGTGGTCAGCAGTGTATACGGCGGCGTGCCCGTGATGGCGCAGGAAGAGGTCGTCATCGGGTACTCCGCGCCGGGTCTGGTCGGGGCGCAATTGGAGATTCAGCAAGGCTTGGTCGATCGCGCTGAGGAGAAGGGCTGGACGGTCCAGACCACGACCTCCGGGGGAGATGCGCAGAAGCAACTCGACGACATCAACAATTACATCGCGCAGGGGGTGGACGCCATCGTCGCCGTGCCGGACGATAGCGCCGGCATCTGCACTGCCGTAGAGGCGGCGACGGAGGCCGGGATCCCCTTTTACACGATCGACCGCTCCCCGCAAGGGTGCGAGATCAATATGACGGTGCTGTCGGACAACTATCTGGCAGGGCAGCAGTCGGGCGAAGCGATCGTCGCGTTCCTGACCGAGAAGAACGGGTCTCCATCCGGAACGGTGTTGGAGATCACGGGCAACCTGGGCCAGAACGTCGCGCAACTGCGGGGCGCCGGGTTCAACGACGTGATGGCCCAGCACCCGGAGATCACGGTCATCACGCGCACGGGCGATTGGGACGCGGCAAAGGGCGTCGACATCGTGCGCGATATCGCTTCGGCCGAAGAGAACCTCGACGCGATCTACATGCACTCAGACGCCGTCTACATGGCGGGAACGGTGCAGGTGCTCCAGGAGTTGGGGCGGCTCTTCCCACGCGGTGAGGAGGGGCACGTTTTCCTGGCGGGCGTAGACGGCAGCCCGGCGGCGCTGACGGCGATTCGGGAAGGGCACGCCGACCAGTCATCGAACCAGCCGATCCCGGACTTCGGCATCGTCACCGACTACATCGAGATGGAGCTGAACGGCGAAGCGATCCCCGAAGGCGAAGTGACGCAAGAGGGCGCGCTCTGGTCGCCGGCGCGCATCGAGGCGAGCGAAGTCGGGCCGCAGCTCTTCCTGGCGACCACCTCGGTTGGGCCGGACAACGTCGACGACGAGCGGCTCTGGGCCAACATTTCGCTCACCCGCGAGGCGGAGGCGACGCCGGCTTCGTAAGGCGTTGGTAACGGCGGGGGTTGGCGCAAATTCGCCAACCCCCGCGCCGAGGGAGCCATGCACGTGGGACGCGAGAATCTGAACGATGCGGGAGACCTCGTCGTCGAGATGCGCGACATCGCGAAGCGGTTTCCGGGAGTGGTGGCGCTTGACCACGTCAACTTCACCGTGCGCCCGGGGGAGATTCATGCCCTGGTCGGGAAGAACGGGGCGGGCAAGTCGACGCTGATGCATATCCTGACCGGGCTCTACCCGGCCGACGGTGGCGATATTCTCGTGCGAGGCGAGCGGATCGAGGCGATGACGACATCGCGGGCGCGCCACGCGGGCATCGCGCTGGTGGCGCAACACGCCACGTTCGTGCCGGCCCTGAGCATCGCCGAGAACCTGGCAACCGGGGCGCTGCCGACGACACGAAGCGGGTTCGTGGATTGGAAGCGGTTGAACGCAATCGCTTCCGAGCGGATGGCCGCGTTCGGCCTCGACATCGACGTGCGGCGCAAGATGGAGAATGTGAGCGTCGCCGAGCGGCAGATGATCGAGATCGCGCGGGCGCTCTTCGCCGACGCCAGCGTCATCATCCTCGACGAGCCGACCGCGCCGTTGCCGAAGCACGAGGTGCGAATGCTGTTCGAGTTCGTGCGCCGGCAGCGAGAGCGGGGCGCCTCATTCATTTACATCTCGCACTATCTGGAGGAGGTTTTCGCTCTTTCCGATCGGGTGACGGTGCTGAGGAACGGCCGGGGAGTCGGGGTTTTTGCCACGGACGACCTTACCCAGCCGGAGCTTGTGCGGCTCATCAGCGGCTCCGACGTCGAGCGGTTTCGGCGGCCGGTGCGCGAGACCGTGGGGCGACCGGTGCTTCGCATCGCGGGGTTGACGCGGCCCAACGTCTATCACGACGTCGACCTGACCCTGCATGAAGGCGAGGTGGTCGGACTGACCGGGCTGGAAGGCTCGGGGAACGCGGCGCTGGCACGCGGCCTGTTCGCGCTGGAGCCAATTGGCGCCGGCGAGGTCACGCTTGATGGCAAGAGGTATGCCGCGTCGAGGCCGGAGGCGGCGCTGGCACGAGGGGTGGCGTACCTGCCGCGGGATCGGCATGGGTACGGCATCGTCGGCATCGCCAGCGTGCGGGACAACATCAGCCTGTCGGTACTGGACCGGCTGAGGACCGTGCTCGGATTTCTCAGCTTGCGCAAGGTGATCGGGCTGGTCGAGGGGTACATTCGGGCTCTGGGCATCAAGACGCCGAGCCAGCAGCAACCGGTCGAGTTTCTGAGCGGCGGCAATCAGCAGAAGGTGGTCGTCGCCAAACTCGTGGCTACCGAGCCGCGCGTGCTGCTGCTCGACGAACCAACCCAGGGCGTCGACGTGCAGGCCAAAGTGGAAATCCTGCGCATCATCGATGAGCTGACCACGCGCGGCGTCGCCGTGGCCGTCGTTTCGGATGAGCTGAACGAGCTGATCGACGTCTGCGACCGGATCCTCGTTTTCTATCGAGGGCGGATCGTGCGAGAGTTTCGCAAGGGCGACGCGGACATGACGACGGCCCATATTTTGCATGCGATCGAAGGCGGAACGGAGGCTGCCGATGACGCGGTGGCGTAGCGCCGTTCCGGCGGTCCTCGACAATCTGATCTGGTTGATCCTGATCGCCGTGGTGCTTTTCTTTGCCACGCAAACGGACAAGTTTCTGACGCCGATCAACCTCCGCAACATTCTTACCGCCGCCTCGGTGCTCGGTATCCTCGTTGTGGGACAGACGTTCGTTCTGATCACGAGCAACTTCGATCTTTCTTCGGAATCGACGCTGGGGCTGGCGGCGTTGATCGGATTGTTCCTGATCGTGCCGCCGGGATCTCCAACGTGGGGCGCGGGTACGGAGATCGCCCCGATTGCCTCGATCGCGGTCATCCTGGCGATGGGCGCGGTTATCGGGTGGATCATCGGGGCGCTGATCACGTACGGCAAGATGAACAACTTCATCGTGACGCTGGCGATGTTGATCGTCCTGCGCGGGGCGATGCTGCGCTTTACCAATGGGCAGGCGGTGACGAGCATAGACTCGCGGCCAGCGGAAGTGTTCAACTGGCTGGGGCACGAAAGCGCATTTTCCCTGCCCTGGCTCGGGGCCGTGCCGGTGTCGGTGCTGGTGATGCTCGGCGTGTTCCTGATCGCGTACATCGTCCTGACCTTCCGGCCGTTCGGGCGGGAGCTGTATGCCATCGGGGGCAATCGGGCGGCGGCGCTCGCGTCGGGGATCGACCCGGACAAGCGGGTGCGGCAGGTTTACATGATCAGTGGACTCCTGGCAGCGTTGGCGGGGTGGATGCTGGCCGGGCGGATTTCGTCGGTACAGTCGGATCTCGGGGAGGGATACATCTTCAACGTGATGGCGGCGGCGGTGATCGGGGGCATCAGCCTGTTGGGAGGCCGGGGCTCGATCGTCGGCGCGCTGGGGGGCGTCTTGCTGCTGTCGATTATCGATCGCGGGTTGAACCTGATGCAGGTGTCGGTCTTCTGGATTCAGTCGATCCAGGGCTTCGTGATCCTGATCGCCATGTTCATTGACGCGCAGAAGGTGCGATTCCGCGGAGTGGCCATGACTCCAAGTCTGGACGAGCCGGCCGGTGAACGGGACGTTGCCGCTGGCGGCGACGCGATGGAACACCAGCCGTCGGCCAGAATCGCGCGCGGCGACGCGGGATAGAACGGGGAGCGATATGGGCGAGCAGGGAGCCGCTCCGGTCGAGTTTCCGCAACGGGTGATGTGGTACGGCAAAGATGAGGCGCTGCCGGAGCGCGTGGCGGTTCGCGCCGGGCCGCTGACGGCGATCCTGGAAGGCGGCGACCTGCGCTACGTCAAGCTGGGGAACGATCCAGTCGTGCTGCGGCTGTATGCGGCGATCCGCGACCGCAACTGGAACACCATCGAGCCGCGGTTCACGAGCTACGACCTCGATCGGGGGGAGAACGGATTCACTGTCCGCTTTGTCGCGGAGAATGTTGGCGGCGACGTCGATTTCGAATGGGAAGGGGAGATTTCGGGCACGCCGGACGGGGTGATCACGGCGATGATGGACGGGGTCGCGCGCAGAGACTTTCTGCGCAACCGGATCGGCTGGTGCGTGCTGCACCCGATGGAGGTCGCCGGCGCCAGGGCGACCACCGAGACGCCGGAAGGCAGGGTCGACGGCGTTTTCCCCGACCTCATCTCCCCGCATCAGCCGTTTTTCGACATGCAGTCGATCTCTCATGGAACGCCGGGCGGGGGCGAGGCAGCGATTCGCTTCGAGGGCGACCTGTGGGAGATGGAGGACCAGCGCAACTGGACCGATGCCTCCTACAAGACGTACTCGACGCCGCTGCGCATCCCCTACCCCGTCCAGATGCGGAAGGGCGACCGCGTGCGGCAGACGGTGACGATCAGGGGCGCGGGCGGGACCGGGGCGGTGGAAGATTCTGCCGGCCCAGTCCTGGTTTCGGCCGATCCCTCGAGCCCGAAGCCGCTTCCCGCCATTGGCCTCGGCGTCGCCAGCCACGGCGCGCTGCTGGCGGATACAGATGTCGAATTGCTCAGGGAGTTGAATCCGGCGCACCTGTACGTCTCGCTCGATCTCACGCGGGAGGGCTGGCGAGATGCCTTGCGGCAAGCGGCCGAGCAAACGGGCGCCCTCGATGCCGCGTTGGCCATCGAGGCGATTGCCGGAGCCGACGGAGCTGGTCTGCGAGAGCTAGCGGGGGAGCTGGCGGGACTCGACGTTCCGATCGATCGGGTGCTCGCCTTTGCCGAGGGGAAGCTGGATACCACGGGCGCGGTCATGGCGGTTGCAAACGAGGCGATCGAGGCGGGCGAGATCGACGCCCCGGTCGGGGGCGGAACGCGGGGGTACTTCACTGAGCTGAACCGGGCGGCGCAAACGCTGCCGCTCTCGCTCATGGAAGTCGTCGGGTATACGATCACTCCCCAGGTGCATGCCTTCGACAACGCATCGCTGACGGAGACGCTGGCGGCGCAGCCGGAGACTGTGAGGAGCGCGCGGGCGTTCATCGGCGACCGAAAGCTGGCCGTGGGGCCCATTACGCTGAAACCGCCGTTCAATCCGAACGCGACCGGGCCGGATCCGAAGCCGGAGCCGGGCGAGCTGCCGGCCGCGGTCGATGCCCGCCAGCCGTCGCTCTTTGCCGCGGGCTGGCTGATCGGGAGTCTCAACGCGCTGGGCAACGCCGACGTCGATACCTTGACCTACTTCGAAACCACGGGCTGGCGCGGGGTGATCGAGCGGCGTGACCATCCATTGCGCGTCGAGGCGTTCCATTCGTGGCCGGGCATGGTGTTTCCGATCTACCACGTGCTGGCCGACGTGGCCGAGTTTCGGGCCGGCAGCATCCTGCCGGTCGAGCTGGGTGATGGGTTGCGGGTGCAGGCGTTGGCGCTGGGCGTCGAGGATCGGGTGCGCGTCCTGCTGGCAAACATGACCGATGAGTCGGTCGACGCGACACTGCGACTCTCTGGGGCGGTCGAAGCGCTGGTACGACGGCTCGATGACCGATCGTACACGATCGCCGCGTCCGAACCGGCGGCGTTCCGAGGATCGAAGGAGCCGGCGCCGGTAGAGAATGGCGCGGTCACGGTGAACTTGCGGCCATACGCGGTTGCGACGCTCGATGTCCGAATCGAGCCATGATGCGGCTGGCCGTGAACCAATCAGGTCGCATTGGCCCGGCGGGCGGGGGACGAGGCGATGGGTGAATCGACCATAGGGATTCCCGCCAGCGACGAGCCGCGGCGAAGCGGCCTCCGCGAGCTGGGGCGCAGGCTCGGGCAGATCGACGAGATCGGCGTCATCGGGGCGCTGGTGGTGCTGATCGTCTTGCTGGCGGCGCTGGTCCCGGAGACGTTTCTGACCGCGCAGAACTTCATCAACGTCTCGCGGCAGGCGTCGTACGTCGGGATCATGGCGGTGGGCATGGTCTTCGTCATCGCCATGGGGGACATCGACCTGTCCGTCGGTTCGATCTGGATGTTCAGCAGCGTGCTGATGGCGATTGCCCTGCGCGACGGGTACGCGATCTGGATCGCGGTCGCCGTGTGCATCGTCGCCGCCACCAGCTGCGGGCTGCTGAACGGGGCGCTGAGCGTGGCGCTCGGCATTCCGACGATCATCGTCACACTGGGCACGCTGAGTCTCTACCGAGGCTTGGGACTTGTCGTCACCGAGGCATCGCCCGTTTCCGGATACGGCCACGACACCTGGTTCTTCGCGTGGATCGGCGGGCGCGATCCGGTTTTCGGCGTCTGGATCAGCGTTTGGGTCATGGCGGTCGTGGCGGTCTTCGGCTGGCTGCTGTTCAACCGCACGCCGTTCGGACGCCGCGTGCAGGCGATCGGCAGCAACGTGCAGGCCGCTCGGTTCTCCGGGATACGGATCGATCGTACGCGCCTCCTCGTCATGACGTTGATGGGGTTCATCGTCGGCATCGCCGCGGTGGTCGCTTTGGCGTTCAACCGCAACGGAAGCCCAACGGTTGGCGTCGGCACGGAGTTGTCCGTCATCGCCGCCACCATCATCGGCGGCACGGCGCTCACCGGCGGGTCCGGGTCGGTGCTGGGGGCGGTGCTAGGGGCGCTGATCATCGCGCTGATCCAGAACGGCCTCGCGCTGTTGGCGGTGCCGCCGGCCTGGTCGGTGGCCGTGACCGGCATCGTGATCATCGTGGCCGTGACACTCGACTACCTCATCAAGCGTCGCCAGTGACGCGCGACGACCGAGCAGGCTGGCAGCAAAGGAGGTGACCGCCGCGTACGATGGAATGCTCCCAGGTCGCAACGATGCACGATCGCTCGTACATTTGAGTCAGAAAGCAGGGAGACGTGACGTGAGACACCTACGATCGATTCTGACGATGGCGTTCGCCGCGCTGCTCGTCGCCCTCCCGGCGATGGGCGCCGCGGCGCAGGACGCCACCCCTGCCGCCGACAACAGCGACATCGAGATCGCGTACGTGTTGCACGGCCTCAACGCCTTCACCGAGCGCATCCAGACGGGCGCCGAAGACGCCGCACGCGACTATGGCGTGACGCTGGAGGTGTTCGGCGACGCCTCGTTCGACACGGCGACGCACCAGGCGTTCTTTGAGACCGCGCTGCAGCGCGGGTTCGACGGCATCGCCGTGGTGACCTTCCCCGGCGACACCTGGATCACGCCGATCCAGATCGCGGTGGACCAGGGCGTGCCGCTAGTCGGCGCCAACGTAACCTCGCTCGACTCCGCCCTCGGCACGTGGGTGGGGCAGGACGAGTTCACCTCCGGGGTGATCCTGGGCGGGGAGATGCTGACGCAGCTCGAAGCCGCCGGCATCACCGAGGGCAAGATCGCCGTCGGCATCTGCGACCCCGCCGCGACCGTTCTCCAGGATCGCGACTCCGGCTTCCGTCAGGCGCTGGAAGGGACGAGCTACGATATCCTGGAAGCGCAGGACGTCGACGTTCCAGTGCCCGACAACTATTCCAAGTGGGAGAACATCGTCGCCGCGAACCCGGACATTGTCGCGGCGGTCGGCCTCTGCTCGATCGACATCCCGAACCTGGCGCAGCTGAAGGAGCGCAACGCGGCGACGTGGCTGATTGGCGGCTACGATCTCGATCCGCCGACGCTGGAGGCGATCCAGAGCGGCCTGGCCCAGGTGACTGTCGGTCAGCAGGAGTATCTGCAGGGCTATCTGCCGATCCGGGCGCTGGCGGAGCATCTCATCAACGGCACGCCGTTGGTCGAGGGATGGCTCGAGACCCCAACGGAGGTCGTGACGGCCGAGAACGTTGCGGACTACGTCTCGCGGCAGACGGACGACCAGGTGCAGTACGACTACTACCAGGAGTACATGGACCAGAACTTCGCGGATCTGCAAGCGGCCGCGCGGCCCTATGACGATCTGCGGACGCCGGGCATGCCGAGGGCGACGCCGGAGTCGTAAGGGCTGACCCTCACCCCAACCCCTCTCCCTGTGCGCAGGGAGAGGGGCTTTGGGCTTCCTCCCTTGGGATGCTCATGGACGCGAATGTCAGGGTGCCAGGTGACGAAATCATCCGGCTGGACCGCGTGACGAAGCGGTTCGGCGGCATCACCGCGGTCAATGACGTGTCGTTCGGCATTGAGAGCGGCGAGATTCATGCGGTCGTCGGGGAGAACGGGGCGGGCAAGTCGACCATCATGAAGATGCTGGCCGGGGTGCATCGGCCCGACGGCGGGACGTTGCTGCTGCGTGGGCAGCCGGTGACAATCGCCGATCCACTGCATGCGCGGAATCTGGGCGTCAGCATCGTCTTTCAGGAGCTGAACCTTTTTCCACACCTGACGGTGGCCGGCAACGTCTTCGCCAATCGGGAAGCGACCCATGGCCCGGGCCTGCTCGACGAGAGGACGATGGTTGCGGCGACGCGGCGCGTGCTCGACCAGATGGGCGTGGCGCTCGACCCGAACGCGCGGGTTGGCCGGCTCTCTGTGGCGGAGAAGCAGCTCGTCGAGATCGCGCGCACGCTGCAGCAGCAGTCCGACATCATCATCATGGACGAGCCGAATTCCGCGCTGAGCGCGGCGGAGACAGAGCGCCTGTTTGCGCTGCTCCGACGGTTGCGGGACAAAGGACTGACGATCATCTATGTCTCCCATCGTCTGGAAGAGGTGTTCGCCATCGCCGACCGCATCTCGGTTATCCGCGACGGTCGGTACCAGGGGACGTGGGCGATCGCCGGGACGACGATCCCTGCGATCATCGCCCAGATGATCGGCCGTCGATTGGACGAGGCGTTCCCGCAGCGAGAACCGGTCCCGGCCGAGGCTCCGACGGCAGTTTCGGTTGCGGGATTGCGCGTGGGAACGCACGTCGGCCCAGTCGATTTTTCGGTGCGCGCGGGGGAGATCCTGGGTTTCGCCGGCCTCGAGGGCTCGGGCATCGGCGAGGTATTCCACGTGCTGTTCGGGCTGGCGAAACCGACGGATGGCGAGGTGGTCTACAAGGGGCGGAGCGCGGCGCCGCGCTCGCCGTTCGAGGCCATTCGGCAGGGGTTCGCGCTGATCCCGGCGAACAGACGTGACGAGGGGCTGATGACCTCGTGGTCGATCCGCCGCAATGCCAGCCTGGCCGTGCTCGACAAGCTGCTCGACCGGCTGGGGATGATCGACCGCGGCCGCGAACGAGGACTGGCCACCGACGCCGTGCGCAAGCTGCACGTGGCGACCGACAGCATCGACAAGCGGGTGGTCAATCTCTCGGGCGGGAATCAGCAGAAGGTGGTCGTGGCGAAGTGGCTGGCGACCGGGCCGGAGATCCTCATCCTCAACGACCCGACGCGGGGGATCGATGTCGGGGCGAAGTCGGAGATCTACGCGCTTTGCGATGAGCTGGCCCGGCAGGGGTTGGCGCTGTTGTTCACCTCGTCCGAGATCGAGGAGACGCTCGGTGTCTGCGATCGCATTCTGGTGTTTCACAAAGGGCGCGTGATCCGAGAGTTCGCGCGTGGGGAGGCGACGAAGGCGGACGTCATGCACTGGGTGGCAGGAGGGGTCATCCCCGAGGTGGAGGAGGTGGTTGGGCAGAAGGGGGAGGATCCGCGCCTGAGCACTTGAGCTCAAGTTCCCACGATCCGTGTCACGCTGAGCCCGCAGGCGAAGAATCTCGGCGCCAGTGATCGTCTGCGTCACGGGCCCGAGATGCTGAGCGCAGCTCAGCATGGCGCGGGGCGGCGAGGCAACATCGGAATCAGGCTGAGGCCCCGGAATAGTGCCGGACGCCGAACTTCCAGAAGGCGCGGGCAATCAACGGCAGGGCAATGGCGAGGGCGATGGCCCCGACCAGCGTCGGGGAAGTCAGGCGGCCGACGAGGCCTTCGGTCGGAACCGTGATGGCGAAGCCGACGGGAACCAGGAAGGTCAGGACGTAGCGGAGCCAGGGCGGGTAAATGCCAATGGGCCAGCGGCCGGCCTCGTACATGCTCTGGAAGATATTGAGGATGTTGTCGAGACGCACCCACCAGAAGGCGCAGGTGGCCAGGATGAGCAGGAAGCTGTAGATGATCGTCGCCCCGGCCAGGAGCGCGACGACGAATGCTAGCGCCTCGGTGGCGCCGATCGAGGCGCCGAGCTGGGTGACCGCGACCCCAAGGACGACGAGGCCGACGACGACATCGACCAGCTTCCAGACTTCGATCTGGCGCATGCTGACCAGCGCCTGGGCGTCGACGGGCTTGGTCAGGGTGAAGTCGAGCGTGCCAAGCCTGATGTCCTCCATGAACCGCTGCAGGCTTGGCCGGACGACGAGCTGGGTGAGGCCGGAGACGAGGGTGTATACGCCCACGATGGCGAGCATCTCCGCCGGAAGCCAACCGCCGAGCGTGTCGGTCTTGGAGAAGACGATGCCGAGTCCGAGTAGGGCGGTGACGAGGCCGACCGCCGATTGGATGAGCTGGAGGACGAGGTTGGTTCGGTACTGGAGCTCGTTCAGAATGCCAAGCCGGAGGTGGATCCAGAGGAGACGGAGGTACGTCATCGCCTCACGCCCCGACCGCCGAGTACTTGCGGATGCCGCGCGCCCAGGTCACGTTCAGCAGCACCAGGGCGACGGTGAGCCAGGCGATCTGCGCGGCGAAGCCGACGGCGACTTGCTGAGGCGTGAGCCTTCCCAGAAGCACTTCCACCGGAAATCCGAGCATCCGATAGAACGGTAGCCACTCGGCGAGGATGCGCACTGGTTCGGGCAGGAGCGCCAGCGGAGCCGCCATCCCCGCGAGGAAGAGGAAGACGACGTAATAAAGCTGATTGAGGGCGTTGACCCGCGTCACCCAGAAGGCAACCGAAGCCAGGGTCCACTCCACGGCGAACCGCAAGGCCATCGCCAGCACGACTGCCGGCACGAAGGCGAGGGCCGTTGCCGGCGTGATGGTGAAGCTCGGGCGAAAGACGAAACCGAGCACGATCACGACCGGGATGACGACGACCATCGTCAGCAGCTTGAATGTGAGATTGTTGGCGATGTGGCGGTGGATGGGGTGGACGGGGCGAACGAGCAGCGGGGAGAGGTTGCCCTGCCGGATCCAGTACTCCATCTCCCACATGATCCAGGTGAACCCGGCGTGGTCGACGATCAGGGTCAGCAAGAAATAGGCGGCGAAATCGTTGGCCGTGAAACCGTCGACGGCGCCGCCTTGGGAGCGCGCCACGGCTGCCCAGACGGAGAGGAAAATCACTGGCTCCAGGATGAGGCCGGTGAGCCAGATGACGAGTGCGCCGCGGTACTGGAACTGCTCGGCGATGGTGGTCTTGAACTGGGCGCGATAAAGGTGGATCAGATCGATCATACCGAAATCGGCTCCAGTGCGGTTTCGATCTCGGAAAGTTGGTCGGGGTCCGCGCCCGAAGCGCCGCTGCTGAAGACGGTATCGATGACCTCGTCCACCGGCGGGTCGGTGACGGAAAGATCGACGATGGGCAGTTCGGCGAGGAGCCGAGCTGTGATGGCGGCCGCCTGCGTCTTGGGGACGCGAAGGATGGCGTGGCAATCGTCGATCGCCACCACCTCGCCAAAGCGATCGAGATCGAGGACCGGGTATTCGAGGTCGATGGTGAGCGTCTTGTGGGGCGAGAAGCGCGCCACGAGCGCGCCCAGAGCGCCGTCGAATAGCAGTGCGCCCTGATGGATGACGAGCACCCGCTCGGCGAGGGCCTCGACGTCGGCCATGTAGTGGCTGGTGAGAAGGACGGTCGCGTTGTGCCGGGCGGCGTACTCGGCGATGAAGGTCCGAATGCGTCGCTGGGCGGTGACATCCAATCCGAGCGTCGGCTCGTCGAGGAAGAGGACGCTGGGGCGGTGCAGCAGCGCGCCGGCCAGCTCGCACTTCATGCGCTCGCCGAGCGAGAGGTTGCGCACCGGTTTGGTCAGGAGCGTTTCGAGGTCGAGGAGGTCGATCAATTCGGTGAGCGTCTGCTGGTACTCGATCTCAGGGATGCGGTAGATGGCGCGGTTGAGCTCGTAAGAGTCGGCGACGGGGATATCCCAGACGAGCTGGTTGCGCTGGCCCATGACCAGGGTCATCTGGCGAAGGTACGCTTTTTCTCGATCCCACGGGATGTGGCCGAGGACGGTCGCTTCGCCGGCGGAGGGATAGAGCAGACCCGAGAGCATCTTCAGGGTCGTCGTCTTGCCGGCGCCGTTCGGGCCGAGGAAGCCGACGACTTCGCCGGGCGCGACGTCGAACGAGATGCCGCTGACGGCGACGACTTCTTTCGTCTGCCGGCGAAGGAGCGAACGCGCCGAGGCGCGCAAGCCGGATTCGCGCTCCGGGACGTCGTACGTCTTGCGCAGGCCGCGGACGCGAATCGCCGTGTCGGTGGCCGCCTCTCGGGTAGCTCGTGCGCGTGGCGGGGTCACGGGACTCTCGGCCATGAACAGCTCCTGGGCGGCGGTGGCGCGACGGGCAGTGCGCCGCTGGCCTCTGGCCGCCGGCACACCATACACCCGGCGACTCGATAAAGCACGGCAGTTCTGTTTCTGCCGTTACGCGCGGCCGTCCGGATCGAGGCGTCGATGGAGGAGGCGCAACGCATCCGAAGCGAGCGCGGATGGGCGCCGCTTCACGGTGCAAGGATTCCTGGTTGTCTCACGGGGTGGGCGACACTGGACTCGAACCAGTGACCTCCACGATGTCAACGTGGCGCTCTAACCAACTGAGCTAGCCGCCCGGAAACATGCCAACTGTACGCAAATCGGGGCAGGCTGTCAAACCGATTTTGACGGGATCACCCGGTGCTGCTGGTATCCTGCATGAAGTTGCACCAACCTGTCGCCTGCCTGGCGACGACTCGGAGAACGCGCCGTGAGCACCGTCCGCTCCGCAACCTACGACCTTCTTCGCGGCCTGGGATTGACGACGATCTTCGGCAACCCTGGCTCGACCGAAGAGCCGTTCCTGACAGGGTTTCCGGCGGACTTTCGCTACATCCTGGGGTTGCAGGAGGCGGTCGTCGTGGCCATGGCCGATGGGTTCGCCCAAGCGCGCGGCAACGCCGCCTTTGTGAACCTGCACACCGCTTCCGGCGTGGGCAACGGCATGGGCGCGTTGGTCACGGCCTGGCACAACCGCACGCCGCTGGTGGTGACGGCGGGTCAGCAGACGCGAGAGATGCTGGCGCTGGAGCCGTGGCTGGTGAACCGGGAGGCAACCGAGCTGCCCCGGCCCTACGTCAAGTGGAGCCACGAACCGACGCGGGCCGAGGACGTTCCCGCCGCCATCGAGCGGGCATACCACATCGCGATGGCGCCGCCGCGGGGCCCGGTCTTCGTCTCCATCCCGATGGACGATTGGGATGCGCCGGCGGAGCCGCGCCCGGCGCGGAAGGTCCTCAGCCGGGTCGAGCCGGATCGGGCGTCGATCGACACGCTCGCCGCCGAGCTGGCGGCGGCGAAGCATCCGGTGCTGGTCGTCGGGGGCGGCGTCGATCGGGCCGGGGGCTGGGAGGCGGCAGTGCGGCTCGCCGAGCGATTGCGACTGCCGGTCTGGGAGGCGCCGGCGCCGGAACGGGCCTCGTTTCCTCAGGATCATCCGCTCTTCCAGGGCTCGCTGCCGCTGGCGATGATGCCGCTGGCGGAGCGATTGCGCGGGCACGATCTCGTCCTGGTGGTGGGAGCACCCGTCTTTCGCTATTACCCGCACATCCCCGGGCCGATCCTACCGCCGGGTGCGCGACTGGTTCACATCACCGACGATCCGGACGAAGCGGCGCGGGCGCCGGCTGGAGATGCGATCGTTGGTGACGTACGGATTGGACTGGAGCGGCTGGCGTCCAATGTCCCGCGCACGCAGCGGCCGGCCCCAGTGCCGCGGCCGAAGCCGAGCGAGCCCGCGGAATCGGACCCGATCTCGGTTCCTTTCGCCATGCGCGCACTGGCGCAGGCCATGCCGCCCGATTGCGTGGTCGTGGAGGAGTCTGCATCGAGCCGCGCCGCCTTCTACGATCAGATCCGGATCAATAGACCGGCCTCGTACTTTGCGACTGCCAGCGGCGGCCTGGGCTTCGCGTTGCCCGGCGCCGTGGGCGTGGCGCTGGCCCGGCCCGAGCAGCCGGTGCTGTGCGTCGTGGGGGATGGCGCGGCGATGTTCGCCATTCAGGCGATCTGGACGGCCGCGCGGTACGAGACGCCAGTGGTGTTCGCAGTGATCGACAACGGGCAGTACGGCATCCTCAAGGCGTTTGCCGCGTTTCAGCGCACGCCGGGCGTCCCGGGCCTGGATCTGCCAGGGCTCGACATCGCCAGGGTTGCTGATGGCATGGGCTCCGAAGCACGCCGTATCGCGTCGGCCGCGAAATTGCCGGGCGCTTGCGTGGAGGCGTTCGCGAACGCGCGCTCGCGGCGGGGCCCGGTGCTGCTCGACATCGTCGTCGACCCGGAGATTGGGGACCTGTTCGGTCAGCCGACGGGCTGAGAGATCGGTAAGTGGTGGGGTCACGGCGACCAGGGAGACGCCAGCGGAGGGTCGCGTCGTCCGATTCGCGTCATTCCGAGCGTCAGCGAGTGTTCCCAGGAATCTTCTCGAGGTCACCGACGCGACGTGTCATGGAGCGCCGAGATTCTTCTTCCGTCGGAATGACACGGTTGATGTGGCGCCGGATCGCGCTAGTGTCCGAATGCTCTCACCGATTCTCGGCGGGGGTGCCAGGCCAGGTCGACCGAGCCGAAGCGAGCCAGTAGTTCGTTCGCCTGGCGGTGGAGGGGTATCAAACCGGCGTGTTTCACCTTCCATTCCCCGGTCAGGCCGCGGATGACGAGCTGACTGTCGCCGCGCACGGCGATGGCGAGGCTGCTCGCCTTTGGGCCGACAATGTCGAGCAGAGCCTCCAGCCCGGCGATCAGGGCGCGGAACTCGGCTTGGTTGTTGGTCATGCGGCTCCCGAACTCCACCTGATCGTCGGCAAGACTGCCGTTCTGGCCGACGATTTCGTAGCTGCCGTAGCCGAGGCCGGGGTTGCCGAGTGATCCGCCGTCGAAGACCACGGTGAAGTCCGCTCCGGCGACCGCCGACGGCGTGCGCCGAGGGGCGGTCGCCGGAGCCGGTTTGCGGATGCGAACGGCTAGCGCCCGCTGCAAGTCCTCGACCAGCTCGAGCAGGTCCTCCCGAGAGAATGCGTTCGGGTCGACGTCAATGAGCATGCCGGCCGCGACGTCGTCCCCAGGGTCAAACGTCACGGGTGACTGGCCTCAGCCTGCTTGGTCGCCGCCGCTCGCACGTGTTCGGCGATATGGGCCGGGACCGCCTGGTAGTGCGAGAAATTGGTGGTGAACGAGCCTCGGCCCTGGGTAATGGATCGCAGGTCCGTGGCGTAGCGCTGCACTTCCGCGGCCGGAACGGTGGCCTCGATGGTGGTCGAGCCGTTGGAGCCCGGGTCCATGCCACTGACGTGCGCCCGCTTGGTGTTGAGGTCGCTCATGACGTCGCCGGTATAGGCCTCGGGCACGGTGACGCGCAGGGTAACGACCGGTTCGAGGAGGACAGGCTTGCCTTGCAGGATGCCCTTCTTGAACGCCTCCTTCGAAGCGATCTTGAACGACATCTCGTTGGAGTCGACCGCGTGGTAGGAGCCGTCGGTAAGCGTCACCTTGACGTTGACGACCGGATACCCTGCCAGCGGACCCGACTCCATCCCTTCGCGAACGCCTTTCTCGACGGCGGGGTAGAAGTTGCGCGGCACGGAGCCGCCAAAGACGCGCTCGCTGAACTCGAAGTCGGCGTCGGGCAGCGGTTCCAGCTCGAGGAAGACGTGGCCGTATTGACCGGCGCCGCCGGTCTGCTTCTTGTGCTTGTACTCGGCCAGTGTCTTGGCGGAGATGGTTTCGCGATAGGGCACGCGGGGCAGGCCGAGCTCGACGTTGACGCCGAAGCGGCGCGTCATGCGGTCGAGGGAGATCTGCACGTGCGGCTCGCCGAGACCGGAGAGGATCGTCTCGCCGGTGGCGGCGTCGCGGGAGAGCCGCAGCGTCGGATCCTCTTCGATGAGCCGCTGCAGAGCGGGACCCATCTTGTCGAGGTCGGTTTTCGACTTGGGATGGACGGACGTAGAGTAGGAGGGCGCAGGGAACTCGATGCCGGCGAGTTCGATCGGCCTGCTCTGATCGCAGAGCGTGTCGCCGGTCGCGACCGAGGCCAGCTTGGCGACGGCGCCGATGTCGCCGGCGTCGATGGCGTCGGTGTTGATGTGGTCCTTGCCCCGCACGTAGAAGAGCTGGCCCAGGCGCTCGTCTTCGCCGCGGGTGCTGTTCCAGGCGTGGGTATTCGACTTGATGGCCCCGGAGTAGACCCGGAAGTAGGTCACGCGGCCGACGTGCGGATCGGCGAACGTCTTGAAGGCGATGGCGACCATGGGCGCGCCAGCGTCCGGCTCGATTGCGACCTCCTCGCCATTGAGGAACCCAGTTGTCTTCGCTTCGGCCGCGGACGGCAGCAACTCGACGATGGCGTCGAGGAGCTGCGCGACGCCCTTGTTCTGCGTGGCGGAGCCGACGAGGACAGGCACCACCACGCCGTCGGCGACGCACTGCTTCAGACCCGCGGCGAGCTCCTCGGTCGAGATCGGCTCGTCCTCGAGGTAGCGCATCATGAGATCTTCGTCCTGCTCGGCGATCGATTCGACGAGCTGACGGCGGTAGGTCTCTTCGTCCTCTTTGAGCTCGTCGGGGATAGGGCCGGAGGTGAACTCACCGGCGGCATTGTCGCCGTAGACGTGGGCCTCCTCGGAGAGGAGGTCGACGACGCCCTTGAATTGCTTTTCGGCGCCGATGGGAAACTGGATCGGCGCTACCGCGTTGCCGAACGCTTCGCGGGCGGAGGCGAGGGCGCGGCCGAAATCGGCGTTCTCGCGGTCCATCTTGTTGATGAAGATGAGGCGCGGGATGCCGCGCTCCTCGGCCAGTCGCCAAGCTTGCTCGGTCCCGACCTCCACGCCGGCCGAAGCGTCGATGACGATGATGGCGGCGTCGGCGACGCGCAAAGCGGATTTCACCTCACCGATGAAGTCGGCGTAGCCCGGCGCGTCGATGATGTTGATCTTGGTGTCCCGCCACTCGATCGGGGCGATGGCGGCGCTGACCGAGATGCGGCGCTTGATCTCGTCCTGGTCGTAGTCGGTGACGGTGTTGCCATCGTCGACGCGGCCGAGACGCGTGGTGGCCTTGGCGTCGAAGAGGAGCGCCTCCGCCAGCGACGTCTTGCCCGCGCCACCGTGCGCAAACAATCCGACATTGCGGATGCGGTCGGCGGGATAGTGCGGCAGACTCACCGTGCTCCTCCTCCAGATTCGGTTGCAGTTCGATCCCTCGTCGATCGAGCGGCCCGCGCGCTGGGCGAGCCGTTGCCTGGCCGGGAGCGCCGGTGGGCGCCGCGCCGGCCGCATCGCGCCCATCCCGGTTGTGCGTTCGCTCCCCTCCTGGTGGAGAGACGCCGACGCTCGCCGCGATGGCGAACAGTCCGCACGGCCCAGGTGACGCTCGCGATGGTCGAGAGTATAGAAGGGGCCGCTGGCTGCTGGCTATTGGCTCGTGGCTGTTGGCTCCTGGCTGTTGGCGACTGGCACTCGGAGAGCCAGGTGACAAGAGCGCAAAGTCGGGATCCTGGTCGGAGCTTCAGATTCAAGATCCAGCAGCGAACAGCAAAGAGCCAGCAGCCAGCAGCCAGTGGCCAGCAGCCATTAGCCGAGCATCCCGAGAAAGCCGCGGTCGACGGCGAAGACGTCGGTGACGCCGAGCCGGTCGAGGACGGCGAGGTGGACGGCGTCGCTCAGACGGGCATCAGCAGGGGCGTGGCCTTCTTCAATGGCGCGACGGCCTTCCTCCAGGTCCGCGGGCGTGATGGGAAGGACGCGGATGTTGCAGTGCGCCAGCCAGGAGCGGGCCAGATCGGGGCCGAGCGCGGCCAGAACGAGGGCGTGGGCCTCGGCAAGGGCCAGGTCGGTCGTGAAGAATCGGAAGGCGCTTCGGACCAGGTCGTGGTAGGCGAAGACCGCGGCTTCATGGGTAGCGTCATCGCGGTCGGCAAGCGCGACGAGGGCCGAGGCGTCGACGAACACGACGGATGCGGCAGCTTCTTCCGCCATCGCTAGGGATTCCTAACCAACGACTGAAGATAGGCGATGCGGCCGATGGCGATGTCGGCGCCGCCGCTGCCCCCGATGGCGATGGCGCCGGCCAAGGGGTCCGGATCGCTGGATTCCAGGCGCTTGGAGACATCGGCGCTCTCGTGTCGGAGCTGAAGGAACGCCTCGGCGTCGGCGCGGTGGACGAACCATTGCCCTCCGAGACGCCGGCCGGGGAGCGCGCCCTCCCGCAAGTAGCGGCGAATCTGCTCGGTCGAGCGTTGCAGGAGTTTGGCTGTCTCGGCGACGGTCAGCAGACCGGTCGCATCGTGCTCCATGCCGTCGTCCCTCGGCGTCGTGTCCCGGTTCATATCAGGTATTGGCCGTCGCGGAGGACGACCTCCCCGTCGGCCGTGACCTGGCCGCCTTGCCGCAGGTCGCGGATGAGGTCCCAGTGGATGGCGGAACGGTTGCTGCTCCCGGTCTCGGGGTAGCCGGAGCCGAGCGCCATGTGGATCGTGCCGCCGATCTTCTCGTCGAGCAGAATGTTTCTGGTCCAGCGGTCGATGCCGTCGTTCGTGCCGAACGCGAACTCGCCAAGGCGACGGGCGCCGGGATCGGTGTCGAGGGTTTCGATCAAGAATGCCTCGTTCTTAGCGGCGCTGGCGTCCACCACGACGCCGGCTGCGAAGCGGAGGCGGATGTCGACGATTTCTCGGCCCTGAGTGACGACCGGGAAGGAAAAACGGATGTGGCCTTCGGCCGAGTCCTCGAGCGGCCCGGTAAAGACCTCGCCCGAAGGGAAGTTGCGCTTGCCGTCGGAATTGATCCAACTGCGGCCGGCGACGCTCAGGCGCAGATCGGTGTCAGGGGCGGCGACGTGGATCTCGCCACGCCCGTCGAGCCACTCGATCATCCGGGCCTGGCGGGCGGAGAGCTCACGCCAAGCGGCGACGGGGTCCGGCCGATCGAGCATGCAGGCGGATGCAAGGAACGACGCGAACTCGTCCGTCGCCATGTCGGCGTCCTGGGCATAGGCGGCCGTGGGGAAGATCGTCAGCGACCACCGGCGCTCGCCACGTGCGGCGCGCTGGGCGGCGATTTCGCGCAACTCGGCGCGGGCGCGGTTCCAGACCGTTTGGCGTGCCGGGTCCGTGCCCGAAAGCGCGCGGGTGTTGGTGCTGGCGAGGATGTCGACGTTGATGTCGGCGTCCTCGCGCCACCAGCGCTCGACCGGCGAGATGAACTGCAATTGCACGTCCGAGGCGACATTGAAGAGGTCGGTCTGCGATTCGGCGAACGTCGGGAGGAGGACCGGGTGGCCGCCGCGCTCGAGCACCGCCCGGTAGATGGCGCGCAGGAGGGGCTCGGCGGCGACGCCGCCGGAGATGGACACGGTGTCGCCCGGTTGCACCTCAGTCGAGTAGTCGACAAGGACGGCCGCCCAGCGATCGAACGACAACGCCATACGAACCTCCCCTCGCCCTCAGCGCACGCCGCGGACGAGCGCAACGCCGACGAGCAGCGCGGCGATGCCGACCACGCGTGGGGCATCGACCGAACGCGCCATCGTGCCAAAGGCGCCGACGTGGTCGAGGAGGACGCCGCCGCCGATCTGACCGGCCACGAACGCCGCCAGAAACAGACCGATGCCGATTCTGGGCGCCAGGAACGACGCCGAAACCAGGAAGGGGACGGCGCCCAAGCCGGTCACCGCGTACACAGGCGAAAGGCCGCGCAGCGCCAGCGCCAGCAGCACCGCGGACGTGACGGCGATGGCGCCAATGACGATCGGGTGATCGAACGGCGCCGGCAGCGCGATCTTCGAACCGAACACGCCGCGCAGCGCGAGGACTAGCGCCAGACCGGCGACCGTCCCCAGGATCGAGACGAACGCGGCCTCAGCGGGTCCACGCGCCCGGCTCATCGCCCCGAGCAAGGCGACCTGAAGCGCCTGCGCGACGCCGAGCGCGACCACGACCGAAATCCAGAACGCTTCGTTCACGAATCGTCCTCGCTGCGCTGGCTCATGCCGTCACCGTCCACCACGCGTCGCTGAAATGCTTGACGCGCTCGGTGTCGACCTCAATGCCGAGCCCCGGCGCCGAGGGCACGGTGACACGGTCCCCGTCGTACCAGGCGCCGGCATCGCCGATGTCTTCGGCGAGCATCAACGGACCTCCCATCTCGACGGTCTTGACGTTTGCACTAGCGGCGGCGGCGTGCAGCCCGGCCGCCGAGGCGATGGAGCTCTCGACCATGGTGCCGATCTGGGCGGGGATGCCGGCGGTCTCGGCGATGGCGTTGAGCTTCAGCGCGCTGAGGAGGCCGCCGGTCTTCATGAGTTTAATGTTGACCAGGTCGGCGGCGCGCAGAGAGACGGCGCGGAGCATGTCGCGGGGACCGTGGCATCCTTCATCGATCATGATGACGGCGCCGGTCTGGCGGCGCACCTCCGCCAGACCCTCCATGTCCCACCACAGGACGGGTTGCTCGATGTATGCCGGGAGATACGGCCCCATGGCACGGATGGCTCCAGTGGCCACGCCCGGCGTGCGCCAGCCCTGATTGACGTCGACCTTGATGGCGATGTCGGGTCCGACCGCGTCCCTCACCGCCGCGATGCGCCGCACGTCGAGGTTCGGGTTGGAAGCGTCGCCGACTTTGGCCTTGACGGTGTGAAATCCTGCCGCGATATGGCGGGCCGCGGTCTCCGCCATTGCGCTCGGCTCAGCCATGCTGATCACGCGGGAGATCGACAGCGATGCGCGGGCGCGGCCGCCCAGCAATTGCCACAGGGGCACGTTCATCGCGCGGGCGAGCAGATCGTGCAAGGCAATGTCGACGGCCGCCTTGGCCGCCGGGGCGCCTTCGACGCGGGCGTCGAGGGCGAGCATCGCGGCTTCGCGGTCGCGGGCGTCGCGGCCGATGATGGCCGGGGCCAGGTCGTGGCGGAGCGTTTCGGCGACGCCGCGCCAGGTTTCGCCGGTGACGTGGGGGTCCGGGGTCGCTTCGCCCCAGCCCTCCAGGCCGTCGCTCGTGCGCACGCGCACCAGGACGCTGAGCGTGTCGGGGTAGGAGGCGTAGGCGACGACGAACGGCTCACGCAGCGGCAGGCGAATCGGGATGACGGCGACGGAGGAGATGATCATGGGCGGCATGGTCGCACACGGCCGCCCAATTTGGGAACTACGTTTCGCTCGGCTGCTGCCGCTCCAGAACGAGAGCCGGCGGCTGGTCTGGTTCGGCCGATTGGAACCCCGTGATGACGAACCCTTCGCCAAACGCGCCGCACAGCACCTCCCGGATGCGCATGCGCCAATCGAGCGCGCCCGCGAGGTCATCGGCGAGCAGGGCGTCGATGTCGGCGGGGATGTCAACACGGGCCGTTCGCTCGCTGGTCCCTGACCGGTATGCAGGAAGCGGCGCGGTTTCGGCCGCGATGGCCTCGCCACGGCCCAGCAGCCGCTGGACGACGGCGAGTGTCGTGATGCGCCAGGTGACGTGCAATCGGTCGGACGGCATGCCGCCATAGAGCCCCGGCGCGAATGTCGATCCATACCGGTCGATCTCGTATCTTGTGGCGACGGCGCCGAGCTTGCCGAAGTTCAATCGCGCGTTGGCCGCCCGGAGCGGGTCTACGGTCCAGACGATTTCCTCGAAGCCGCGTTGCAGGGCGACGGCCGCCTGCAAGCGTTTCAACTCCGCCGCCAAACCGAGGTTTCTGGCTTCTGGACGCACCGCGAGGAAGTCGGAAACGATGCGCGGGCGGCCGACGAAGCCGCCCCGGCCGACGAGCACGGCTGCTGCCTGGTCGATGTGCTCCGCCGCGAACGCGCCAATGACGGCCCCACCAGTCTCCTCGATGACGATCAGCTCGTTGGCGGGGATGAGGTCGCGCTCGCTGACGCCGAACACGTCTTCCTGCAAGCGCTCGGCATGGGCGAGATCGTCCAGTGTCCGCAGGAGCCGAAAGCGGATGTCGCGGCCGCGCAGCGAGCGGACCCACCCTGACGCTTCGTCCCCGACGAAGCCGAGCGCGGCCGCGTCCGGGCGCCACGACTCGGGGGTGTCCTTTGCGCTCTCCACGGGGCAGAGCTCCGCTAGTCGTGGGCGACAGGCGTGGCCAGGGCAGGCGGAACGGTGACCGGCGTCGCCGATGGAGGCGGCTCGATATCGAGCGCGGCGTTGATGTCGGTGTAATCGTCCCGGCCCTGGGTGATGCCGCCGGCGCCGGTTTCAACGAAGCACGGGATGTCGTCTTCGTCAATGGCGATGGTGTAGTCGACGCGCATGCCGGTGGCGGGGACGGTGTCGGCGGCGGCGTAGACCCGACAGTTGCGTCCGTCGTGTTCAACGCTCTCCGCTTCGCGCACCTCTTGATCCCGCAGGCGCCCGGGGAGGGTCGCCAATGGGGCTCCCGGGATTTCGGGAAGCCCGCCGAGAAGGTTGAGCAGCAGGGCGCCCTCGGGGAGGGTCGTGGGATCAACTTGGACCCAGGACGACTCCGGCGTACCGGGAGCGATGCGCTCGACCACGGGTCCACGGACGAAAAGCTCGTCCCCTATGGCAATGGCCTCATGATCGTCGGCGCCGAGGCCGGTGACGGTCTGGCGCTGCCGGTCGGGTTGGGAGACTTCGCGGACGGTGGTGTACGTCTCGCGCGGGCGCGCCACGGGCGTCGCGCCCGGCGTCGCCGCGGGCCGCGCCACCGGCGTGCTGGAACTCGGCAGACCACTCAGCGCCGTCCCGGTAAAGGTGACGCGGTACGACTCGACCGCCGGCCAAGCCGCCCCCACCCGCTCGGCCAGATCGCCGAAGGTCAGCGAGCCTTCATTCGGCGTCGCGGGCGTGGAGACCGCTTCATCGGCTCCCGGACCCGCGGTCGGCGGCGCGGTCGTCGCGGTTGGCGCGGCTTCCGGCATGGAACCGCATCCCGCGAGGATCCCGAGGGCCAGGAGCCCGGTGGCGGCCGATTTCAGCTTCCAGGTGATCATCAACCTTCCTCGTCGCCGCGATCGCTCGCGAACCGATGAATTGGCGCCTGCATAAATGGGGCAGATCAATCGGTCGGAAGCAGGGCGTCGAGCGTGCCGCGCAGCATCGAGAGGGGCATGTAGGCGGCGCCGCCCGGGACGAGCTCGTCGGCGGGAGTGCGCGACAACGTTCGGGCGAGGGCGAGGACCTCCCCGCGCAGGCGGTCACCGTCGAACGGCGGCGCTTTCGCGCTTCTGGCCGCTGCCGCCAGCGCCTCGGCGGAGCCTCGCTCGTGCGCGACGGCGGCCTCAACGGCTGCCAGGAGGGCAGCCGCTTGGGAGAGGGGATCGGGGTGCTGCGGCTGATTCCGGGAATCGGCGGCGCGCTGACCGATGAACCGCGCCGCGGCGTCGTATTCGTCGTCGATCCCGGCTCGCTTCAGGGCGCGGGCGATCTCCATGGCCGCTTCGGCGCTGAGGTCGGCGCCGACGATGGCGTCGCGCAGGGCGTGCTGGTGCGCGGGAAGGAGCCCTTGCAAGGCGCGGCTCTGCTTTTCGCTGATGCGGCCGCCGCGGATGTCGTCGCGGACCCGATCGGGCAGCTTTTCGGTGCCAAGGAGCTGGAAGAGCCGGCTGCGCCGGATGCCCACGACCTCGGCGACCGCCTCCCATGGGGCATCGCCGAGCTGGGTCTTGAGGGCGCGCAGGGCCGCGGCGCGATCGACGGCGTTGAGGTCGTCGCGGACGACGTTCTCCATGAGTTGCTGGACGAGGCGGCGGTCTTCGGGCACGTCCCGGACAATGGCCGGGATCGCCGGCAGTCCGGCAGCACGGGCGGCCCTGAGCCGGCGTTCGCCGTGGACTACGACGTAGACATCGCGGTCGGGATCGTAGCGAACGGCGATCGGCTGCAGAACGCCCTCGCGCCGGATGCTCGCTGCCAGCTCGTCCAGGCGCTCCGGGTCGAAGCTGCGACGGGGTTGGTCGGGGTCGGGTTCGATGCGGTCGAGCCGGATCTCCTTGGCCGTGGGAAGGTCTTCGACGCCGACGGCCTGGGGCCGGTGGTCGGTGAAGAGGGCGTCGACGGTGAAGCGGCGACGGCCTTTCGGCGGCGGGCGCGTCCCATCGGGCACGGCGGAGAGGCTAGACATGGAGGCTCACCGGGGCGGTGGCGGCGGCGACGTGCGGGTCGTGCGCTTCGAGCCAGGAGCCGACGTCGCGGTATGCCTCGGCGATAGCCGAGCGCGGCATGTAGTGGAGGACGCTGGTTCGTTCCGCGGCCGACTCGGCGCCACGCACCGAAAGGGGCACGGCGGGGAGGAGGGCGAACTGCGGGAACTCTTCGCCGAGCGCGGCCAACATGTCGACCGCGAGGCGGGATGAGTGATGGACCTTCGTGGGCAGGAAGCCGTGGACCCGCAGATCGGGATTCAGCCGGCGGACGCGCGAGGTCGTCTCGAACAGGCGACGCAACACCATCAGCGAGAGGGGGTGCGGCTCGATGGGGATGACCAGCTCGTCGGCGGCGACGAGGATGTTGATGGAGAGGATGTTCAGCGCGGGTGGGGCGTCGATGAGGACGTAGTCCCACGGCGAGAGGTCGCCGCGATCGAGGCGCTGCTCCAACTGTCGCTCGCGCTCGAGGACGTTGAGCAGTTCGAGCTCAGCGGCGGCGAGGTCCGGATGGGAGGGGACGAGTTCGACGCCAGCGATGGAGGTCGGTACCGCGAGGGACGGTAAGTCGAGACTGTCGTCGAGGAGTAGATCGTAGACCGAGGCGGGGAGGGCAGCAATATCGACGCCGGTGGCCATGGTGAGGCTCGCCTGCGGGTCCATATCGATGGCCAGGACGCGGCGGCCGCGCTCGGCGAGGGCGGCGGCGACGTTGAGGGTGCTGGTGGTCTTGGCCGTGCCGCCTTTTTGGTTGAAGAAGGCGATGACGCGCGCCATGCGACTTTGCTCCATCGCCTGCTGTGCAGGCTGGGTTGCACAGTGTACGTACGCCTGGGGAGGATACCACACGGAGGCGGGTGACGGGTGTTGGGTGTCGGGTGTCGGGTGTCGGGTGATGTGATATTACGGATTCCGGGTGGGCGCCAGGGCGGGGCTGCGTCGGCGAAGGATGCGAAGAGTGCGAAGCCACCGGAGGTAAGGCGGGGGAATGCTTTGGCCGCCGTGACGGCGCCCAAGGGACCGTCAACCCGGATTCCATGCTACTCGGTCGGGAAAAGCGGAGAGGCGTCGCGCAAGGGCGACGCCTCTCGGGATTGGCCTCGGGGCTGCGGCCGGGGTCATTGCCCGGGTCGCAGCTCGAAGGCGCAGTTGGCCGGGTTGCTGCAGCCGCTGGGCGCTTCCTCCGGCATGAGCCAGGATCCGGCGCGGAGCAGGCCCGACGCGATGGAGGCGCGGACTGCGGCGAACCTGGCGCGGCGCGAGCGCCCTTCGAGGGCGATGTCGACCGAGCGCTGGCGCTCGGCTTCGGCGAGGAAGTCGCGGCAGCGCGCCTGCGAGACTTGATGGTTCAAGGCGATGCTGGCTCCGAACATGGCGATCGTTGTCTCCAGTGGGGTTGCCCCCCGTTGCTGTCAATCGGTTTGGGTGGGTCGCTGTCGGGAGACCCGGACGGCGTGAGCGCCGTGATGTGGTGAGCGCGGCAGGCAAAGCGTGCGGCGTGGCGGCGAATGGGAATCTTGAGGCAGTGATTCATCGGATCGTCCTTTCGCTTCGCCCGCGACCCGCGGCCCCGTCCGGACTGGGCGGCCACGTGCGGAGGGCAAACAAAAACCCCGGACCTCGCTGAGGCCCGGGGCGCGCGGATCGCGCAAGGTCGTGGTCAGCCGCTGCAGCGGCTCACCCCCGGGCTCAGGATCGTAGGAACAGCCAGACGTGCGCTGTGCATATTCACCGGCTGCCTCCTTTCCGTCATCGCCCGGCTCGCGAATCCCGCGTCCGCTCCATGGCGTCTGGGCAGTTCCCAGACTGCACACAACACTTGTATCACCTCAGCGGGGGAGAGTCAACCCCTTGGGCGAGTTCGATTTCGAGAATCAGTCGCGCCCCGGCATTCTCTGAACATAAAAAATGGCTCCGTATCATCGTGGCGTTCTTGGCAGGTCGCCTGAGCGGAGCCGGGATTGTTCGCTGCGCTCAGTACCGCGTCCACGCACCTGTGTCATGCTGAGGCGGAGCCGAAGCATCTCGGCATCGGCGAACGGACACGGCCCGGGGCCGAGATTCCTCGTTCGTCGGAATGACACGATTGGTTGGACGCGGTACTCAGAATGACACGGCGTGCAGGTACGGGCACTCAGGCAGGCACGCGCATGATGTCGGCAGCGGCGGGGAGACTGCGCCCGACGGCTTCGGCGACGGCGGCGATGCGAGGCATGAGGTCGGCGAACTCCTGGAAGGTGAGCGATTGGGCTCCGTCGGAGAGGGCCTGGTCGGGGTTGGGGTGGGCCTCGATCATGAGGCCGTCGGCACCGGCGGCGATGCCGGCCAGAGCGAGGGCAGGAACGAGGGCGCGTTTGCCGGCGGCGTGGCTGGGGTCGACGAAGATCGGGAGGTGGCTCATGCCCTGGATTACTGGGACGGAGCTGACGTCGAGGGTGTTGCGGGTGGCGGTCTCGAAGGTGCGGATGCCGCGCTCGCAGAGGATGACGTCGGGGTTGCCCTGGGCCATCACGTACTCGGCGGCGAGGAGCCATTCTTCCAGCAAGAGCGACAATCCGCGCTTGAGCATGACGGGCTTGCCTGCCCTGCCGACTTCTTCCAGCAAGAGGTAGTTCTGCGAGTTGCGGGCCCCGATCTGGAAAATGTCGGTGAACTCGGCCACGGCCTCGATGTCGCTTGGGGTCATGACCTCGGTGATGATCGGCATGCCGGTTTCTTTGCGCGCGGTGGCGAGGATCTCGAGGCCGCGGCGGCCGAGACCGCGGAAGTCGTAGGGGGAGGTGCGGGGTTTGTAGGCCCCGCCGCGCAGGATCGAGGCGCCGGCCGCCTTCACGGCGCGGGCGGTCTCCACCGTCTGCTCCTCCGACTCGACGGAGCAGGGACCGGCGATGACCGTGACCGCGTCGCCGCCGATGACGACGTCGCGAACCGAAATACGAGTTTTCTGGGGGTGAAAGTCCCAGCCGGTCAGCTTGTACTTCTTGGTGATGCGCACGACGCGCTCGACGCCGGAGTGGATCTCGAGCTCGTCATCGAGGGACGGAGGCAACGGGGAGCCGACGACGCCGATAATGGTCCGCTCTTCGCCTTCGGAGAGATGGGCGCCGAGCCCGAGGGCCTTGACGCGGGCCATGACGCCGTTGATCTGCTCTCGGGTGGCCGTGGTCTCCATGACGACGATCATCAGCTCGCTCCTTCCTGGCGCTGGGGCGCCAGGCGTCTCGTTCAGGGTCTTGGCGTGGCCGGGCTGGTCGGGCGGCCAAGGATGTCGGTCAGTTGCGCATCGTCGTAGCCCCACTCGGGCCGCAGCGCGCGCGCCTCGCGGAGGTAGACGTGGCGGATTTCGGCCGGCGATCGCGGCGTGTTGACGTGGAGCAGGATGCGGACGACCCCGCGCAGCGCCCCCGGTACGTTCATTTCGTGGGCGCACAGGAGGGGAACTTCGGTCCATCCGAGCTCGCGCGCGGCCAGGGCCGGGAAGGCGGCGGTGATCTCCGGCGTGGTGGTGAAGATGGCGCTGACGACGTCCTCCGGGGCGATGTCGTTGAGCCGGATCATGGTTTCGAGGAGGTCGGTCGTCGCTTCCTGGATGTCTTCGGCGGTGTTCGACTCGATCGTCGTCGCTCCGCGGATGCCGCGGCAGGCAACCGGGCCGGAGGGGATCGTCTCGCTCACTTCGGCGGCCGGTTTCGGCGACTCGTCTCTGGATTGCCGTGGTTCGGCCATCGTAGCCGTCGATCCTGCGGCGGGAGGGAACGGCGCGTCCCCTCGCAAGCCGCGGACGAACTGCTCTGCGGCGGCGGCTTGCTCGCTTTCGGGCACGGTGTCGAGGAAATTAATCATGGCTGAGGCGATCACGGCCCCGTCCGCAACCTCCCCGACCTGGCGCACGTGGTCCGGCGTGGAGATGCCGAAGCCGATGGCCAGGGGGACACTCGTCTGGGCGCGAACGCGAGCCAGGTAGGCGGCGAGGTCCGGGATCTGATCGCGCTGTCCAGTGACGCCGGTCAGCGAGACGCAGTAGATGAACCCGCTGGCGCGCTGGGCGACGTTGGCGATGCGCTCGTCGGTCGAGGTGGGGGCGAGGAGGAAGACGAGATCGAGACCGTGCTGGCGACAGACGCTCAGCAGCTCGTCGCTCTCTTCCGCAGGCAGGTCGGGGACGATGAAGCCGTCGACCCCGGCGGCGGCGCTGTCAACGGCGAGTTGATCCAATCCGTATTGCAGCATGGGGTTGAAGTAGCCCATGAGCAGGAGGGGGATGGAGACGCCGTGCTTCTCACGCAGCCGTCGTGTCATTGCCACGGAATCGGCCAGCGTGACGCCGTGGCTCAGGGCGACCTGGCTCGTCCGCTGCACGGTCGCGCCGTCGGCAAGGGGGTCGGAGAAGGGGACGCCGATCTCGATGAGGTCGGCGCCGCCGCGCACCAGGGCAAGCAGCCATTCTTCCGACCGCCGCGGCGTGGGGTAGCCGGCGGTGACGAAGGGCATGATGGCGGTGCGGCCCTCTTCGCGGGCGCGGGCGAAGGCGAGGGCGACGCGGCTGCCGCTCGTGGCCGGAGCTTCGGTTGCGACGGGCGAAGCGGCGCTCACAGCGACATCCCCAGCGTGGTGGCGGCGGTCTGCAAGTCCTTGTCGCCGCGGCCGGAGAGGTTGACGAGGAGGGTCTTGTCCGGGCCGCGCCGGCGCGCCAGCGGGAGGGCGTGGGCGATGGCGTGCGACGACTCGAGCGCGGGGATGATCCCCTCGCTGCGGCAGAGAGTTTGGAAGCCCTGCATCGCTTCCTCGTCGGTAACGCCGACGAACGAGGCGCGGCCGGTCTCCTTGAGGTAGGCGAGCTCGGGGCCGACGCCGGGGTAGTCGAGACCGGCGGAGATGGAGTGCGCTTCCTGCACCTGGCCAAAGGCGTCCTGGAGGACGTAGGTGCGGGAGCCGTGCAGGACGCCAACGGCGCCGGCGCAGAGGGAGGCGGCATGGCTGCCGCTTGCGATGCCGTGCCCGGCGGCTTCGACCCCGACCAGCTCCACCTCGCGGTCCTGCAGGAACGGGTAGAAGATGCCCATGGCGTTCGAGCCGCCGCCGACGCAGGCGACGACGGCGGTCGGCAAGGCTCCGACCGCGTCGAGCATCTGGGCGCGGGCCTCGCGGCCGATGACCGACTGGAAATTGCGCACCATCATCGGGTACGGGTGCATGCCGACGACGGAGCCGATGATGTAGAAGGTGCTCTGGACATTGCCGACCCAATCGCGGATCGCCTCGTTGGTGGCGTCCTTGAGGGTGCGCGAGCCGGACGAGACGGGACGCACTTCCGCCCCGAGGAGCTTCATGCGAAAGACGTTGGGGGACTGGCGGGCGATGTCGAGCTCGCCCATGTAGACGATGCACTCCAGACCCAGGAGCGCGCAGACGGTGGCCGCGGCGACGCCGTGCTGGCCGGCGCCGGTCTCGGCGATGACGCGCTGTTTGCCCATACGCTTGGCGAGCAGCCCCTGGCCGAGGGCGTTGTTGATCTTGTGGGCGCCGGTGTGGGCCAGGTCTTCGCGCTTCAGGAACACGCGGGCTCCGCCGCCAAGCTCGGTGAGGTTGCGGGCGAAGTAGAGCGGCGTGGGCCGCCCCACGTAGTCGCGGGCGAGGCGGTCGAGGACGTCTTGGAACTTCGGGTCGCGGCGAGCCTCGTCATACGCCGCCTCCAGCTCGTCCAGGGCTGGCATGAGCGTCTCGGGTGCGTACTTCCCGCCGAATTGCCCGAACCGCCCCCGTGCGTCGGGAACGGCGTTCGCCTCCCATCGCCCGACATCCGCTTCCGCCGTGAGGTCGCCCGCCATATCCAAGTCCCGCTCCCGCACGAATGCGCCGCCGGGCCTTCCCAACGCGGCGCGACCCTCTAGACTGATGAGTCCCGCGAACTATACCCGCTTCACCCGTTATGACGGCGGGGCGGCCCGCCCGAGTGGTACGGTTAGCGGTTGCTTTGGCGAGCGCCCGCGATGGGAACGGGTGCATGTTGTTCTGAGGCGAGGGGTGCGGTGGAGCATTCGACCGGCAGCTTGAATGGGCGCGGCGAGATCGTGCGAGCGTTGCCGCCCGCCGAGCAGCTCTACCAGCGGCATCTGGCGACGATCGCTGACCGGCGGCGCGAGTTGGCGGAGATGGAGAGGAACCTGGCCGCAATGCGCGACGCGGTGACCGGGTTCGAGGCGCTGGCGCAATCGCACCTGGGGGAGTTGTTTGCCGAGTTGCGGCGCTTGGAAGGGGCGACGGCCGATTACAGCCACCGCCTGGCCCGCCTGCGGGCCGCCCTGGAAGCCATGGAGCCGGAGGACCTCGATCTCGACGGGCTCGATCTGGAGGAGGAGGAGGAGCTGCTGGCGCAGGCGTCGTTCGCCGCCGCGGGAACTCGGACGACTCAGCGGGGGCCGCACGCGCCGGCGGCGACGCGGCGCTGGCTGGCGACCGAAGCGGCCGAGGCGAAACGGCTTTACATCGACCTCGCCAAACGGCTTCACCCGGATTTGGCGCGCGACGACGACGACCGCCAGCGTCGAGAGCGCATCATGCAGCGCGTCAACGAGGCATTCCGCATGCGCGACCTTGCCGGGTTGCGGGCTATCCACCTCGAATCGATCGCCGACGACCCTGGTTGGTCCGAGCGGCCGGTAACCGACCGGCTGGCCTGGGCGGAAGAGGAGCTGCGCCGGCTGGACGTTGCCCTCGAAGAAACCCGGTTGGCGATGGCGCGACTGCGCAGCGGCGAGCTCTTTCGGTTATTCACCAGGTTCGAGTCAGGCGATCCCGTGTTCAGCGACCTCGAGACTCGCATCGAGGCCCGCATCGTCACGGAGAGTCGACGGCTGAATCGGATGAAGGCGTCGTACGGCCGGCTGGTCGATCGGTGGCGGAAATCGGCTGTTGCTGGGTAGGCGGTCCATTCCGATCACGTCGTGGCGTTGTTCCCACGACGAAGGAATCACGGCACACATAGCGGCGGAGTTCACGGGAGTCGAGATGGCTCTTGGGAGTCCTCGCTTCGCTCGGAAAGATACCCTGCGCTCGTGCGGGGTCAGGCGGGACCGGCCCCGACGTTTTGGGCATGCACTGCCTCTTCCGGAGTCGGAGCAACTTCGTCCGGCACGGGCTCAGGCGCTCGCGATGCCCAAGCGTGGCCGGGGGCGATGCGTTCGGCGAGCACCTCGGCGATGTGCTTTGTCTTGCGGCCGGTGAAGTGCTCGATCTGCTGGCGGCAGGAGACGCCGGCAACGCTGACGACCGTATCCTGGGTCGTGGCGGCGACGGCCGGGAAGAGGCGGTCTTCGCCGATCGTGCGCGAGATCTCGTAATGCTCGGCTTCGTAGCCGAAGGAGCCGGCCATCCCGCAGCAGCCGGCCCCGCTCTCCCTGGCCGCGCAACCGGCGCACGCCAGCACAGACATGGACGGGCCGACGCCGATCAGGGTTTTCTGGTGGCAATGGCCGTGGAAGAGGACGTCGGGGCCGGCGTCGTCTTTCCAGACGATGCCGAGGTCGCCGGCCTGGTCGAGCTTGGCCAGGAACTCGTCGATCATGTACGACTCGCTGGCGATGGCTTGGACGTCGGGATCGTCCGGGAGCAGGTCGCGGTACTCGTCGCGCAGGGTGAGGATGCAGCTTGGCTCGGTGCCGATGATCGGGATGCCGGCGCGGGCGTATGGGGCGAGCAGTTCGACGTTGCGGCGAGCCAGCTTGCGGGCGTCCTCGACCAGACCCTTGGAGAGCATGGGCCGGCCGCAGCAGGCGCGGCGCTCTTCGACGACGACCTCGAAGCCGGCGGCTTCGAGCAACTTAACGGCGGCGACGCCGATGCGCGGGTAGTTGTACTCGGCGAAGGTGTCGTGAAAGTAGACGGCCTTGCCTCGCGTCTGGCGAGGAATGGCGGCGAGCCGCTCCTGATGGCGGCGCCAGCGATCGGTGAAGGTGCGAACCGCGAAGGGCGACAGGCTCCGCTCCGGGGCGACGCCGAGCGCTTTTTTCACGGGGCCGTCGAGACCGAGCCGCATGCTCAGGTTGACGAGAGGCGCGACGGGCGAAGCCAGCCGCGATAGGTCGTGGATGTGGCCAAAGACGCGGGCGCGCAGCGGCGTGCCGTGCGCGTCGTAGTAGTGGGCGAGGAACTCGGTCTTGAGCTTGGCCATGTCGACGCTGGAGGGGCACTCCGTCTTGCAGGCCTTGCACGAGAGGCAGAGGTCGAGGACGTCGTAGACCTCGGGGGAGGCGAGGTCGGAGCGGTCGAGGCTGTCGCCGGCGAGGGCGTCGCGCAGGGCGTTGGCGCGGCCGCGGGTGGAGTCCTTCTCGTCCCTGGTGGCCATGAAGGAAGGGCACATCGCGCCGGCTTTGAGCTTGCGGCAGACGGCGGCGCCATTGCACATCTCGACGGCGCGGGCGAAGCCGCCCTCGGCGCGAAAATCGAGGTACGTCTTCGGCTCGTTCGCGCGATACGTGGGGCCGAACCGGAGATTCTCTGTCATCGGCGGCGCGTCGACCTTCTTGCCGGGGTTCATCAGGCCGCGGGGATCCCAGAGGCGCTTGAACTCCCGCATGGCCGCGTAGAGCTCGGGGCCGAAGATGCGCTCGTTGAGCTCGGAGCGTTGCAGGCCGTCGCCGTGTTCGCCGGACATGACGCCGCCGTAGCGGCTGGCCAGGTCGGTCGCGGCGTGGGCCATGTCGACCATGGTCTGCACGCCGGAGGCGGTCTTGAGGTTGATGAGGGGGCGGATGTGGAGGCAGCCGGCCGAGGCGTGGGCGTAGTAGGCGGCGGTCGTGCCGTGGGCGGCGACCAGCTCCTCGATAGCTCCGACGTACTCGGCGAGATGCTCGACCGGCACCGACACGTCTTCGATGACGGGGATCGGCTTGTGGTCGCCGCGGACGCTCATCAGCAGCCCGAGCCCGGCCTTGCGCACCGACCAGAGGTCTTCCTGTCGCTTCGCGTCGAGGATGGTCAGCGGCTCGACGGCCGTCGGGATGCCCCGCGCGACAAGATGGGCTTTCAGCCGGTCGGTTTTGGCTTCGAGCTCGGCGTCAGTTTCGCCGTAGTGCTCGACGAAGAGGACGGAGGCGGGGTCGCCTTCGATCATCGAGATCTGGCTGGCGAAGCCGGGTTGGGAGCGGGTGAGGTTGACGAGCATGCGGCCCATGAGCTCGACGGCGGAGGGGCCGGTCTCCAGGATGGCCGGCGCAGCGGCCATGGAGGCGACCAACTCTTCGAACTGGAGGAGGACCAGGCCGGTCTGCGTCGGGCGCGGCACGAGGTTGAAGGTAATCTCGAGGAGAGTGGCCAGGGTCCCTTCGGACGAGACGAGAAG
>CALMZR010000036.1 GCA_937870845.1 uncultured Chloroflexota bacterium
ATGCGCTCCCCCGCTGCCCCGCCGACGAACCAAGCCGACCCGCCAGCCGTGCTACACTCCCGCACTCGATGATGGATGACCGCTTCGTACTTGCCATTCGATTGGCCACCCACCCCCTGCCATGAGCGACTCCGGACTGAGCGCGCGACTCCGCCAGCAATCGCGCCGGGCTGGCCTGATGGTCGGCTTCACCATGGTCCTGGCCATGATCATCCTCATCTTTGGCGCCGCCGGCCTCTTCGCCTGGCTCTCCCGCCCCTTCTCCGACCTCATCCCCATGGTCGCCCCCGCCGCGGGCATTCAGGCCACCGCGCCCCCCACCGACTCCGAGGTCGCCATTGCCCCAACGGCGCCGGTTATCGAAACGGAGGAGAACCCGGCGCCGGCCGAGCCCACCCCGCCGCCACCGACGGCGGCGCCTGAAGAAACCGAGTTCGACCCGACGCACCAGATCAGCGCCAACCAGTCGGTCAACATCCGCACCGGCCCCTCGACCAACGACTCGGTCATCATCGCCCTCTCCCCGGGCACGCCGCTCCAATACCTGGACGAGGACGAGCCCGCCAGCGAATCCGCCGACGGCAACCGCTGGATGCTCTTCCGCACCGAGGACGGCCAGGAAGGCTGGGTGCTCGAGCTCCTCGTCGTACCCTATCAGCCGTGAGCGCTCGGTTGACCTGGGCGGATCGCCCCGCCCCTGGAAAGAAAGCGAGTCGCCCCCCATGCAACGCGTACTGATCGTCGGCCTCGGCCTCATCGGCGGCTCCATCGGCCTCGCCCTCCGCCGCTGGTCCGAAGAGCGCAAGGTCGACGGCCGCAAGCCGCTGGAGGTCTTCGGCTTCGACCCCAACCTCGACCACCAGCGCGCCGCCGAAAAGATGGGCGCCATCGACAAAGGCGCCTGGGACCTGGCCAAGGCCGCCCGCGAGGCCGACGTCGTCGTCCTGGCCGTCCCCGTCAACGCCGTGCGCGATGTCCTCGCCGACCTGGCCCCCAACCTCCGCCCCGACACCATCGTTACCGACACCGGCTCCACCAAAGCCCAAGTCCTCGCCTGGGCCGACGAAATCCTCCCCCGCGAAGTCCATTTCGTCGGCGGCCACCCCATGGCCGGCAAGACCCAGAGCATCGAAGGCGCCGACGCCGACCTCTTCACCGGCGCCACCTGGTGCATCGCCCCCTCCGTCACCGCCTCCGACGAAGCCGTTCGCACCGTCCTCGGCCTCGTCGCCGCCGCCGGCGCCGAGCCCTTTTTCATCGACCCCGAAGAGCACGACGCCTACGTCGCCGGCGTCAGCCACCTCCCCTTCGTCGTCAGCGCCGCCCTCATGAACGCCGTCTCCCGCGATGCCTCCTGGCGCGACATGAAGTCGCTGACCGCCGGCGGCTTCCGTGACACCACCCGTCTCGCCGCCGGCAGCCCCGCCATGCACCGCGACATCCTCATCACCAACCGCGCCGCCGTCATCCGCTGGGTCGATGCGTTCTCCGCCTCCCTGGCCGAGCTGCGCTCCACCCTGGCCACCGGCGACGACGAGACCGCCGCCGCTGCTCTCGACGCCTTCTTCAACGACGCCCGCGACGCCCGCGCCCTCTGGTCAACCCAGGTCACCCGCGACGGCGAGCTGCTGCAAGCCACCGGCGCCGAGCTCCAACCCGAAAGCGTCTCCGATCACATGGGCCGCATGTTCCTCGGCGGCTTCGCCAAACGTCTGCGCACCCCGCCCACCCGCGGCGACGGCCAGCGGCCAAAGGTCGAGCGATGACCGCCACCGAACCCGGCGACCCCTCCTCCCGCGTCGAGCGCGAAATCCGCGAGATCCTGGAGCGCGCCGACGCCTCCCAACGCCCCGTCGACAATTTTCAGGACGCCGTCCGCCGCAAGCGCGCCACCATGCAAGCCAAAACTTCTGGCGCATCCCAATCCCCGTCCCTGCCATCCTGGCTGTCACCCGCGCTGGCCCGCATCCTCGGCGCCTTGGCCCTCGCCATCGCCGCCGCGGCCCTTGGCGAAACGATTCGCTTCCTCGCCGTCATCCTCGCCATCGCCAGCGCCGTCGTCTTCTTCTCCTTGTGGGTCCCCTCACGCGGCTCCGGCCCCGGCCGCGATACGCCCTACTGGCGCGGCCAGCGCCTCGACGACGACAACCCCCGCTTCGGCTTCGGCGGCAGCCGCACGCCCCCCTGGCGCGGCCCCAAACGCCCCCCGCGCTAACCGACCGCCCGCGGCCGACCATCCCCGCCCGGGAGAACCCCTTGCCAACGCTCGTCTCCGACGCCGTCGACGCCTACGTCATCCGGCGCATCAACGCCCGGCTGCAATTCCTCCTCTTTCAGCGCCGCGCCGACGCCGCCCTCGCCGGCTCCTGGCAGGCCATCCACGCCCGCGTCGACCCCGGCGAAACCGCCCTCGCCGCCGCCGAGCGCGCCCTTGCCGAAACCGCCGGTATTGCCGCCCCCACCATCTACAGCGCCGATTACGTCAACCAGATCTTCGACCACGCCCGCGACGCCATTGTCCTCATCCCCGTCTTCGCCTTCGAGATCGAGCCGCACACCCCCATCACCCCCGGCCCCGACTTCCTCGCCGCCGAATGGTGCGAACGCGACGACGCGACCGCCCGTCTCCTTTGGGCCGGCCAGCGCTGGTCCGTCCGCCACATCGACGACATCCTCGGCCCCGGCGACCCCGCCTCCGAGTTCTACCGCATCCGCTGACAGCAATCGTGTCATTCTGAGCGCCAGCGAAGAATCTCGGAGCCCGGGAACGACCGTTCGCTTCAGCCGAGATGGTCCACGTCGTTCAGTACGACGCGAACCGATACGGAACTCGGGCAGAGCATGCTGCGGCGCGGCGCCGGCAATCCCATGGCCCAGGGTGCGTCCCCACCCTGTCCCGTAGCCTTCGCACACTTCGCACACTTCGCCCCAGCCACCCGGACTTGCAATCAGTGAGCGCCAGCAGGGCAGACAGCCGACCCCTCCGACTACACTAGCCCTAGCACTCACGCCCGTTTCGACCGGGCCACCCAGGAGCCGTCATGCCCGATTTCGCCATCGTCGCCGACATCAAACCGACCGGAGACCAACCCGCCGCCATCGATCAGCTCGTGGCCGGCCTCAACGAAGGCAAGCACTTTCAGACCCTGCTCGGCGTCACCGGCTCCGGCAAGACCTTCACCATGGCCAACGTCATCGAGCGCGTCAACCGCCCTACCCTCGTCCTCGCCCATAACAAGACCCTCGCCGCCCAGCTCTACGCCGAGTTCAAGGAGTTCTTTCCCCACAACGCCGTCGAGTACTTCGTCTCCTACTACGACTACTACCAGCCGGAGGCCTACGTCCCCCGCACCGACACCTTCATCGAAAAGGACGCCGACATCAACGAGGAGATCGACAAGCTCCGCCACGCCGCCACCCGCGCCCTCCTCACCCGCCACGACACCATCATCGTCGCCTCCGTCTCCTGCATCTTCGGTCTCGGCTCCCCCGAGGAGTACTCCCAGACCGTCGTCTCCCTGAAGCGCGGCGGCCAGGCCAGGCGCGACCGCGTCGTCCGCCACCTCATCGACATCCAGTACGACCGCAACGACATGACCCTCGTCCGCGGCTCGTTCCGCGTCCGCGGCGACACCCTCGAGATCTTCCCCGCCTACGAAGACATCGCCCTCCGCGTCGAGTTCTTCGGCGACGAGATCGAGCGCATCGTCGAGGTCGATCCCCTCACCGGCGAGCTGCTCGTCGAGCGCCTCGAAGTGGACGTCTACCCCGCCAAGCACTTCGTCACCACCGAGGACAAGCTCAAAGCCGCCATCAAGGACATCGAGCAGGAGTTGGAAGATCGCCTCCAGGAGCTCGAATCCGAAGGCAAAGTCCTCGAAGCCGCCCGCCTCCGCCAGCGCACCATGTACGACCTCGAAATGCTCCAGGAGACCGGCTACTGCGCCGGCGTCGAGAACTACTCCATGCACCTCTCCCGCCGCAAGCCGGGCGAGCAACCCTCGACGCTGCTCGACTACTTCCCCGACGACTACCTGACCATCATCGACGAGTCGCACATCTCCCTGCCGCAGGTCCGCGGCATGTTCGGCGGCGACCGCTCGCGCAAGGATGTCCTCGTCGAGCACGGCTTCCGCCTCCCCTCCGCCCGCGACAACCGCCCCCTGACCTTCCCCGAGTTCGAGCGCATGATCAACCAGGCCGTCTTCGTCTCCGCCACCCCCGGCCCCTACGAGCAGGAGCATAGCCAGCAGGTCGTCGAGCAGGTCATTCGCCCCACCGGCCTCATCGACCCCGCCATCTCCGTCCGCCCCACCAAAGGCCAGATCGACGACCTCCTGGGCGAAATCAACAGCCGCGTCGCCCAGGGTCAGCGCGCCCTGGTCACCACCCTCACCAAGCGCATGGCCGAAGATCTCTCCGACTACCTCAAGGAGATGGGCATCCGCACCCATTACCTGCACAGCGAGATCGACACCCTCGAGCGCGTCGAAATCCTGCGCGACCTCCGCCTCGGCGTCCACGACGTCGTCGTCGGCATCAACCTCCTCCGCGAGGGGCTCGACCTCCCCGAGGTCTCCCTCGTCGCTATCCTCGACGCCGACAAGGAGGGCTTCCTCCGCTCCGAAGGCTCCCTCATCCAGACCATCGGCCGCGCCGCCCGCCACGTCGACGGCCAGGTCATCATGTACGCCGACACGATGACCCGCTCCATGCGCGCCGCCATCGACGAGACCTACCGCCGCCGCGCCCTCCAGATCGAGCACAACGAAAGCCACGGCATCGTTCCCCGCGGCATCGTCAAGGAGATCAAGGACATCACCGACCGCGTCAAGGCGGTCGCCGAAGAGAGCGCCGGGTATTCCGCCGGCGGCGGCAAACCCGGCATCATCGCCGAGATCCCCCGCGACGAGCTGCTGCGCATGATCAAGGAGCTCGAATCGCAGATGAAAGCCGCCGCCCGCGACCTCGAGTTCGAAAAAGCCGCCCTCCTCCGCGACCAGATCATCGAGCTCCGCCGCATCACCGCCGTCGACCCGGTGCTGGCCTGATCCGTGGCAGTCTGCGCCCTTGCTGGTCTGGCTGAAGACAACGGGAGTCAGCGCCCCTACACTCCTCATCCGCCCGCGCATGCCGGAACTCACCGTCGGATGGTGCGCTAGATGGCCGACAACCATCCCCCGGCGCCATACATCCTCGTCCTCAACGGCCCCAACCTCAACCTCCTCGGCACGCGCGAACCCGGCATCTACGGCGTCACCACCCTCCCCCAGATCATCGACGCCCTCACCACCCTCGCCGCAAACGCGCAGCCACCCACCGCCATCCGCCACGTCCAGTCCAACCACGAAGGCGCCCTCGTCGACGCCATCCAGCAACTCGGCCCTGGCGCCATCGGCATCATCATCAACCCCGGCGCCCTCACTCACTACAGCATCGCTCTCCGCGACGCCCTCGCCGCCGTCGCCACACCCACCGTCGAGGTCCACCTCTCTAACATCCACGCCCGCGAAGCATTCCGCCACCACTCGGTGACCGCCCCCGTCGTCGTCGGCCAGATCGCCGGCCTCGGCCCCACAGGCTACGAACTGGCGTTCCGATTCCTGAACGAACGTCACACCACGCGGGAGCCCAGCGAATGACCGATCGTATCGGCCGCCTCCGCGAGGCCATGGCCACCCTCGACGCCGACGCCGCGATCGTCACCCACCCCGCCAACCGCCGCTATCTCTCCGGTTTCCCCGATGTCGACCACGCCCCCGACGAGTCCTCCGGCTTCCTCCTCGTCGCGGGCGACGACGCCGGCCTCTACACCAGCCCCACCAACATCCCCTGGGCCGAAGGCTCCGTCCGCGCCCCCGTCACGGCTGCGCCCTGGGAGCAACCCTGGCCCCAGTTCCTCGGCGAGCTGCTGAAGAAGTCCGGCGTCAAGCGCGCCGCCTTCGAAGACCGCGCCATGATCGTCGCCGACCACGCCGTCCTCACCGAAGCGGCCGGGTCCATCCCTCTCATCCCCGCCGGCATCGCCTTCCACCTCGTCCGCGCCCGCAAGGACGACGCCGAGATCGCGTCCATCGCCCGCGCCGCCAGCATCACCGACGCCGCCTTCCTCGCTGCCACGGCCACCCTCGCCCCCGGCGTCACCGAGCGCGAACTCGTCTGGCGCCTCGAGCTGGCCATGCGCGAGCTCGGGGCCGACGGCCCCGGCTTCCCCACCATCGTCGCCTCTGGCCCCTTCGGCGCCCGCCCCCACCACGATCCCACCGACCGCCCCATCGAGGCCGGCGAGCCGATCGTCATCGACATGGGCGCTCAGGTCGACGGCTACAGCGCCGACCTCACCCGCACCATCGTCGTGGGAGAACCCTCCCCGGAGTACGAGGCCAGATACAATACGGTGCTGGCAGCGCAAACCGCGGCCCTCGCCAGCATCAAACCCGGCATGACCGGCCGCGACGCCGACGCCACCGCCCGCGACGCGCTCGTCGCCGCCGGCGAGGAGGCGCACATCATCCACGGCCTCGGGCACGGCGTCGGCCTGCTCGTCCACGAGTTCCCGTCGTTGGGCAAGACCTCCGACGACGTGCTCGAACCGGGCCACGTGGTGACGGTGGAGCCAGGGTTGTATTACGAAGGCTGGGGCGGCATCCGCATCGAGGATCTCTGCGTCGTCACCGAGACAGGCGTGGAGCCCCTCTCCCAGGCCCCGAAGTAGACGTAGGAGACGACTTCAGGAATGATCGATACCGGTGATCTGCGCAAAGGCATCTCGTTCGAGCTCGACGGCCGCCTCGTCAAAGTCGTCGACTTCGCCCACAACAAGCAGGGCCGCGGCTCCGCCCAGGTCCGCATGACCCTGCGTGATCTCCGCACCGGCGCCCTCACCACGCACACCGTTCAGGCTGGCGCCCGCTTCCCCCAGATTCGCCTGGAACGCCAGCATGTCCAGTACCTCTACGCCGACGGCGACCAACGCCACTTCATGGACACCGAATCCTTCGACCAGATCGTCCTCGACGCCTCGACCATGGGAGACACCGCCCGCTTTATCCGCGAGAACGACGTGGTCGATCTCCTCACCTACCAGGGCGAACCCCTCGACATTGAGCTGCCCCCCGCCGTCAACCTCACCGTCACCGACTCCGATCCCGGCCTCAAGGGCGACACCGCCAGCGGCGCCACCAAACCCGCCACCCTCGAGACCGGCCTCGTCGTCAACGTCCCCCTCTTCATCAACCCCGGCGACACCCTCAAAATCGACACCCGCACCGGCGCGTACATCGAGCGAGTCGGCTAAGTGTCGAAACCGGAGGCCGGCACGGATTCAGGCGCGCTCTCCGCCGAGGGCGTGGCGGAGCTGGTGAAATCGCTCGCCTCCGCCATGCGCCAGTCCGACATCTCCGAGCTCGACCTCGAAGCCGGCCCGATCTCCCTCCGCCTACGCCGCAACTCAGGCGCCGCCCATCACGACCCTGCGTCCCTCCCGGAGCCCTGCGCCCCCGTCGCCGCCGCCGCGCCCCCCGACCATCACGTCATCGCCGCCCCGATGATCGGCACGTTCTACGCCTCCCCCACCCCCGGCGCTCCCCCCTTCGTCACCGAAGGCGACGACGTTTTCGTCGGCCAGACCGTCGGCATCATCGAGGCCATGAAGATCATGAACGAGATCGCCGCCGACCGCTCCGGCACGGTCGCCGCCGTCCTCGTCAGCAACGGCCAGCCCGTCGAATACGGCTCCCCCCTCTTCGAGCTCTCTCAGACGCGAGGCGCCCGTTCGTGAACGGCCGCGTCCTCCCCGTCGGCGCCTTCGTCCACCTCCTGCGCGAAACGTTGGAGCAGGACCCGTTCTACGCCGACCTCTGGCTTGAAGGCGAGGTCGGCGACCTCAGCCGCTCCGCCGCCGGCCATGCCTACTTCACCCTCCGCGACGACGACGGCTGCCTCAAGTGCGTCCTCTTCCGCGGCCAGGCACTCCGCCAGCACCAGCCCCTCCGCATCGGCGCCCAGATCGCCATCCACGGGGGCCTCTCCATCTACCCCCGCTCCGGCTCCCTGCAACTGGTCGTTGACCTGATCCGCCCCGCCGGCCTCGGCGCCGCCTGGCTGGAGCGCGAGCTCCTCCGCCAGCGCCTCGAAGACGAGGGCCTCTTCGATGAGCGCCGCAAGCGCCCGCTGCCGGAATGGCCCCGGATCATCGGCGTCGTCACCTCCCCCCACGGCGCCGCCTGGCACGACATCCAGACCGTCGTCCGCCGCCGCTACCCCCTGGCTGCGCTCCTCCTTTCCCCCGCCCAGGTCCAGGGCGACGGCGCGCCCGCCAGCATCGTCGCCGCCATCGCCGCCTTCCACAACGAACCCACTGTCGACGTCATCATCGTCGCCCGCGGCGGCGGCGCCAACGACGACCTCGCCGCCTTCGACGACGAGCGCGTCGTCCGCGCCGTCTTCGCCGCCCCCCCCCCCCCCCCCCCCCGCCCCCGCCCCCCCCCCCCCCCCCCCCCCACCCCCCCTCCCCCCCCCCCCCCCCGCCCCCCCCCCCCCCCCCCCCCCCCCCCCCCCCCCCCCCCCC
>CALMZR010000037.1 GCA_937870845.1 uncultured Chloroflexota bacterium
GCGTCGCGTCCACCCGTCGTACGATTTGCGGATGGACGCCGCCGAGGTGGCGCGGCCGCCCCTCGCCCGCACGCAAGGTTGCCAACCACCCCCTCCCCGCACGAGTTGGCAATCTTGGCAATCTTGGCAATCTTGGCAATCTTCCCGACGGGCCAGGACGCCAACCGCCACCTGGATTCCGGATTACCCCATCCACCCTCGGCGCACCATGCCGGTTGCCGGGATCATGCCGAAGCGCTCGTAGAACGGCACGACGTCGGGGTCGCACATCAGGTCGACATTGGGAGTCGTGTCCAGCCGGTCCAGCATCAGGCGCATCAGCTCCTGCCCGATGCCGCGCCGCTGGTAGTCAGGAAGCACTTCCAGCAGCGGGATGAATGCGCTCTGCACCCCGTCCGTCAACGCCGTGACGAAACCCACGACGCGGCCCGCCTCCGCGTCGATGGCCAGCACGACGTGGTCGCTCCCACGAAGAAGGCGCAGGTGCTTGTCCGGCGTCGGCGGCTGCCACCATCCGACGAAGAATCCGTGCAGGTGATGGGGTTCGATGCCGGCTAGCGAATCGGTGTACTCGATCATCGCTTGACCCGTAGCGGGAGCCTGGAATGAGCGACGCGCTACCCGATCCGCTCCAGGATCACGACCGGGATTTGCCGCGCCGTGTTGCGCTGGTACTCGGCGAAGTTGGGCATCTGCGCCGCCTGCTGATCGAACAGGCGTTGCCGCTCTTCCCCGTGCGGAACCGAGGCGCGCGCCGCGAACGTCTCCGCTCCGAGCTCGACGGTGACGTCCGGGTTGGCGACGAGGTTGTGGAACCAGTCGGGGTGGGCCGGCGCCCCGCCCTTGGAGGCGATGATCACCATGCGCCCGTCGTCAGTGGTGTACACCAGCGGCGTCACGTGCTCCTGGCCGGACCTGGCTCCGGTGGTGGTCAGCAGCAGCAGCGGCGCCCCCGCGAACATGCCGCTCACCTGCCCGCCGGTGGCGCGGTACTCGGCGATCAGATTGGTGTTGAAGGCCTTGAAATCGGCGCTGCTGAACGTGTCGCTCCCCGCCATGTCGCTCCTCGCTCCCTGGATACCCCGAAGCCCGGCCGCCACGCCCGCCTCGGGCGCCATCGCCTCGGACCAGCCCTAATCAGCGCGCTCCAGCACCACCACCGGGATTTCGCGCGTCGTGTTGCGCTGGTAATCGCCGAACCCCGGCATCTGGGCTGCCATCTGGTCCCACAGCCGTTGCCGCTCCTCACCATCCGGCACAGAGGCGCGGGCGGGGAACGTCTCGGTCCCGACTTCCAACGTCACCTCGGGGTTGGCGCGCAGGTTGTGGAACCAGTCGGGGTTGGTCGGGGCCCCGCCCTTGCTCGCCATGATCACCATGCGGTCGCCGTCGGTGGAGTAGACGAGCGGGGAGACCCGGGGTTGCCCCGATTTGGCGCCGGTGGTCGTCAACAGGAGCATCGGCGCGCCTTCGAACATCCCGCCGACCTTGCCGCCATTGGCGCGGAACTCGTCGATGATCTGCTGGTTGAAGTTGCTGGGGTCCGGCGTCAGGTCCTGCTGCTCGCTCTCCGACATGGAACCTCCTTGGTTGCGCTGACGAGAGCCGGCCGCCGGCCCTGTGTTCACGGTCAATGGTCGGCGGAAATCCGCTCCGGCGCCACTACCGAATCTGGCAGGTGGTCACGCCCTGGCCCCCAGGCGCAGGTGGGCATCGGCGCTGTCCTCCGGTCGGAAAGCCGCTGCCGCTCGGCGCCATCGGGCACGAACGTCTTGTTTCCAACCTCACCGTGGTTGGACGCGCTCGCGCAGCCACGCCTCGAAGGCGTCGATGGCCGCCTCGGCGTCGTTGGATCGCTCTGCGAACCGCTCGAACTGTTGGGCCAGGGCAAGGCGCTCACCGCTGTACGTGAATCCGTTGATGCGCAGGAACGTGTTGAGCGCCAGGTACGCGGTTCGCTTGTTGCCATCGAGAAATGCCTGCGCCTGCGAGATGCCGACGCCGAGCAAGGCCGCTTGCCGGACGAGGTCCGCGCCTTCGTAGTAGGCCGCCATCCGCGGCCGCATGACGGCTGATTCCAGGAGCCCTTCGTCGCGCAACGGGTTTGGCGCGGCTCCGAATCGCCGCATCGCGCGCTCGTGGATGGCTATCACATCCGCAAGGCTGAGGTATTGCGTTTCGCGCATGGGTCAACGCTCGGCAAGGTAACGCAGGGCGTCCTCATGCTCGTCGATCAATTCATCCACGATGGCGCCGAGCTCGGGGCTGAGCACCGGCCGGATCTCCAGTTCCGTCAACTGCACCGCCAGGAATTGGCCTTCCTGCCAGCCCCGCCGATCGACTTCTTCCTTCGGCACGGTCACGACGTAGCTGTTGCCAGTCTTGCGCAGTTGCTGGGTGATCATATTGGCCTCCGTTGGTTGCCACGCCGCCGCCGGATTCAGCATCGGCGGCGCAATCGTTGTGGGTGAAGTATAGACCGTTCCTACGAAATCGGCGCGCTCGCGTCGACCAGCTCGATGATCCGCCCAAACCGCTCCAGGCTCCGCGGCGTGCAGGGATCCAGCCCGGCCACGAAGTGCTGGATGCCCAGCTCGCGGAAGCGGGCGATCGTCTCGGCGATCTGCGCGTCGCTGCCTTCGATCGGGTCGGGGCGGCGGCCGGTGTAGCCGGGCATGGCGATGTTGCCGCCGGCGGTGCGCACCAGCGTGGCCGGGTCGCGGCCGACCTCGGCGCAGGCGGCGTCGACGGCGGCCATCTGGGCGACGATCGCCTCGGGCGAGCCGTGCCAGACGGTGTTCCAGGCGTCGGCGTGGCGGGCGATGATGCGCAGCATCCGCTCGCCGCTGCTGCCGACCAGGATCGGCACGCCGGCCGGGCGGGGACCGCGCGGGCGGTTGACGGCGTCAGCGGCCTGGAAGAACTTGCCGGCGACGTCGGCGCGGCCGTCGCGCAGCAGCGGGGCGATGATGCGGATGGCTTCTTCGAAGCGGGTCACGCGGTGGTCGAAGGGGTAGCCGAAGGCGTCGTACTCCGGCTTGTGCCAGCCGGCCCCGAGGCCCAGGATCGTCCGCCCGCCGCTGATGTCGTCGATCGTCTCGGTCATCTTGGCGACCAGGCCGGGATTGCGAAAGCCGGTGCAGGCGACCAGCGAGCCGATCTGGATGCGCTCGGTGGCGCCGGCGAGCCCGGCCATGGTGGTGAAGCACTCCCAGACGCCGCGCTCGTCGGGTGTGCCCGGCATCGGGAACTGGTCGTCGGGCTGAGCGCGAAAAAGGAAGTGGTCGATGATCCAGACGGCCTCGAAGCCGACGTCGTTGGCGACGCGGGTCATCTCCAGGATGTCGGCGAAGCGCGGCGTCTCGTCGCCGAACGCCGAGCTCTCGGCCATGGCCAGGATCGCGCCGAAGCCCATCGGGCGCGTGCTGCGCGGCCAGCGGCTGGCGCGCTCGGCCGCGGCGACGGCCTCGGCCTGGTTCTCGGCGCCGGCGTTCGGTTGCGACATGCCCCGTCCCCTCCCAGCGGGAGCGTCGGCGTCGGCCGCGCCCCAGAAACGACGGAGCCCCGGTCAGGGGCTCCATCCCGTTGCAGCCAGTTGCGATCCTACCCCGGATTCACTCGTTTGATTCAATCCCCGCCGCGCCGAAGCGCGGGTGCAACGCGCCGTTGGCCGGCGAGTCCGCGTTGTTGGCCGGATTCACTCCAGCGGGCGATCGATGCCGCGCGAGGTCGGCGGCTGGATCAGCCAGGCGCCGCCCAGGAGGGTGAGCACCAGCCCGACGACGACGCCGATGAGCTGCTTCCAGCCGAGACCTTCGCCGCCGCCGATGTTGAGGGCGTCGGCGAAGAGGGCGCCGACGGTCAGCGCCACGCCGAGCACGAGCAGGACGCCGGCCAGGATGCGCATCGCGGGTGTTGCAGGGGATTGTGCTTTCACGGGTACGACTCCGCCCACCAGGGGCCAAGGCACGAAGGGGGACGAGTGAGCGAAACGGCCGCCGGCTGGCGAGAAAACCACCGTATCATGCGCCATCCGAGGATGTGAGTATACCATGAGACCACTTGGCGGCCCGCTCGCTGGCCCGCGCTTCACCAGCGCGATGGGTTGGCGCGGCGTTTCGACCCGTCAAGAATAGGACATCTGTTCTATACTTGTCGAGCCAATCGCCCCAGGAAAGGATGCAACGCATGTGTGGACGCTACGTCATCGAAGGGACCACGGAGCTGTCGGAGCGCTTCCAACTGCGCCAGATCCCGGCCGATCTCTTCCCCGAGTGGACCACCTACAATGCCGCGCCCAGCCAGCTCTTGCCGGTCATCGTGGAGAACGCCGAGGGGGAGCGCACGGCCGTCCCGATGCAGTGGGGGTTGATCCCCCGCTGGAAGCGGCCGGACGGCAAGGCGCCGGTGGCGCCGATCAACGCCCGCGCCGAGACGTTGCAGGAGAAGCCGATGTTCCGCGGTCTGGTCAAGGCCAAGCGCTGCATCGTCCCCGCCAGCGGCTTCTACGAGTGGCGCAAGCTCGACGGCCGCAAGCAGCCCTACTACCTGACCTCCGACGACGGTGAACTCTGGGGGCTGGCGGGCCTCTACGATCTGACCCACGACGAGGAGAACGCCGCCGCCGGCTCCTTCACCATCATCACCACCGGGGCCAACCCGCTGGTGGCGCCGCTGCACGAGCGGATGCCGGTCATCCTGCGCCGCGAGGACGAGGAGGAGTGGGTCTCGCGCGATGTCGACGACCCGCTCCAGGTGGAACGGCTGCTGCAGCCCTACCCCGCCGACGAGATGCGCCTCTACCCCGTCAGCACCGCGGTCAACAACACCCGCAACAACGGGCCGGAGCTGATCGCGCCCGACGAAGGGTGACGGGGTGTTGGGGTGTCAAGGTGACAGGGAGAACGACGAAGAAGCCCCTGTCACCCCGTCACCCTGTCACCCCGTCACCCAACGGTCTCCTCCACGCCGCTGTCGCAGGTCGCGCCGCGCTCGGGGCCGTTGCCGGCGTAGCGGTCGATGAACTCCTGGAGGCGGGGGTCGGCAACCTCGTCCAGGCGGAGCTGGGCGCCCCAGGCGGAGGCGACGACCAGGTCGTCCAGGTCCGGTAGGGGACGATCGGGACGTGCGGCTGGTCCTCGGCGTAGGCGGCCAACGCCTCCACATCCTCGTCCGGCAAGTCGGGCTGGTAGGTGATCCAGACGGCGCCGTGCTCCTGGGAGGGGACGGCGTGCTCGGCCCGGATGGGGGCGGCGTAGACCTGGCGCTTCTGCCAGGAGGGGTCGTGCGGGCCGCCCGCCGGGGGATCCTGCGCGTAGTCGACGTCGTCGGCGGTGTGGCCGGCGGAGGCGACGTCGAAGGTCTCGACGCCGGCGATGGGGGTCGCTGCGGCCACGGCGGGGTCGAAGACGTCGGTCGTTTCCGCCGCCGGCGTGGGGGTGTTCTGGGCCCCGGCCGGGCTGCACGCCGCCAGCGCCCCGAGCAGCACGCCGGCGACGGCGATTCTTTCACGTGCGTCAACGCGGTCATCCTCCCGTGTGCGAGATCGAGTGCGGGCCTCGTCACGCCAGATGCAAGATGACGGCCGCCCAGGCGACGACCTGGGCCACGGCCGCCGCCGCCAGCGCGAAGCGCGCCGCGAAGCGGTCGCGCGGATGCACGAACCAGGCGACGACCAGAAACATGACCGTGATGAACAGCGACATCAGCGGCAGCCGCCACAGCACACCCGGCGGTCCCCACAGCGCGGGATTCCCGGCCGCGTCGAGCCGCAGCGCCATCGTGGCGGGGAGGCCGCCCAGCCGCACCCCGAGCAGCAGGGCCATGATCAGAATGCTGGCGATGTTGATGCCGAGCAGCGCCAGCATCGTCTGATCGGCAACCAGGGACGCGCCGGAGACCGCGCGCGGGACCGCCAACGTCACCGCCGGCCGCTGGCGCGCGGCGGCTGCGGGCCGGCTGCGCCGCGGCGCCCGGCCCGCGGCGGTCCCTGCGTCGCGCCGGGGCCGCTCCGATGCCGGTTGTCGCCGCGTCCGCCGCGGCGCGGGCTGGGGCGCGCGAACCGGTCCGATGCGCTCGATGTCCAGCTCCTCGCCAGGCTCGTCGATCTCGTCGAGCTCGAGTTGCCAGGCCTCGGCGCTGAGCGGATCGTCGTCGGGTAGGAACGGGCCCCGATCGGCGCCGCGCGACCGCCGCAGGTCGATCTCCTCGGCCGCGACGTTGCGCCGCGAGACGCGCGAGGCGGCATCAGATGGACGGTAGGGATCGTACGGCGCGATCGGCCGCGGCGCGGTTGGGGGAACGGGGAACTCGGCGGACGCTGGCTGCTCCGCGGCGTCGTCGCCGCCGAGATCGTCGTCCAGGGGCTCGGAGCCGCGACCGCGCTCGGACATCACTCTCGGGTTCCACTCGCCGCGGGGTCTCCCCCGCATCACCGCTTGAGCCAGTTTTCAGGATAGCACGGGCGGCTTGGCGGGCTGCGAGCTATCGGCTATCAGCTATCAGCAGGAGTTGCTGGGTGTCGGCCGAGTCCCTCTCGAAACGACGGGCCCATGTAGCGCTTCCGACTGATTAGCTGATAGCCGATAGCCGATAGCTCGCTCACCCGACCGGCGTGGCCGGGAGCGGCGTCGGGGTTGGCGGCGGCGGGGCGCCAACCGGTGGCTGGAACTGGCTGGCGAATGGGGTCGGCGTGGGCGGCAGACCGGCGGAGATGGCCAGAGAGGCGCGCTGTTCGTCCAGCCAGTCATCGACGACGGCCTGGCGCAGGCGGTTGATCTGGCTGTCGGTCAGCGGCCGATCGGGGTCGGCCTCCTCGACGCGGATGAGGTGCCAGCCGAACTCCGACTCGACCGGCTCCGAGATGGCGCCCGGTTCCAGGACGAACGCGGCCTCGGCGAACGGCTCGACCATCTCTTCCCGCGTGAACCAGCCGAGATCGCCGCCGTTGCCGGCGGTGCCCTGGTCGGTGGAGACCTCCGCCGCGACGGCGGCGAACGCCTCACCGCCATCGACGATGCGGGCGCGGGCCGCCTCCGCCGCCTCCCGTGTCGGGAGGAGGATGTGCGAGGCACGGACCTGGGGGGCGCTCTGCCCGATCTCCGCGGCTAACGCGTCGGTGACTTTCTGTCGCGCCAACGCGGGCGCGGCGATCAGCCGCTCGTAGTCGTCGCGCGACAGATGCGCGACGTCGAAGAAATCGGTCGCGAACAGCTCAAAGCCCGCTTCAGCGGTGGCCCGCGCCTCGGCCGGATTGGGCGTGGCGGGGGGAGCGGCCGGGCTCGCGGCCGCGATCGGGGTCGCGCCCGGCGTTCCGGCAAGCGGAGAGGCAATGGGCGTCGCGGCCAGCGACGGCGAGGCGACGGGCGAGGCGGCGGCCGGGGCGCCCGCGACGGGGGTGGCGATCGGCGTGGCCAGGAACGCTTCCGCCGTGCTGGTGGCTATGGCGGCGCGCTCGGCGGTGAAGGTCGGGGTGGGGCTGGGCGGGATCAGGGGCGCGCCGGGCGGGGCGAAGCGGTTGAGGGCGAAGGTCTCCACCTCCTCCGGCGTCATCTCCAGGCCGAGGTCGTCGAGACCTTGCACGAAGATTTGCCCATCGATCATCGATTGTAGCGCCGTGGGGTCGACGTCCGTGCTGCCCCACACCTCGGGCACGCGGGCCAGCGTCTGTTGGGCGAAGGCGAGGTATTGGTCTCGCTGGTCGGGGCCGACGAACTGGGCGAAGTCCTGGTACTGCTGCGCCTGCTCGAACAGATTGTTCGCCTGCCACTGCCAGTACTCCTGGCGGGAGATCGTCTCCGTGCCGACCGTGGCCAGGGTCTGGTTGGGCTTGATGAGGTTCTCGTACGCCAGTCCACCGACGACGAGGACGAGCACGACGATGCCGGCGATGGCGACGCCCCAGCGCAGCATGCGCTGCCGACGCGCCTCGATCTCGCGCCGCGGCACCCGCCGCTTGCGGACCACCGGGCGCGGTGAGGCGGTCTGACGCCGGCCCGTGGCGCGGGCCCGGGCGCGGGCGATCCTGGCCCTGATCGATTGGTCGCCGCGTCGCTGCATGCCTGCCGTGCTCCCGAGTCGGCGCAACGAGGGTGTTGGGGTGTCAGGGTGTTGGGGTCAATGGAGACGAAAGGTCGCCACCCGTCTCTTCTCGCGGATCGAGAAGGACGGACAGTGGCCAATTCTTGCTCCCTGGCGCCCTGTCACCCAAACACCCCATCACCCTCTACCGGCTGGCGGTGGTGAAGGGAAGCAGCGCCACGTGGCGCGCCCGCTTGATGGCGGTCGTCAGCGAGCGCTGGTGCTTGGCGCAGGTGCCGAGCTTGCGCCGCGGCTCGATCTTGCCCCGTTCGGAGATGTAGCGGCGCAGGCGCGGGGTGTCCTTGTAGTCCACCTCACCGATCTGGTCGACGCAGAAGCCGCAGACCTTGCGCCGGCCGCCGAAGCGCCCGCCGCCGCCGCCGCGGCGCGGCCCGCCGCGGCCACCCGGCCCGCCGCGGCCGCCGCCCGGCCCTCCTGGGCCACGGCCGCCGCCGGGCCGGTCGCCGCCGGGTCGGTCGCCGAAGGGCCGATCG
>CALMZR010000038.1 GCA_937870845.1 uncultured Chloroflexota bacterium
GGGGGCTTCGGCCAGGGCTTCGTACATCCCCTTCTGGCGGTCGATGGCGGGGGAGGAGCCGATGAGGCCGGTCAGCTCGACGATGTTCCCCTCGCCGCCGAGCATCTCGACCATGACGTCGGCGACGCCTTTGGCCATGGTGACGTTGCTCTGGCCGATGAAGACGGTCTTTTCGACCTCGACGTCGCGGTCGAGGAGGATCAACGGCTTGCCGGCGGCCATGACTTTGAGGGCGGCGGGGGCGAGGCCGGCGGATTCAACCGGGCTCATGACGACGGCGTCGACGTCCTGGGCGAGGAGGTCGTCGACGTCGTTGTTCTGCTTGCTGATGTCGACGTTGCCGTCGGTGATGACCATGGAGACGTTGGGGTGGCGGGCGACCTCGGCCTGGGCCGACTTGATCATCTCGACGCGCCAGGGGTGGTTGAAGCCGGTCTGGGAGAAGCCGATGACGATCGGGTCGGCGCCGACCTCGCCGGCCTCCATGGGGAGGATGTCGGTGAAAGGGAGGACGTCTTCGTAGAAGGCGAGCAGCTCCTCGTTGGTCATGTTCGAGATAGGCTGCGTGTCCTGCATGACGGAGGAGCGGGCGGCGCGGCCCCGGAGCCGCGCGGGCGCGGCCTGGGCCGGACGCAGCTCCGGGGCCAGGGCCACGAGCGCCAGACCAAGGCCGCCCAGCCTGGCGGCGCGAGACGCCAATTGGCGGCGTGTCAGGCGGCCGTGGACGTAGTCATCGAGGAGGCAATCGATCTCTCGGAGTTGGTGATCCCGAAACATGGCACGACCTCCGGGCGTCGCTGCGCCCCAAGCGCGCTCGGCGCGCCGTCATTTACCCGTTCGTTGCTCGCGATGCAGGCTGACGCGATACCGATAGGCATCGCCGCGAAAGACGAGTTTCACCGATTCGACCGGTTCGCCATTGGCCAGGTACGACACCCGGCGTAGGACGAGCACGGGCGCTCCCGGAGCGATGCCGAGCAACTCCACCTCCTTTCTGTTGGCGATGGCCGGTTCGAGCGTCTCTTCGGCCTTGCCGAGCGGGGAATCGAGGGTGGCCTCCAGGTGCGCGTAGAGCGAACCTTCGGCCAGCGATGCTGGGTCGATCTGCCCCGCGGCGGGGCCGAAGATGCGTTCCGGGTAGAAGCCGTCCTGGAGGCCGATGGGCTGGCGGTCGGCGAGGAGGAGGCGCTCGATGCGGAAGGCGCGGCCGCGATCGCCGAGGCGGAGCTCCTGGCGGACGGGGAGAGGCGGGTCTATTACCTCGGCGGCGAGGAGGCGATAGGAGGGGGTAAGGCCCTGCGCCCGCATGTTCTCGGAGAAGCTGGTGAAGGCGGCGAGGGGGGCGACTTTACGGGCGGCGACGTAGGTGCCCTTGCCGGGGACGCGGTAGAGCGCGCCCTCCTGGACCAAGGTCTTGAGCGCCTGGCGGACGGTGATGCGGCTGACGCCGTGCTGGCGCTCCAGCTCCGATTCGGAGCCGACGCGGTCGCCCGGTTTCAGGTCGCCGGCGCCAATCTCGCTGACGAGGGCGTCCTTGAGTTGGACGTAGAGCGGGGTCGAGGCGCCACGGTCGATGGCCACACCGCGTCTCCAGCCGGTTCGTCGGGTTCCCGATTGCTGCCGAGTATACCAGGGTATACGTGAGTGACGGGTGACGGGTGACGGGTGACGGGTGTCGGGTGAGAAGTCTGCGGTTCGCACGTTCACCCACAGCCCACCACCCGTCACCCGGCTCAATTGCACGGGGTGGAGCAGCGGTTGGGGTTGCGGTTGGGGTCGGGCGGGGTTGGGGGATCGCTGCAGCCGCGGATGCAGACGCTGCGGGCGGGGCAGTCGTCGTCGCTGAAGCAGGGCTTATCGAGGTCGCAGGCGGAGTTGCGGTCGACGCAGGCGGCCTCGAAGGAGGTGGCGACGGCGGCGACGCAGCCGCATTGGCTGGAGCCGTCCGCCGATCGTGCCTCAGGGGCGGCCGTGCGGGCCGCGGTGTGCTAGGGTGAGATGCGGGATGTCGCATCGGTTCGGCAGGCGTGAAAGGACACTCCGGTGGACAGGATGCTCAAGGATCTTTTCGGCGGAGACGAGCCTGCGGCGGCAGGGGCGACGGCGGAGGCGGCCGATCCCGACCGCGAGGCGCGGCGGGAGGCGCGACGGCAGCGGAAGGCCGATCAGGAGCATCGGCGCACGCGGGACGATTTCGTTGAGCGGTACACGACCGGCGACCCGACGGAGGGGTTCACGACCGAAGAGGCGATCGCGCATCTGCGCGAGATGCGCGAGGAGATGACGCCGGCGGAGTTTCGGGCCGCGATGCAGAAGACGCTGGAGCATTTGCCGCCGAGCCAGCGCGACGATTTCCTGGCGATCATGCAGCAGTACAAGGCGGGACAGCCGGGCGCGGGCTCCGCGACGGCGGCTCCGGCGGAGACCCGCGATGCGGCCGCGGATCCGTTCGGTAGTTTGCTCGGGGGACTGATGGGTGGCGGCGCTGCCAGCGGGGTCGATCTTGGCTCCGTGCTCGACGATCTGCAGCGGAGCGGGGCGCGGGCGCCGTCGTCCGGGTCCGGCCAGGCGCCGACGGAGGCCGATTTTCGGGCGCTGCTGGAAAGCCCGTTGGCCCGCGCGGTCCTGGGCGGGGTCGCCGCGTACGGGATGCAGGGGATGCAGGACGAAGACGGCGAGTCGGAGAGCCGTAAGTCGTAAGTCGTAAGTCGTAAGTCGTAAGTCGTAAGTCGTACGCGGTTGGACGAGCGTGGTTGCCGGACGCGACGGCTGGCAACGCTCGATGGTCGGCGGTGCTTGCCTAGCTTCGGCTCTGGGCATCTTACTTACGACTTACGACTCCCGACTTACGACTCCGAGAGTCAGCCATGCGCGATCTGGGAAGCCGGGAAGAGCGGATCCTCCTGGTGGAGGACGAAGAGCCGATTCGCGACCTCGTCACCACCGCGCTGCGCTTCACCGGGTTTACGGTGGAGACGGCGGCGAGCGGGCCGGAGGGGCTGGCGCAGGCGCGCAACAACTCGTGGCATCTGCTGGTGCTGGATGTCAATCTGCCGGGGCTGGACGGGTTCGCGCTGACGCGCAAGCTGCGCGAGGCGGGGGACGACGTGCCGGTCATCTTTCTGACCGCGCGGGACGATCCGGCGGATCTGCGGGAGGGGTTCACTGGGGGCGGCGACGACTACCTGACCAAGCCGTTCAGCCTGGAAGAGCTGGTCTTGCGCATCGAGGCGATGCTGCGGCGGGGGCGGGGGCGGGTCGCCGAGCGGGCGCGGGTGACGGTGGGGGATGTGACGCTCGACGACGACGCGCATCGGGTGTGGCGCGGGGAGCGGGAGATCGAGCTGTCGCCGACGGAGTATCGGTTGCTGCGGTATTTGATGCGCAACGCGGGGCGGGTGCTGAGCCGGGCGCAGATCATCGAGCATGTGTGGGATTACGGGTACGCGATCGAGCCGTCCGGGGTGGAGACGTACATCAGCTATCTGCGGCGCAAGCTGGACGACCGCGACGCGCGGCTGATCCGGACGGTGCGTGGGGTGGGGTACTCGTTGCGCGAGCCGGAGCCGGGCGTGATGGAGGCGAACCGGTGAGTCTGAGCACGCGCATCGCCATCGGGGTGGCGGTGGTGCTGGCGCTGACGCTGGTGGCGCTGGGGGCGGCGATGACGCGCGTCACCCGCGCCACGCTGACGGCGCAGATCGACGACCGGCTCGTGACCTCGGTGCAGCCCATCGCGGCCTTGGCCGAGCGGCTCCATGGCCGCTTCGACCGCCCAAAGGATGGCGACGGCCCGGGATTCGAAAACGGTGACGACGCGTCTCCGGAACGGGGCGAGCGCGGCGATGACGTCTTCGTCATTCCCGACGTCGCGGGGAGAAACGTCGCGCTGTTCGTCTACGGGCCGAGAGGCCAGCTCTTGGAGAGCCGGCCGTCGGGGTATGGCGACTCTCCCGATCCACCGCCGGCGCTACCGGCGATCCCGGGGCCCGAGGCGACCGCGCTGAACGGCACGATCGTGACCCTGCCGGCCATCGACCATTCGCAACGGTATCGGGTGCTGATCCGGCAGGGACCGGGGGGCGTGACATTGGTCACCGCGTCGTCGTTGCGGCCGGTCGAGCAGGCGGTGGCCTCGCTGATGCGCGGGCTCGTCCTGGTCGGGGGCGCGGCGCTGGCCGCGGCGGCGCTGGCGAGCTGGTGGGTGATCCGGCGCGGGTTGCGGCCGGTGGACCGGATGGTGGAGACGGCGGCGGCGATCGCGGCGGGGGATCTGAGCCGGCGCGTGCCGGACGCCGATCCGGAGACGGAGCTGGGACGGCTGGGGACGGCGCTGAACGAAATGCTGGGGCAGATCGAGGCGGGCATCCGGGCGCGGGAGGCGGGGGAGGCGCGGCTGCGCCGCTTTGTGGCCGACGCGGCGCACGAGCTGCGGACGCCGTTGACGTCGCTGCGCGGGTATGCCGAGCTGTACCGGCAGGGGGCCTTGCCGACACCGGAGGCGGTGGGCAACGCCATGAGGCGGATCGAGAGCGAGGGGGCGCGGATGGCGCGGCTGGTGGACGACTTGCTGCTGCTGGCGCGCACGGACCAGGGACGGCCATTGGAGAAGGAGCCGGTCGATCTGGTGCGGATCGCGCGGGAGGCGGCCGAGGATTTCGCGGCGGCGGACCCGGAGCGGCCGCTGGCGCGCGAGCTGGCGGGGTCGGCGGTGGTGAGCGGCGATCCGATCCGATTGCGGCAGGCGATCGACAATCTGCTGGCGAACGTGCGGGCGCACACCCCGAGCGGATCCGCGGCGCGGGTGAGCGTGCGGCGGAACGGGACGTGGGCGGAGGTGACGGTGGCGGACGAGGGGCCGGGGATCCCGGCCGAGGAGCAGCCGCGCATCTTCGAGCGGTTCTGGCGGGGCGACCCGGCGCGGGGGCGGACGGCGGCGGGGGGCGCGGGGTTGGGGCTGAGCATCGTCGACGCGCTGGTGCGGGCGCATGGGGGGACGATCGCGGTCGAGAGCGCGCCGGGGCGGGGGACGGCGTTCACGATGCGGTTGCCGCTGGCGTCTTCGGAAACCGCATCCGCCTGATCTCGGGCGCCCGCGCGAAGCTGGTCGTCTCGGCCGTGGGGTTGGACCGCGCTTGCGGACCCCTTTGCAACGCGGTGGTCCCGACGGCGGCAGGCGAGCAAGAGGATCGTTGGCAAAGGCGTTACGAATTGGGAAGCGATCTGGTATAAGAATCTGGGCGAGACGCCGGCTCGGGGACTGCTGGTGAATCGGCTCGGAGGTGTTTGGTCTCCGGGTGGAGGGGAAGCCAGGGGTGGGGGCGATGGAGACCGCGAAGGGTCTGTTCGCGAGCGCCGTGAGCGCCGTGCTGGGGACGAAGGCCGTGCTGGCGGACGATGCGGGAACCGACATCGCGGGCGCCGGCAATGGGGGGGTCGCCACGGCGAGCGCCAACGGCGGCGCGGCCGGTATTGGCGACGTCAACAGCGGTGGCAACGCCGACAATGCGATTGGGGTCGGAGACACCTACGGCAGCGTGGGCGTCGACGGCGGCGCGGTGGGGAACGCGACCAGTCTGTCGGTGTCGGCCGACGGCGGCACGGCGATCGCCGACGCGAGCGGCGGTGACTACAATCTGGCCTTCGTCACGGACGCCCGGCGCAACGAGCCCAACGATCCCGACCGAGACCGCGGCGACCGGGATCGGGACCGGGGCCGCGACGATCGCGACTTTGTCTCATAGGATGATCCTGGCACATCGCAAGGTTGTTCCCAGCGAATCCCAAGGTTGACCTCCGGCCATGGAGTGAGACGGTCGAAACGCGGCCGGGACGACTCCCACATGGGTCAGGGGGAGAGCAGTGGGTCGCTATCTCGATCGAACGGCATTCGTGACTACCCTTGGCGTGACCGATCCCTCGCTCGGCGGGATCGGGGCGCGCGCCCAGGACAGCTGAGCGTCGTCGACGCGTTGGCGCGGGCGCACGGGAAAACGATCGTGGTAGAGAGCGCCAGGGCGGGGGAGGGCGTTCACGATGTGGCTGCCGCTGGCGGCGAGCGCCGAGGCGTCGGAAATCTCAGAAAGGACCGCTCAACGGCTGGCAATACGGCATGCTTAAGGGTGGATTTCAGTCGCCAATCGTCACGGAGCTGCTGGACGTTGTGGAGCGCGTGAAGTCCTCGACGAAGTCCGCGAGTTGGTCTTGCATGGCTACCAGGAATTGGTCGTCGCCCTCGATACGCATCAAGGAAAGGTTTCGAATCGCTGGCTGACCGTGGCGCTCGGCAGTTCGCCGGAGCGCGGCGAGCACCTCGTCGATGTCCGCGAAATCGGCGAGGACGTTGCCCGATCCGAGATCGAGGAGTTCGAAGAACGTGTCCATCTCTTTAATCCTCACTTCGCCCTTCCGCGTGAATTGGACGCCCTTGGACGAGTTCGAGTATCTGCTCCGGGCCAGCATAGACCGTGAAGAGGCGGCGGTTCCTCATGGTCTTGGCGACTTCAATGCTCCCGTCGTCGGGAATGACGATCGTGGCCACGAAGCGCCCGAGTCCCGTCCGATTCCTCCGCGCATGTTGCAGCGCGTAATCGAGATCGTCGTATACGGAGACGCCTTCAGCCCCCTCTCGTAGATACCTGGGATCGACAAGCGCCATACCGTCGTCTCGGGCGGATCGAAAATCGTCGCTCGTCGGGTCGGGACCTCGGACGATTCTGTAGAACTCTCTCGCCATGCGGAGCCGTCACCCCAGCGTGTGATCGGGACATCGCAAAGCAAGAGGACTCTACAGGACGCACAGCGTTGGGCGGAGCAAACACCGAGCCCGAGCATCGCCGGATCGAAGCGACGACGGCGCCTGGAGGAGAGGCCGGCGACATCCGTCTCTTTGTGGCATTGCCTGGTGGGGCCTCTGACTCCCGACGATTCCCCAGTCCTCTCCCAGCGAATCGTAAGGAGTTCCTCGGACCATGGAAGGAGATGGCCCGCGAGTGGCCAATGGGTCTCCCGATACGGTCAGGAGGAACGCGGTGGATCGATACCTTTCCCGCAAGGGCTTTGTGACGACGTTGGGCGTGGCCGGGCTCGGGCTGGGCATGACGGCGGCGGCCTTGGGCGGGGCGCCGGCAGCCGGGGCGCAAAGCGCCGAGGCGCCGTCCGCCGCCGAGGCGGCGGAGATGCAGGGCCGCTTCGAGGATCTGCAGGCCGAGCTGTATGCCGCGTTCACGGCCGCGCTAGCGGAGGAGCTGGGGACGGGCGACGCGGCGCAGGTGGACAGCGGCATCCGGGCGGCGCTGGCGGCGGTGGTCGACGGCTTCGCGGGCGACGACCTGGTCACGCCGGGGCAGGCGACGGCCGTGAAACGGCTGATCGAGACGGCCGAGGTTCCGGTGGGGCCGGGGCCGCTGATGGGGCACGACCGGTCCCGGATCATGCGCGGCATGGGCCTGGACGGTGTCGCGGCGAAGGAAGACGTCGATGTCGCGACGGACGAGGGCGAAGGGCCGCTCGCAGGACGGCAGGCGATGGCGGAGCGGTTCTACCCTGACTTCACGGCGGCGCTGGCGAGCGAGCTGGGGGCGGGGAGCGCGGACGAGGTCGATGGGGCGATCCGGCTGGCGATGATCTCGGTCATCGACGGCTTGAACCAGGACGACTTGCCGATGCCGATCCCGACGGCTGCGCTGAAGGCGATGGTGGCGACGTCGGATAGCCCGCTGGGGCCGGCGATGCTGTTTGGTGGACATCCCGGGATGATGATCCGCGCGTTCCACGGGCGCGGCGACGACGGGCTGGGGTTCCACGGGCGTGGCCGCGGCGACGATGACGGATGGTTCGGCGGGCGTGGGCCCGGGCAGGACGACGACGCAAGCGACGACGCGTCCGAAGCGGACGAGGAGAGCGAAGAAGTAGAAGCCTCTGCCTAGCTGATCTCGGGTCCCGGGTGATCCGGGGCCGCCATGCTTCCCCCTATTCACCGGTGCGGCGTGGGCTGTCGGAGCCCGCGCCGCATTGGCGTTCTTCGGGGAGAAAGCACGGTTGTCCAAGTTCGCCAAGGCGCCTGTCGGGTACAGTTTGATGATGCTGGACGCCTTATCCGGTCTCCGGTTCGTGACTTCCTCGTTGCCGAGTCCGGCCCTCACCCCCAACCCCGCCGCCCAGAGGGCGCCCGGCCCGTGGGGCACGGGAGAGGGGGGCTTTGGCCGATCGATGACCGGCATTGCTGGGGACATCAACCGGATTCCTCATCACCCGCGGAGCATCTATCATGACTCACCCGCTGATCGACCGTCTTGCCGCTGGGCCGTTGCTCGCCGATGGGGCGATGGGGACGGTGCTGTATGCCTCGGGGGCGTCGTTGGACGAGTCGTTCGACGCGCTGAATCTCAGTAGGCCCGAACTGGTGCTCGATGTCCATCGGGCGTATCTGGAGGCGGGGGCGGATCTGCTGGAGACGAACTCGTTCGGGGCGAACCGCTTCAAGCTGGAGGGGTTCGGGCTGGCGGAGAAGGCGCCCGAGATCAACAAGAAGGCGGTGCGGCTGGCGCGGGAGGCGCGGGAGATCAGCGGGCG
>CALMZR010000039.1 GCA_937870845.1 uncultured Chloroflexota bacterium
TCGTGCTAAACTTTCGGCTGCCGTTGACCAGCGGCCACCCCGGCGTGGCGCCATAGCCAAGTGGTAAGGCACGGGTCTGCAAAACCCTGATCGGCGGTTCGAATCCGCCTGGCGCCTCCCAGACGGCGTCCCGACATGGGGCGCCGTCGCTGTGTGCGACGAGGTCGAGCGCCGTGCCCCAACCCCCCAGCGTTCCTGGTGATCCGCCTCAAGGCGAGACGTTGTCGACGAGCCGCGGGTTCGATGGCGCGTGGATCCACGTGCGGGTGGATCAGGTGCGGCTGCCCTCCGGGCGCATTACGACGCGCGAAACGGTCGAGCATCCGGGATCGGTGGCGATCGTGGGCGTGACGACCGAGGGTGAGGTCCTGCTACTGCGGCAGACTCACCACACCATCGGGCAGACGCTGCTCGGGTTGCCGGCTGGAACGCTGGAGCCGGGGGAATCCCCCGAGGCGTGCGCGCGGCGGGAGCTGGTGGAAGAGACCGGCTACCGCGCAGGCCGCCTCACGCAACTGGCATCGTACTTCACCTCTCCTGGCTACACCGACGAGCGGTTGACGATCTTTCGCGCGGACGCGTGCGCGCCCGCCGGCGGCGCCATCGACCCCGACGAGCTGATCCGCCTGGCGCCGACGCCGCTCGCGGACATCCCGAGTTTGGTGGAGCCGGGACCGGGCCAGCTCGTGGATGCCAAGACCCTCATCGGGTTGCTGCTGCTCCTGCGGGACTTGAGACGACGCCCAAGCTAGTCTCCTCATAATCCTCGGCATGGTGACTCATCGTCACCGCTTCGACGCATGTCAAGCCGGTCACTGTGCCATCCTGTCCGTTGCCTTTTCCTCCTCTGGCTCATAGCATGAGGCAGGGAATCGTCGTCGTTCGCGATCGGGAGTGCGGCCCGGCGCGGACTGCCCCGCAAAGCGACGAACCGTGCGGGAGATGGGGACGAGGCCGCAAGGCCGGGTTCGGTGGCGAGGCGAGGATGGCGCCCGCCACGGCTGCGAACCCGGCCGGGGCCAGGACGCGGGGAGGGATGGTTTGTGCTGGCACGGCGAGTGCTCCTGGTCGACGATCACCCGGTGTTTCGCACCGGGCTGCGGCGGGTGCTGGAGGCGACCGGCCGCTACGAGGTCGTCGCGGAGGCGGGCAACGCCCACGAGGCGATCCGGGCCGCCGAGGAGACGCGTCCGGGATTGATCCTGCTCGACGTGCAGTTGCCGGGGATTACGGGGTTGCGCATCACGCGCATCCTGCGGCGCAAGCAGACGCGCGCTCGCATCGTCGTCATCTCGGTCCACGTCGACGACGACCGCATCATCGAGGCGGTGCGGGCCGGGGCGGTCGGGTTTCTGCAAAAGGACATCGGGGCCGAGGCGCTGACCACGGCGCTGGCGCGCATCTGCGCCGGCGAAAACCTGCTGCGGGCCGAGATGCTGGCCCGACCCGACCTGGCGCGCCGGCTGCGCGCCGAGTTGCGGTTGCCGGGCGAACGCGGCGGCGGCGACGGGCCGATGCCGCTGTCGACGCGCGAGCTGGCGGTGCTCGACTGCGTGGCGCAGGGGCTCTCCAACAAGGAGATCGCCGAGGAGCTGTTCGTCTCCGAGCAGACGGTCAAGAACCACATGACCGCGGTGCTGCGCAAGCTCAACGCCAGCGACCGGGTCGGGGCGATCCTGCACGCCGTGCGCCAGGGCTGGATGGAGGTCGCGCCGCCGGTCCCCGGATCGTTCGGATTGGACGATGCCGACGCCGGGATCGAGAAGACGCAGACCGTGGCGTGACGAGGATGACGGGTGTCGGGGGGGGGCGCGTCACAGTAAGGGTTGGCCCCTCAGACCAACTCCCGAACCCCATCACCCGACGCCCGACACCCTCGCTATACTCGGCGCGCGAAGGCGGCTCGTGCGGGCCGTACGACGAGGGTGCGCAGGCGTTTGGGTCAACGGTGGATGTCGGCGCTGGAATGGCGATCCCGACACCCGACACCCGACACCCGACACCCACGAACAAGGAGCACGCCCAATGGATCTGATCCCCGCCGATACGCGGGTCTTTCTCTTCCACAGCCCGAACGCCGCCCACGACACCAGCGGCGCCATGGACGACGTCAACCAATGGCTGAGCAAGGACCGCTCGCAGGGGCCGTACGCCAACCTGAGCGTACGCGACATCACCGTCACCCCGGACGGCGCCGGCGGCGTCTACACCATCGTCGTCTGCACGTTGGGCCGCGCCGCCGAGGCGGCGGCCGATCCGTTGGAGAGCGAGGGGTGACAGGGTGACGGGAACGATGGGTCCCTGACACCCCGGCACCCTGTCACCTTGTCACCGCGCCGTTCCAGCGCCCCATGACCCGCCCTCCCCGCGTCGTCCTTCTCGCCAGCCCGGCGACCTACCGCTCGGGCGCGTTTCTCGCTGCCGCGCGCCGGCTCGGGCTGGAAGCCGTGCAGGCGACGGACACGCCGGAAGTGCTGGCCGAACGCTGGGCCATGCCGCTGGGGCTCGATTTCTCCCGGCCCGAGGCGGCCGTGGCCGCGCTGGCCGCGTACGCCGAACAGCATCCCATCGACGCCGTGCTCGCCCTCGACGACAGCGCGACGATGCTGGCGGCGCGGGCGGCGGCCGCCCTCGGTCTGCCCCACAACGATCCGGACGCCGCGCTGGCGGCGCGGGACAAGTGGGTCATGCGCCAGGCGTTGCGCCGGGGCGGCGTTCCCGTGCCGGAGTTTCGGCGCTATCCGCTCACGGCCGATCCGCAGACTGTCGCAGGGGAGATTCCGTTCCCCGTCGTGCTCAAGCCGACGACGCTCTCCGGGAGCCGCGGCGTCATCCGCGCCGACGATCGGAACGCCTTCGTTCAGGCGTGGGAGCGCACGCGCCGGATCGTGCTGCGGGAAGGCGCATCCCCGAAAAATGGCGAGTTGCTGGTCGAGCGGTACCTACCAGGCGTCGAGGTGGCGCTGGAGGGGTTGCTGACGGGCGGCGCGTTGCAGACGCTGGCGCTGTTCGACAAGCCGGACCCGCTGGAAGGGCCGTTCTTCGAAGAGACGATCTACGTCACCCCCTCGCGGCTGCCGGAGGCGACGCGGGCGGCGATCTCGGCGCGCACACGTGCAGCCGCGGCGGCGCTGGGGCTGCGCGAGGGTCCGGTCCACGCCGAGCTGCGCATCAACGACGATGGCGTCTGGCTGATCGAGATGGCGGGTCGCTCCATCGGCGGGCTCTGCTCGACCGTGCTGGAATTCGGCACGGGGGTCAGCCTCGAAGAATTGATCTTGCTTCATGCGGTGGGAAGACCGCTCCCGTCCACCGAGCGCGCGGGCGGCGCGGCCGGGGTGATGATGATCCCGATCCCGAAGGCGGGGATGCTGCGCGGGGTCTCCGGCATCGAGGACGCGATGGCGGTTTCTGGGGTGACAGGCGTGGAGATCACCGCGCCGCTCAATCAGCCCGTGGTCCCGCTGCCGGAAGGCGCCAGCTACCTGGGGTTCATCTTCGCCCGCGACGAGACGCCGCAGCGGGTCGAGCAAGCGCTGCGTCTGGCCCATGCCCGGCTCGCGTTCCGCATCGAGCCGGCCATCAACCTCGTGGCCGTGGGGTGAGCCGCCGCAGCGATGGCGCCCCAGGAGCGGCGCCGCCCACTCGTGTCATTCCGACGCAGGAGCCGTGTCATATGGAATCCGGATGAATAGCCCCCCTCTCCTCTGCGCACAGGGAGCCGGGCGCCCTCTGGGCGGCGGTTGGGGGGTGAGGGTCGGCCGCGGCAATGCGAAGGTCATCACCCGGATTCCGTGTCATTCCGACGAAGGAGGAATCTCGGCGCCAAGGACCCGGCGTTCGATGGACCCACGAGATTCCTCGCTGGCGCTCGGCATGACACGGAAGCCGCGAGGCGCGTTACGGCAGTCCTGATGGGAAATGCAGTGGAGGTGCGGCGCGGCGCGATGGCGGCCGTGCCGTTCATCGCCGGGGTCGCGCCGTTCGGCATGGCCTATGCCGTCAGCGCCCTGGCGGCGGGGTTCACCCCTGGAGACGATGCTCTTTTCCGTGCTGGCCTGCTCAGAGAGCGCCCAGATGGCGAGCGTGGGGCTGGCCGCGTCCGGGGCTGGCCCGCTGGCCATCATCCTCACCGCGCTGGGGTTGAGTCTGCGCCACCTCCTCTACGGATTGTCCCTGGCGACATGGCTGCCGCGCCCTACGCAGCCGCCGACGCCGCTGCTGGCGGCGGCGGTCTTTGATGAGGGATTCGGTCTCGCTAAGCGGGAGGCGGCGGCCAATCGCGGCAGCGCGGGCTTCCTCTTTGGCGCGAACGGGGTGCTCTACCTGACCTGGGTGACCGCGACGTCGGCCGGCATCGTCCTGGGCCAGCTCCTTCCTGACCCGGCGTCGATCGGGCTGGACGTCATCTTCCCCCTCTCATTTCTGGCGTTGCTGTTGCCGCTGATCCGGACGCGGCGTGGCGCGCTCGTGGCCGTGGTCGCCGGAGCTTCGGCGTTGGGGTTGCGGAACGTGGTCAGCGCGGGGCCGGCGGTCGTCGTCGCCATCGCCGGGGCGGCGGCGCTGGGGGCCGCGCTCGACCGGGGGGAGGGGGGTCCGTGACCGTCTCCACAGACCACCTGGCGCTCATCCTGACACTGGCCGCGCTGATCTACCTCACCCGGATCGCCGGCTTGCTCCTCGGCGCGCGGCAGGCGCCGCCGGCCGTCGCCCGCGCGCTCCACTACGTGCCTCTTGCGGCCTTCGCGGCGCTGATCGTGCCGGGGCTGGCCGTGCCGGGAGAGATCGTCCCGCGGCTGGCTGCCGCCGCCGGCGCCGGCATGGTCGCCTTGCGCTTTGGCAAGCTGTGGGCGGCGCAGCTGGTGGGAATGGCCGTCTCTTGGGCGGTGCGGGCGGCTGCGGGGTCATGAGCGTCACGAGAGCATCGGTTGCTGGATTGATGAGACAATAATGTGCAGCTGCGGCGCCGGTCTTGCGCCGGCATTCGACAAGCCCTGGGGGTGGCGCGCTGGAGTTCGTTCTCGGGGGCTGGGAGCGCGGGAGAGCGTGAACGTCACACCGGCCAGTTCACACGACGCCGACGGGTTGTCCGCGTGTGAGGCGGCGCTGCCGATCGGCGTCAACGAGCGCACGGTGCGGCGGGCCATCGCGCGCGGGGAATTGTCCGCGGTCAAGCGTGGCGGCGTCTTTCGCATCGACGCGGCGCTCTTCGCCAACGCCATCGACCGCGACATCCTCGAGGCCCTGCTCGGGGCGATCCGCGCGGCCCTCCCAGACTACCGCCGCTATCTTCGGGCCAAGGCCCGGCTGCTCGGCCTCCCCGCGCCGGCGGGCTACGACCTCATGGCGCCGGTCGGGGAGCCGGCGCCGTGGCCGTACGATGACGCGTGCGGCTTCGTGCGCGAAGCGTTCGCCGCGTTCCACCCGAAGCTGGGAGCCTTTGCCGAGCGGGCGTTCGCCGCGTCGTGGATCGACGCCGCCCCGCGCGTCGGCAAAGTGGGCGGCGCGTCTTGCACCGGCGTCGGCGACGATGCCTCACGCATCCTGCTCAACTACACGCCGGCCGCGACCTCGATGGGTGCCCTCGCCCACGAGCTCGGCCACGCCTACCACAATTGCGTCCCCGAGGAGCGCGGGCGAACGTTTCTCCAGGCGCCGCCCGATTACGGCCCCGAACCGGGCACGCCGATAGTGCTGGCCGAGACCGCCAGCACGCTCTGCGAAGTCCTCGTGCAGCGCGCCGCGGTGGACGCCGCGGCCCATCCCGCGCTACGGATCGCGGCGCTCGAAGCCTGGCTGCAATCGTTCACGCTCAGCACCTTTGGGATTCTCCCGGCGTTCGAGTTCGAGCGCCGGCTCTTCGCGACGCGGGCGCAGCGCGAGCTGCCGCCGGCGGAGATGGAGGCGTTGATGGCGGCGGCCTGGCGCGAGGTGGCCGGCGACGCCATCGAGCCGGACACGGTCTGGTCCGATTCGTGGACGATCGTCCACTTCTCCATCGACAACCTGGTCTATTACAACTTCCCCTACGCCTTCGGCATGCTCTTTTCGCTCGGGCTTCTCGCCGCGCGCGACGCGAACCCCGAGGGGTTTATCGAGCGGTTCGACGCGCTGCTGGCCGATTTCGCCATGCGCGAGGCCAACGACCTGGCCGCCCCCTTCGGCATCGACCTCGCCGACCCCGCGTTCTGGCGGGCCAGCCTCGATAGCTTTCGGGCGGACGTGGATCGGTTTGAGGGGCTCGCGGATGGTGAGAGAGTGTTGAGGTGACGAGGTGACGGAATACGGATTGTGCGGCAGCGCGACCGAGCAATGCCGTCCCCACCGGCGCCTCGTCGGCCGTGAAATCCAACCCTGACACCCTGACACCCCGACACCCTGTCACCCCTCGTGATACCGTAACGCCCAACAGAATCACGCAGCAGTGAGAAGGGGAGGCCATGGCCGCGGAGGAGTTCGCGTTTCTGGACGATCGGTTTCGCGAGGTGATCAACCCGACGGCGAAGGTGCACAAGCTCTTCGAGGGGTGCGCCTGGGCGGAGGGGCCGGCCTGGTCGCCGGGGTGGCGCTCGCTGGTCTGGAGCGACATCCCGAACGACCGTCAGCTGCGCTACGACGAGTCGAACGGCGCGGTCGGCGTCTTCCGCTACCCGGCGGGCAACACGAACGGCAACACCGTCGACCGGCAGGGGCGGCTGCTCAGTTGCGAGCACGGCGGGCGGCGCGTCAGCCGCACCGAGTTCGACGGCACGGTGACCACCATCGTCGACAGCTACGACGGCAAGCGGCTCAACAGCCCGAACGACGTCGTCGTCAAGTCGGACGACACCATCTGGTTCACCGACCCGGCCTACGGCATCGAGTCGGACTACGAAGGCAACAAGGCGGAGATGGAGCAGGAGGGCTGCCACGTCTACCGCGTCGATCCCGCCACCGGCGACATCCGCGTAGTCTCCGACGACTTCGGCAGGCCGAACGGCATCGCCTTCTCCCCGGACGAGAAATTGCTCTACGTCTCCGACACGGGCGCCACGCACAGCAATGATGGGGGACGGCACATCCGGCGCTTCAGCGTCAACGACGACGGAACGCTCTCCGGCGGCGATGTCTTCGCCACCTGCACGGCGGGGTTCTTCGACGGGTTCCGCGTCGACGTCGACGGCCGCATCTGGACGAGCGCCGGCGACGGGGTGCATGTCTACGATCCCGACGGCACGCTGATCGGCAAAGTCTTCGTGCCGGAAGTCGTCGCCAACGTCGAGTTCGGCGGGGCGAAGCTGAATCACCTCTTCATCTGCGGCACCACCTCGCTCTACACCGTCAAGGTCAAGACGAACGGGGCGAAGCGGATTTGAGCGTGAGGAGTCTTGCCCGCATCCCGGCCGCGCTCCTGGCCGCCGTTCTTATCGCGGGCGGCGTGGCCGGCAGCCAGGCCCAGAGCGACGACGCGGCGTTCGCGGCCGAGCTGGAGCGCATCGCCCGCGAGACGGCCGCACTGCGCGAGCTGCCGCCGCTCGACGACGTCAACGACGTCGTCCTCTCCGGCGACGAGCTGCTGGCCATGATGCCGGCGCTGCTGGCCGAGGAGATCGACCCGGCGGAGGCGGAGGCGCAATCCCGCGCCCTGGCCGCGCTGGGCCTCATCCCCGAGGGGATCGACCTGTTCGACTTGGCGGTGCGCATGCTGGGCGAGCAGGCGATGGGCTTCTACGACCCGCTCACCGACGAGATGATCCTCGTGGCCGAGGGCGAGGGCGATCTGGGCATCGGCGAGTATTTCTACGCGCACGAGATCGTCCACGCCCTGCAGGACGCGCACCTCGACCCGGATGATTTCCTGGAGAGCCGCGACACGCTCAACGGCGACGAGGCGCTGGCCGCGCTGGCCCTGTTCGAGGGCGACGCGGTCGCGACGTCGAACCTCTATCTGGCCGAGCGCCCCGCCCTGGCCCTGGATCTGCTGCGAGAGCTGCAAACGGAGTTCACCGAATTGGAGGCCGCGCCCGCCGCGCTGAGCGCGACCCTCGTTTTCCCATACTCCGCGGGGCTCGCCTTCGTGGAGCGACTGCACGCCGAGGGCGGGTGGGCGGCGGTCGACGCCGCCTACGCCGATATCCCCTCGTCGACTGAGCAGATCCTGCACCCCCGCAAGTACCTGGAGCGGGACGAGCCGACGCCGGTGGCGCTGCCGGAGCCCGGTGATGCGCTGGGCGATGCATGGACAGTGGTGGCCGAGGACACCCTGGGCGAATTGCAGATCGGCCTGCTGCTGGCGAACCTGGCGCCTGGCGAAGGTCTTGACGAGTTGACCGGGCGCATCGGCCTCCCGGAGGGCGCGCGCAACGCCGCCGCCGGGTGGGACGGGGACCGCTACGCCCTCTGGGAGGGTGCGGCCGGGCAGGAGGTGCTCGTCTGGCGCTCGGTCTGGGATACGCCGGAAGATGCCCGCGCGTTCGGCCGCGCCCTGACCCGGTTCAGCAATGAGCGTTGGGGCAGCGTCTTCAACGGCGAGAGCGCGGACGACGTGGCGCTCGTGACGCCGGAGGTCGCGGCGCGGATCGTCGTGGCCGG
>CALMZR010000040.1 GCA_937870845.1 uncultured Chloroflexota bacterium
ATGGTTCGCCGTCCCAACCGTTGTTCGTTTCCGGCGCGGCGGTCCTCACGCTGGTCGCCGCCGGAGTCTTGCGGCGAGGCGCGCGCGCTCTCCCTGATCGGCTTCTTCGCATCGAGCGTGCATCCCGCGCACGCCCACATCTCCCGGCCGGAGCGCTACGCCACCGACACCTCCTACTTCCCCAACATCCAGGAGCAGGGCAAGAAGACCTTCCATACGCACCTCAAGCAGATCGACGCCATGCTTGCGGGCCGGCAATGGCTTTCCGAGCAGTATTCGGTGCTCGATCCCTACGCCTTCACATTCTACACCTGGGGTGTGCGCCGCGAGCTGCCGATGGCCGAGCTCAAGAGCTACACCGCCTTCAAGGACCGCATGCTGCTGCGCCCCGCCGTGCGCCGCGTCGTCGACGGCTTCGGGGCGGGCGAGGCGCGGCTCCTCGACCGCTACTTCGCGGCGGCGCTGGGGATCGAGCCGCGCGTGTTGCTGGGGGAGAGCGAGTCGTTCGCGTACGGCACGACCCGCGCCACGAACGCCATCGTGGAGGGGAAGACGGCGCGCACCGCCTTTTTCACCACGCGGGGGTTCCCCGACGTCCTGCTGCTGCGGGAGGGAGGAAAACTCGATCCCTTCCGGCAAATTCCGTATCCCCCGCCCTACGTGCCGCGCTACCTGACGTTCGAGATCGCGGAGCGGATCGACTCGGAGGGGGACGTCTTCATTCCGCTCGACGAGGGGAGCGTGCAGGCGGCGCTGGAGCGGTGCCGGGATCTCGGGGTGCAGGCGATCGGGGTGAGCCTGCTCTGGTCGATCGTCAATCCGGCGCACGAGCTGCGCGTGGGGGAGCTGATCGCCGAGACGCTGCCGGACGTGCCGTTCACGCTCTCGCACGCGCTCAACCCGGTGGTGCGCGAGTACCGGCGCACGTCGTCGTGCGTCATCGACGCCTCCTTGAAACCGCTGATGCAGGAGCACCTGGCGGCGCTCGACGCCGACCTGCGGGCGGCCGGGTTCGCCGGGCGCCTGTTCATCGCCACCTCGTTCGGCGGCTCGTGGCGACCGGACGAGATGATCGCGCGGCCGATCTACTCGGTCGGCTCCGGGCCGTCGCTGGCCCCGGTGGCGGCGCTGACGTACACCAAGGCGGAGCAGGGGGGCGACGAGGTCCGGCAGGACTTTCTCGTCTGCGACACCGGCGGCACCACCTTCGACGTGGGGCTGGTCAGCGGTGGGCAGATCAACTACACGGCCGAGACGTGGCTGGGCGGGCGCTGGATCGGGCACATCACCGGCATCCGCGCCGTCGACGTCAAGAGCATCGGGGCGGGAGGCGGCTCCATCGCCTGGCTTGACCCGGGCGGGCTGCTGCGCGTGGGGCCGCACAGCGCCGGGGCCGACCCCGGCCCGGCCTGCTACGGGCGCGGGGGGACGCTGCCGACCGTCACCGACAGCGCGGTGGCGCTGGGGTACATCGATCCCGACTACTTCCTCGGCGGGCGTCTGGCGCTGGACGTGGACGCGGCGCGGCGGGCGATCGAGGAGCACGTCGCCGCGCCGCTGGGCTGGACGGTCGAGGCAGCGGCGTCGGCCATCCTGGTGATCGCCACCGAGAACATCGTGGGGGCCATCCGCGAGATCACCATCGCCCAGGGGATCGACCCGCGCGAGGTGACGATCGTGGCCGGAGGCGGGGCCTCCGGATTGAACATCGTCCCCATCGCCCGCGAGCTGGGCTGCCGCCGCGTGCTGCTGCCGAGCACCGCCGGGGCGCTCAGCGCCTGCGGGGCGATGTACGCCGACGTCATCTCGGAGTTCTCGGTGAGCCGCTACGCCGAGACGCGGGCGCTCGATTTCGAAGCCGTCAACGAGGCGCTGGCGACGGTGGAAGCGCGGGCCGAGGCGTTCCTGGCCGGGCTGGAAGACATCGCCCCGGTCGCTACCAATATCGAGTTCCTGGTCGCGGCGCGCTACCGGCAGCAGGTCTGGGAGTTGGACATCCCGCTGGCGGTCTCCCGCTTCGCGAGCGAGGACGACGTGGAGGCGCTGGAGCAGACCTTCCACGACACGCACCGCCGCGTCTTCGCCGTCGACGAGCCGGGGCAGTACCTGGAGTGCCTCGTCTGGAAATCGCGGGCCACGGCCGTCACGGTGAAACCATCCGTCAGCGCCCGCGACGTCGCGAGTGCGAACGGGCGGGACGAGACGGCCAAACGGGGGATGGCGTACTTCCGCGATCTGGGCGCGGTCGAGACGACGCTGCACAGCGGCGTCCACCTGCCGCCGGGGACGCGCATCGACGGCCCGGCCATCATCCGCGAGCCGACGACGACGGTCGTGGTCTACCCCGGCTCGACGGCGACGGTCACGCCGCTGGGGAACTATCTGCTGGAGATCGGCGGGGCGGAGGCGCCCACCCCCGCCGTGCGCGAAGAGGTCGCCGCATCATGAGTCAGAGCCAGAATGAAACTCTCGATCCCGTTCTGCTGGCGGTCATCGCCAACCGCCTCGACACCATCGTGCGCGAGATGGAGAACACGCTGCTGCGCACCGGGCGCTCGGCGGTGCTGAACATGGCGCGCGATTTCTCCTGCGCCCTGATCACCGGCGACAACCGGCTGCTGGCCTCGGCGGAGGGGTTGCCGGTCCACGTCATCGGTATGGAGTTCCTGGCCGAGGCGGTCACCGAGCTGCACGACGACATCCGGGAGGGGGACGCCTTCCTCCACAACGACCCGTACCTGGGCAACACGCACCCGGCTGACCACGTCATCCTGGTCCCGGTCTTCGTGGGGGGCAAGCACCTCTTCACCGCCGCCGCCAAGGCGCATCAGGCCGACTGCGGCAACGCCAACCCGACGACGTACATGCCCTTCGCCCGCGACATCTACGAGGAGGGCGGGGTGATCTTTCCCGCCGTGCGCGTGCAGCGAGACAACGAAGATATCGACGATGTCATCCGCATGTGCCGCCGCCGCATCCGCGTGCCGGACCAGTGGTACGGCGACTACTTGGCGATGGTCGGGGCGGCGCGCATCGGCGAGACGCGCCTCAAGGCGCTGGTCGAAAAATACGGCGTGGAGACGATAGAGCAGTTCGTCGAGGAGTGGTTCGACTACTCCGAGCGTCGGGTCGCCCACGTCATCTCGCAGATGCCCAAGGGGACGATCACCGGCCGCGGGCGGCACGACCCGTTTGGGCCGCTGCCGGAGGGGATCCCGATCAACGTGACGGTCAGCATCGACCCCGACGCCGGGATGATCGACATCGACCTGACCGACAACATCGACTGCGTGCCGGCGGGGGTGAACGAGTCGCGCACCTGCGCCATGAACAACGTGATGACCGGCGTCTTCAACAGCATCGACCCGGACATCCCGCACAACGCGGGGACGTTCCGCCGCATCAACGTCCACTTGCGCGAGAACTGCGTGGTCGGCATCCCGCGCTTCCCCCACTCCTGCTCGGTAGCGACGACCAACGTCGGGGAGCGGCTGGTGGTGACGACGCAGAAGGCGTTCGCCGACGCCTGGGACGGCTACGGGCTGGCGGAGGGCGCCTGCGGCATCGGGCCCGGTTTCGCCGTAGTTTCGGGCGCCGACTGGCGGAAGAATGACGATCCGTACGTCAACCAGAAGTTTCTCGGCTCCCAGGGCGGCCCGGCGGGACCGGAGATCGACGGCTGGGTGACGTACGGCAACTCCGTCACCAACGGGCTGATGTTCCGCGACAGCGTCGAGATCGACGAGCAGAAGTACCCGATCCGGGTCAGCGAGATCCGGGTCCGCCCCGACTCTGAAGGGGCCGGCCGTCGCCGCGGCGCGCCCGGCTTCGTGTCGCCTACGGCCCGAAGCACGACGAGATGCGCGCCTTTTATGTCACTGACGGTCACCACTTCCCGCCGCGCGGGGTACGCGGCGGCGGCGACGCGGCCGCCTCCCTCCCCTTCAAGCTGACCGCGGACGGCCAGGAGGAGCCGTTGCCGCCCATCGCCTCGACCGATCTGCAAGCGGGCGAGCAACTGCTGCACCTGCTCAGCGGCGGCGGCGGCTACGGCGACCCGTTGCAGCGCGAGGTGGAACGGGTGCGGGAGGACGTGCTGAGCGGGTTCATCTCCTTCGAGCGGGCGCGGGATGTCTATGGGGTGGTGTTCGCGAATGCCGAGCTGAGCGATGGGCTGTCCGTCGACAAGTCAGCGACTGAACGGCAACGTGCGAGTCTGTCGGCGGCAAGAGGAAAGTCGGCCGTAGGCACTGGGTGAAACTCAGCGCCTTCAAACATCAAGCGCTCCTGCCAGACCTCGATTCCTTGACACGGTACTGAAGGGCAGTATCATCGCCATGACGTGCTCGGGATGCGATTGGGATCCCAAGAAGGATCTCGACAATCAACGGAAGCACGGCATTGCATTTGAGGACGCCTGTTGCGTGTTCGATGATCCCCACCGAAGCGTGGTTCCGGATGAGCGCGAGTACGACGAAAGGCGATGGCTCGTCACCGGGCGCGTCGACTCAGAGGTCATGGTGGTCGTTTTTACCTCTAGAGGCGACCAACAGCGGATTATCTCCGCAAGAAAGGCCAAACGGCGAGAGGAGCAAGCTTACTATGAACGATCTTTCTGATCAGGTTGAAACGCAACAGAGCCGGGCGTCACGCTTGATGAGCAAGACCGACTGGGCGCGGCTTCAAGCGATGACGGAGGAAGAGCTTCACCAGAACGCGCTCGATGATCCGGACAATCCGCCGCTCACCGACGAGCAACTCGCTCGGATGCGCCGCGTGCCGCACCCGCGCGAGATTCGCGAGCGCCTCGGTATGACACAGCGGGAGTTTGCCCAGGCGTTTCATATCGCCCTCGGCACGCTTCGCGACTGGGAGCAGGGCGTGCGCAGGCCGGACAGCACGGCTCAGGCTTACCTCTGGGTGATTGAGGAAAATCCCAAGGCCGTCCTCATCGCCCTTCGTGCGCCACAGTCAACGCTGAGACCCGTCACGAAAACCTGAGCGGACTGGTCGGGTCGGACTATGGAGTCAACCCGATGCGCACGTACGTCAACCTCGATCTCTCCGGCAAGACGGCGGTCGTGACCGGGGCCAGCTCCGGCAGCGGGAGGAGCTGGGCGGGGCACGGGAGGCTTCGGCAGGCGGCTGATTCTGTCGAACCGGCAAGTTTGCTCCTGATCGCCCCCGCTTGACGCGGTACTGAGGAGCAGTATTATCAGCATGGAGTGCGCGGGATGCGATTGGGATCCTCGCAAGGCGCAACAGAATCTGCGCAAGCATGGCGTCCGGTTTGAAGTTGCGTGCAGCGTATTCGGCGATCCTTTCCGCGACGCGGTTCTCGATGATCGAGCGTACGACGAGGAACGATGGACTGTCGTGGGAAGCGCCGGCCCGTGGATCCTGGTGGTGGCGTACACCTACCGGAACGAAAGATGGCGCATCATTTCCGCACGCAAAGCCACGCCTCAGGAGGAGCGGGCCTACCATGACCGACGCGCCCGATCGCGGTAAGTTCAAGGATGTTTACCCCTGGTCCCTGATGACCGACGCCGAGTGGGCTCGGTTGGACGCCATGACCGAGGAAGAGCTGCATCAGAACGCCCTGGATGATCCGGACAATCCCCCGCTTACCGACGAGCAGCTTGCCCGGATGCGCCGCGTGCCGCGCCCGCACGCGATTCGCAAACAGCTCGGGCTCACCCAGCGCGAGTTCGCTCGCACGTTCGAGATCGCCCTCGGGACGCTTCGCGACTGGGAGCAAGGCTCGCGGGGGATGGACAGCGCGGCCATGGCGTACCTGCGCGTCATCCAGCACGATCCTGACGCGGTGATCGCGGCGCTCGCGGCCTCCCGGCCGAGCCCGACGGCCTTGCCGCGCGAGTCCGAGCTGCCGAAGACCGGAACTGGGTGAGCGTCATGCGCACGTACCTCAACCTCGACCTCTCCGGCAAGACGGCAGTCGTCACCGGGGCCAGCTCCGGCATCGGGCGGGCGATCGCGGAGGCGCTGGCCGAGGCGGGGGCCGATCTGGTGCTGGTCGGGCGGAACGAGGGGCGGCTGCAGGAGACGATCGCCGCCGTGCGGGAGCGTGGGGTCGAGGCCGAGCTGGTGATCGTGGAGCTGACGGACGACGATGCTGCGAAAGCTATCGTCGACGCCGCTATGCAGCGGTTCGGGGGGCTGAACGTGCTCGTCAACTGCGCCGGCATCTTCGAGCCGATGCCGTTCGAGACGCAGCCGCTGGAGAGCTTCGACCGGCAGATGGCCGTCAACGTGCGGGCGCCGTTCGCCCTGACGCAGGCGGCGCTGCCCTACCGGCGCCCGGAGGTGGCGGTGGTGAACATCTCCTCGATCGCGGGGTACGCGGGCTTCCCGCAGTCGGCGGCGTACTGCGCGACGAAGGGGGCGGTCGAGCTGATGACGCGGGCTTTGGCGACGGAGCTGGGGCCGCAGGGGGTGCGCGTCAACTGCGTGGAGCCGGGCAACATCCGGACGCCGATGAACGCGGCGCAGTTCGCCCCCTCGCGCGAGTACGAGAAGCCGCTAGAGGAGACGCCGCCGCTGGGGCGCATCGGGGAGACGGAGGACATCGCGGCGGCGGTCGTCTACCTCTCCTCCCCGGCCGCCAAGTTCGTCAACGGGGCCTCGTGGCTGGTCGATGGAGGGTGGGCGGCGCAGTAAAGAGCGGGCTTGACCAATCTTTGAAAGGCTGCCTGCAAAGTGCAGTCGACTTTGCAAGAAAATCGCCGATTGCTTTCAGAGTTTGCCGTCCACCTCGTGTTCCACAGCCCCGCGGGCTACCGTTCAGCCGCAAAGCAGTACTGAAGCATCGGGAACGACCGGCGCAGATCGACCGCGTCCCGCCGCACCGCCTCGACCGGCCGCCGCTCCTGCAAGACGTCCCCCATGAGATCGGCGATGCGGGCCATCTCTGGCGTCTGCATACCCCAGCGGGTGACCTCGGTCGTGCCGATGCGCAGGCCGCTGGGGCGGTCCCAGGCGGCGGCGGGATCACTCGGGATGAGGTTCTTGTTGGTGATGATGTTCGCCTCGGCCAGGCGATTCGCCACCGCCTCGCCACCGCCGAAGGCGGTCACATCGGCGACGGCCTGATGGGTGCGGGTGAAGCCCTTGTGGGCGGCCAGCATCGGCACGCCGCGCGCGTGCAGGGCGGCGGCGAGGGCTTGGGCGTTGGCGACAATTTGACCCATGTACGCCTCCCCGAAGGCGAGGAACTCGGCCGCCGCGGCGGCAAGGGCCGCCACGCGGTTGACCTGGTGGGTAGCGGCCAGGGTTGGGAAGATGGCGTCGGTCAGCGGCGTGGTGAGCGCCGGGTCGTCCCAGACGATCACGCCGCTCTGCGGGCCGGAAAAAGTCTTGCCGGCCGAGCCGGTCAGCACGGCCGCGCCTTCGCGCC
>CALMZR010000041.1 GCA_937870845.1 uncultured Chloroflexota bacterium
ACACTGCCCTCTCCAGCGCCGACGACGGCCGCGTGCAGCGGGTGGCCGCTGCAACCTCCAGCGATCTCCTCCACTGGGAGAAAAGCCCCGACAACCCCGTCAGCGAAGCCGATCCCCGCTGGTACGAGTCGCAACCCGGCCCCTCACCCGCCGTCTCCTGGCGCGACCCCAAGGCCACCCGCGTCGGCGACCGCTACCTGGCGACCATATGCGCCCGCGAAGCGTCCGGCCCGCTCCCCCGGCGCGGCTGCGTGGGACTGATGACGTCGGACGATCTAGAGCAGTGGGAGGTCCAGCCTCCGCTCTTTGCGCCCCACCGCTACTGGGACCTCGAATGCCCTCAGCTGTTCCAGCTCCAGAACCGATCCGACGCCAGCTTCTGGTTTCTCACTGCCGCCGTCATGGAAGACCGCTCGCAACGGTATTGGGCCGCGGAGTCGGCGACGGGACCGTTCCGCGTTCCCTGGCAAGGCGACCTGCTCGCCCCTCCTGGCCACTATGCGGCTCGCGTCGCCCACTGGCACGGTAGCGACCTCCTCTTCGCCTGGCATCAACCGAAGCTCGCCGAAGGCTGGATCACATCGGCCCGAACCGTCGACTGGGTCGACGCGCGAAACCCCTTCGGCAAGTTCCTGGCGCCCCCGCTCGAGCTTCGCGATCGCGGCGACGGCAGCCTCGCGCTCTCGTCGTTTTCAGGGTGGGATGCGTACCGTGACGATGAATGGCAGTCGCCTCGCCCGGACGGCCAATCGGCGTTTGGCCAACGTCCAACCATCCCCGACTCGGAATGGTCCGCCATCGCCTTGAGTGCGATGGATCTCCTCACCACCACGCTCGGCGCGGACGATTTCGTCGTCGAAGGCCTCCTGACCATCTACGGCCCGCGCGGTGGACTGGCGCTGCGCCTCGACGACGCGGGCAGCGGCCTCTACATCGAGCTCACGCCCGGTTCGCGATCCGTCTCCTTGCAGCGGTGGGGAAGCGACCACAACGTCATCGATGGCTCGTCCCGCCATGCCTACGTCGAATTGCAGCGGGTGGACATGGCCGCTCCCCTCGCCGGCGCCGAGCCCACGCCGTTCCGACTCCTTTCGGTCGGCCCGTACGTCGAGTTCTCGCTTGGCGGAGACGTCGCCATCGCCACGATGACCGGCGCTTCAGGACACAGCCGCTGGGGCATCTGGATTCAGGACGGAACAGCGCACGCCACCGACATCCGCTGGGCGCCCATGCGTCGCCCCGCTCCGCCGGGCCACGAGCGATCGACCGTTATCCAGGAGACCACCATTGCTTGAAGCCACCGAAACCTGTCCCACACACGCCCCGGACGCCCTGCGCCGTCTGCGCGAGGCCAAGGGCTGGATCTTCGACATGGACGGCGTGCTCTATCGCGGCGCCGAAATCCTGCCCGGCGTCAAGGAGCTGCTCGACGCCCTCACCCTGCGCGAGCGCCCGGTCATGCTCGCCACCAACAACTCGATGTCCACCCCCGAAGCCTACGAGCACAAGCTCGCCGCCATGGGCCTCGACATCCCCGCCTCCGCCGTCATCACCTCGGCCCTCGCCACGCGGGCCTACCTCCTGCGCACCCTCCCCGAAGGCTCCGGCATCTACGTCATCGGCATGCCGGCCCTGCGCGAGCAGATCTTTGCCGGGACCACCTTTCACCCCGTCCAGTACGGCGAGGAGCAACCCGCCGCCGTCGTCGTCGGCCTCGACATGACCTTCACCTACGACAAGCTGAAAGCCGCCCACGAGGCGATCCGCAACGGCGCCGCCTTCGTCGCCACCAACGCCGACACCACCCTCCCTACCGAGACCGGCCTCGTCCCCGGCGCCGGCAGCATTGTCGCCGCACTTGCCGCAGCCGCCGGCCAGAACCCGGTCGTCATCGGCAAACCGGAGACCCCCATGCTCCTCGCCGCCATGGAGCAGATGGGGACCGCGCCAGAAGAGACGGTCATGCTCGGCGACCGCCTCGACACCGACATCCTCGCCGGCGACCGCGCCGGCATGCCGACCGTCCTCGTCCTCACCGGCGTCTCCACCCGCGACGACCTTGCTGACGCCGAGGCCCTCCCCGATGTCGTCGTCTCCGACCTCCCCTCCCTCGTCGAAGCCCTTACCGGAGAGATCGACTGATGGACGAGCGCGTGACCGCCGCCCTCGACCGCCTCTACGCCGAAGACGCCGCCCAGCGGGCCGCCGGTCTCCCCTCCTTCCAGCGCACCCGCAACGTCGACCGCGAGACCGGCCGCTGGCTCGCCCTCCTCGTTCGCGCTGCGTCAGCCCGCGAGATCGTCGAGATGGGCTCCTCCAACGCCGTCTCCACCATCTGGCTCGCCTCCGCCGCCCGCGAAACCGGCGGCCGCGTATCGGGAACCGAAATCCTCCCCAACCGCGCCGCCGCCGCAAATCAGAACCTCGCCGCAGCCGGCCTCGCCGACATCGCCCGCATCATCCCCGGCGACGCCCGCGAGACCGCCCGCGCCATACCCGGCCCGATCGACCTCGTCTTCATCGACGCCGAGAAAGACGACTATGTCGACCACCTCCTCGCCGTCCTCGACCGCGTCCGCCCCGGCGGCCTCATCCTCGCCGACAACGTCATCTCCCACGACATCTCCGCCTACCAGACCTTCGTCCGCGACCACCCCGACCTCGAAACCGTCACCATCCCCATCGCCCGCGGCATCGAGTTCACCGTCAAACGCGCCTGAGCCGCGCGGCCCCGAGCGCCGCAACCCCACGGTCGGGGTGACGCCGATTTCGGACGATCGGCGCCGCATGCCCACCGCGGCGAAGAATTCGAAGAGTTCGAAGAATTCGAAGAATAGGGGACCCGGGTGGTCTTCACACTTCTGCTCCGCCGCCCCCGGCAGCGCCGCCCGATCTCGCATCATCCCGGCGAATCGCGCCACCCCGTCAAAGGGTGTCATTCCGAGCGAAGCGAGGAATCTCGGCCCCATCACAACGACGCCTCGAATTCGCCACGAACGCCCCAAGGCAGCCTCCGCCACCGCTTAGCTCCGGTTGTTGCCGCCCCCTCCCCCTGCTACAATTACTCAGCTTGCTGGGGGAATACGGGCCGGCCTAGCTCAGTTGGTAGAGCAGCTGTTTCGTAAACAGCAGGTCTCCGGTTCGAGTCCGGAGGTCGGCTCCAACCCCGTTGCCAGCGGGCGCGCAAAGCAGCCATGCCGAAGTGGCGGAACTGGCAGACGCGCTACGTTCAGGGCGTAGTGAGGGTAACCTCGTGGGAGTTCAAATCTCCCCTTCGGCACCGGACGAGGGTGTCAGGGTAACCGGGTGACAAGGTGACAGGGAGTTTGATCCCCCTGACACCCCGACACCCAAACACCCTGTCACCCCCGCTCGCACATTGACAACCGAGGAACGGGGTGGGCAAGGATGGTCGCTGGCGCGCATGCGCCAGAGGAAAGTCCGAGCTGCACAGAGCGAGGGTGCTCGGTGAAAGCCGAGGAGGCGCGCCGGGGGACCGGCCGTCGACAGTCCACATTGGCGCGCGGGCAACCGCGCGAGAGCAACAGAGACCAAACCGGTTCAGTCCGGGTGAAAAGGGCAATCCTCCCCGCAGCAATCTCCGAATCGGCCGTTATCAGGTTGCTCGCCGAGGCCGGAAGTCGAGAGCCGCCACGAAGGCGACGACGTGGCCGGTCCTTCGGGACCGAGAGAGATGACCATCGGGAACAGAACTCGGCTTACTCTCCCACCCCTTTCCTCGCATGGTGCCTATAGCTCAATTGGCAGAGCGCTTGTCTGTGGAACAAGAGGTTGCGGGATCGTGCCCCGCTAGGCACCCCACGGAATCCGCATCACGACGTGAAAAAATAAACTGAGGGTCGGCTCCACGACGGCCCCGCCAGTGTCATGCCCATCTCGGGCGCTGGGCCGCGCCTCCAGATCCCAGAGCGACGGGTCGCGCCACTTGCGCCCGCGTAGCACGGGGCCCGTGTCGCATCTGGTCGGGCTCAGATATCGCCCAGGTATACCGCGCACATGACTTCGCCGCCGCAGCTACTGCCCGGACATGGCAGGCATTTCGCCGCCGGGTTGCTCATGACCACGGCGCAATCCTCGTCGCTGGCGCAAATCGGATTGCTCCCGGCGATGCACGCTTTTGATCCCTCACAGAAGGGCGCGCCCGACGCCGAAACGGTGCACTACCCATCGATCCCGCCGACCCGACAATGGACCGCTTCTGATCCGTCGGAGCAGGTCGTCACCTTGGGGCAGTCGGCGGCAAAGGGCCCGAGGCTCTCACATCTTCCGCGCTTTCTTCCTCGCTTTCCGCCGCGCCTGAGCCGGCACCGCCCGGAGCAACATTGGCCGCTACTTCGGCATGGGACGCCGCCTGCCCGGCAGCCCGACTCACGTCCTGCTAGCGCGGGTCGAACTTGGCGGTAGAGCCCGGCCGTTCCCCAGGCCGCTGCCGCGAGCAGGCTCACGACCCGTCGACGGGATCCTGGCGCGGCCACGAGCCGGGCAATTTCGTCAATACGTCGCTGGCTCATGTCGGCCCTCGCGCTACTCCGGCGCTGCGCTCCCGTTGACGACACCGCGCGGATCGGGTGCAGTTCGGCTTCCGCCGCGGCTCTTAATCAGCGCAAGGCGATGAGCATCGCTCTTGGCGCACCCCCAATGAGATTGGCAGGGGATTCGCCTTCCTTCCCGTCCGGCGCCGAACCGCGCAGGTCGGGCGCCCCGGGTCCGGCTTCGCAGCGCGGAAAGACACTAGCAACCCCCGCGGGCCGCCTGAGCTCATTGAAGCAAACTGATTGTAGGACGATACCGGGGTGTGTCAATCAGGGCTGGGGTGTGGAGGAGGCCAGGGGCCAAGCCGACAAGAGCGAACCCTCCTTGGCCGTCCGGGAGAGTATCACAGCGGATCTATAGCTCCTGAAAAAGGGCCCGCGGAGCCGATGGCATCCGCATTCGCGTCGGCGGCATGACCGTGATTCTATCCGAATGAATTGATCGTCTCCGCCAACCGTCGCATCGCCTCTTCAATCCGCTCCTCCGGCTGCGACGAGTAGTTCAACCGCATCGAGCGCACCCACGACCGATCCGGATAGAACCACGAGCTCGGCAGATAGATGATCCCCCGGTCCGTCGCCGCCGGCAGCATCGCGTCCGTGTCGTACCCCTCCGGCAGCGTCGCCCACAGGAAGAACCCGCCCGCGGGGAAGGTCCACGTCACGCCCTGCGGCATGTGCCGCTCCAACCCGGCCAGCATCGCGTCGCGCCGCGAGCGATAGATCGCGCTCGAGGCCGCGATGTGCGCGTCGAGAAAGCCCTGCGCGGCGTGGAACACGGTGCGGGTCATGATCCGCTCGTTGTGGATGTCCGTCCCCTCTTTGACGTTAAAGAACGCCTCCCGCAGACGCGGCGACGACGCCACCCACCCCACCCGCAGCCCCGGGGCCAGCACCTTCGAGAACGTCCCCAGGTAGATCACCTCCGGATCGAGCGATTTCAGCGTCGGCGCCGCCTCGCCCGTGAACGTCAGATCGCCGTACGGGTCGTCCTCGACGATGACCAGCCCCCGCTCCTGCGCCAGGTCGATCAGCGCCCGCCGCCGCGCCGCCGGCATCGTCACCCCCATCGGGTTCTGGTACGTCGGCACCGTGTAGAGGAACTTCGGCCGCGCCGGCAGCCGGTCGAGGATCGCCGCCAGGGCATCGACCTGCAAGCCGTCCTCATCGACCGGAACCCCCACCGGCTCCGCCTCGTGCGAGCGAAACACCCTCAGCGCGTCCATGAAGGTCGGCGCCTCGGTCAGCACGATGTCGCCCGGGTCGACGAACACGCGCGCCGCCAGGTCGATCCCCTGCTGCGCCCCGTTCGTGATGAGGATGTCGGCCGGGTCGACCGCCGCCCCCCGCGCCGCCATCCGCTCCGCGATCAGCTCGCGCAGCGGCCGGTACCCGCGCACCTCGCCGTAGACGAGCACCTCGGCCCCATCCTGCCAGGCCTGCTCCGCGCTCTTTCGCAGCCGCTCAACCGGGATCACGTCGGTCGGCGGGATGCCGCCCCCGAAAAAGACCGCCTCCGGGTTCCGCTCCTCCAAATCGTGCACCCACGGCCAGACCGACTCCGCGAACGGCTCGATCCGCCGCGATGTCGCCGCCGCCTGCTCCCGCGCCGTCTCCGTCATCCCCCGGCCCCGCCCCCTGCTCCGTCCAACGCCGCCTCGGCTGGGTCGTCCAGCTCGATCTCCAGCCGCTTGTTCGCCTTCCCCTTCGACCGCGTCCCCACCACCCGCAGCGTCCCCACCTCGCGCGTGTTCCCCACGTGCGTCCCGCCGTCCGCCTGCAGATCGAGCCCGAGGATCTCGACCGTCCGCACCTCCGCGATCCCCTCCGGCAGCAGGTTGATCTTCGTCCGAATCAGATCCGGGATTTGGAACGCCTCGTCCCGCGGCAGGAGCCGCACCCGCACCTCGCGCCCCGCCCGTAGCTCCTCGTTCGCCCGCCGCTCGATCTCGGCCACCCGCTCCGGCGTGAACTCCGCGGAGTCCATCTCGAAATCCATGCGCGCCCGGTCCGGCCCCATATTGCCGCCCGTCACCAGCGCGCCGTAGTCGCGAAAGACGACCCCGCACAGGGCGTGCAGCGCCGTGTGCATTCGCATCAGCCGGTATCGCCGCTCCCAGTCGATCCTGGCCAGCACCGCATCGCCCACGGCCGGCAGGGAGTCTTCCCCACCCAGCTCGTGCCAGACGACCGCCCCCGCCTTGCGCACCGACGCCACCGGCCACGCCCGCCCATCCACCTCGCGCGTCATTTCGCCGATGTCGTTCGGCTGCCCGCCCCCGCCCGGATAGAACACCGTGCGGTCCAGGGCTACCCCCCGCGTCGCCTCATCGACGGCGACGACGGTCGCCAGCGACTCGCGCAGCCCGCTATCACGCTGAAACAGCAAGTCGGTCGGAACCGGCGTGGAGTTGTCGCTCACATCACCTTCCAGGGTATCGGATTCGATCTGTCGTGCGCCGTTGCACGCGCAATTGTCGCCATTGCCGCGTTTCCGCGCTACGTAGCCCAAACACAACCAGGCAGAACACCCTGCGACCCAACCATCGACCGGGCGAAAGCCCCCCTTTCCCGTGTCCCACGGGCCGGGAGCCCTCTGGGCGGCGGGGTTGGGGGGTGAGGGCACACTCAACCTTGCCCCCCGGTCACCCACTTGCTATGATCCTGGCACGCTGTACGTACACCCCGCCTCGGTCTCCCCGCGGTCGCATCAACCACTGGGAAGAGGGGCCGGGAAGATGGCGCAATCACACGGTATTGTCACGTCGCGCGGATTCGATGCCAGCCATCGGCAAAGCTCAGCCGCGGCTCCCGTCGGCGCCTCCCACGGCTTCGATCCCGGAGCGGACGGCATCGCCGGCATCTACGCCGCTCGTGTCCTCGAGCGCGGCGTCGATCCCCGACTCCTCTGCGCCGACATCCGCGCCGACCGCCTCGGCATCACTGACCGCGAGCCCCGCCGCCGCGCCCTCAAAACCCGGCAACGCGCCGCCCGCTTCGGACGCGGCACGGCCCAGAGTCTGCGTGCCCAGGGAGCGGCCCGCGCCCCCCTCGCCGTGACATCCAGACGAGTACGCCCCACTCGTCCCAGCACCATGTCTAGACGGAGCGCCGCCCCGCCAACTGGCCGTCCCAGGCAACTGGCGATCGCCGGCCTGCTCGCCTTGCTCCTCTTCCCCCTCGGCGTTATCCTCGCCAACGCCCAGGAATCGCCCCCGCAGGCGCGCTACATCGTCCAGCCCGGCGACACCCTGGAGGCCGTCGCCGCCGAGTTCGGCGTCGACCCCGCCGCCATCCTCGCCGCCAGCGCCCTTCAGAACCCGCCCTTCCTCACCCCAGCCGAAACCATCGTCATCCCCGACCCCAGCGAGTCCCCCGACGCCGCCGCGGCCAACGCCGCCCAGCGCCAGGGCGGCAGCCCCTTCGTCGTCGCCGCCCACGACGTCGCCCCCGGCGAAACCCTGGCCGCCGTCGCCGGCTCGCACGGCCTCGACCCCTGGGCGCTCGCCGCGTTCAACGGCAACTCCGACATCGACGCCCTCGGCGCCGGTCAGCGGTTACGCATCCCCCTCACCGACTCTGTCGTCCTCCCCGCCGAAACCGAGGCCTCGCAAGCCGTGACCATCGACGATGCATCCGATCCCGCTCCTCTCGTCTGGGACGAACCCGCGCCTGAGCCGGAGGCCGTCGGCAGCTCCGCGGACTGGGAGCTGCCCGCCGCCGGCCCCGTTTTCGCCGCCGATGTCCCCGCCTGCTTCCAGGCCTATTCCCTCTCCTGCGAATACGCCGCCGCCTACATCGCCACCGCCAGCTTCGGCAGGGGTATCCCCGAGTCCGCCTTCGTCGAGCGCATCGGGACCTCGCTCAATCCCCACTGGGGCTACCGCGGCGACATCCACGGCGCCTGGGGCGGCAGCGACGACTACGGCATCTACCCCAAGGCCCTCGTCCCCACCCTCAACGAGTTCGGCTTCGCCGGCGACGTCTTCTACGGCGGCGACGCCGCCTCCCTCACCGCGCGCATCGACGCCGGCATGCCCGTCCTCACCTGGCTCGGCTACTTCGGCGATACCGCCTGGCTCCAGCAGGATGAAGGCGCGTACTTACTCGCCCCCGGCATGCACGTCGTCACCGTCTACGGCTACGACTGGGGCGTCTACGTCTCCAACCCCGGCCGCGGAAACTTCGACTACTACGCCTGGGCCAACTTCCTCAGCATGTGGAGCGTCCTCGACGGCATGGCCCTCGCCGTCGCGCCAATGTAGCGAGCGACAGAACCAGAGCGACCGGGGCCGTGCGGCGGCGCACTGGCACGGCCCCCTCTCCCCGGAAGTTCAGGAAGTTCAGCAAGTTTGCCAGGGGTTCGGCGGAGCCGCGGCGCCCGTACGCCAAGCGTGCTCAAACCGGTCTGCTGGATCGGCGCCCGGAACCCCAGGCCGCAACGCACGCATCGCCTATACTCGCGGCAGATCTCGCTGGAGTCAGGCCATGCCGTTGTCGTTGCCCATCCATCGAATGCCGTTGGGGCCCCTCGTTCCTGCGCTCCTTCAGACCGAGTCCGCCAACCCATTCCAGACTGCCGTCTCCGCCCTGGCCGACCCGAACGTCGCCTACCTCCTCCTCGTCCTCGGCTTCCTCGGCCTCTTTCTGGAGTTGTCGAGTCCCGGCACGTCGATCCCCGGCGCCTTCGGCGTCGTCGCTCTCATCCTGGCCGCGGTCGGACTTTCCCAACTCCCGTTCGATTGGCGAGGCGCCTTGCTCATCCTCATCGCCTTCCTCCTCTTCTTCGCCGACATCTTCCTCCCCTCGCTCGGTCTCCTCACCTTGTCCGGACTAGCCTTGCTCGTAGCGGGCTCCTACGTGCTCTTCGACGAAGCGCAAGGCGCGGCCGTCAGCCGCCCCCTCATCTGGGCCATCGCCGTCGGCCTGGTCGGCATGTTCGCCCTCATCGGCGGCTTCGCCCTCTCCGTCTGGCGCCGCAAACCAGCCACCGGGCGGGAAGGCCTCGTTGGCGCCGTCGGCACGGTCCGCCAGACGCTCGACCCGGACGGCCTCGTCTTCGTCGCCGGCGAGCTCTGGCAAGCCACCGCCCCCGGCGGCGCCGACGACGCCGTGACCCCCATCGACGCCCGCGTCCCCGTAACCGTCACTGGCATGGACGGCCTGCGCCTCCTCGTCCGCCGCGCCACGGAAAACGAGGCGGCCGCTGCCGGCGTCGCCATCATCGGCGACACACACCCCGCCACTGTCCAGGAAGCCGGCCTGCCCGTCGCCGACGCGACGTGAGCGGAGCGCCCGATGCACGGTGTCATTCCGAGCGAAGCGAGGAACCTCGGCCCCGCCATCGCGGCCCTTGCGGAACACCAGAATATCCCGCTTCGTTCCCCATGATGAGACGATCTGCGCACCGAACCGAAGCCGAAAATCGGAGTCCGCTGTCGAATCGATCTGAACTGGAGCCGCACCAATGAATCTGAACTGGCCCCTCTTCGTCTTCGTCCCCATCCTCCTCATCATCCTCATGGTCCTCGCCTCCACCATCAAGGTCGTCAAGGAATATGAGCGCGGCGTCGTCTTCCGCCTCGGCCGCCTCGTCGGCCCCCGCGGCCCCGGCTTGATCCTCCTCGTCCCCTTCATCGAGCGCATGCAGAAGATCGACCTGCGCACCGTCACCCTCGACATCCCCGCCCAGGAGGTCATCACCCGCGACAACGTCACCGTCCGCGTCAACGCCGTCGCCTACTTCCGCGTCCTCGACCCCAACGCCGCCATCGTCAACGTCACCGACTACAACCGCGCCACCTCCCAGATCGCCCAGACCACCCTCCGCTCCGTCCTCGGCCAGTCGACCCTCGACGACCTCCTCTCCGAGCGGGAGAAGATCAACGAGCAGCTCCAGCGCATCATCGACGAGCAGACCGAGCCGTGGGGCGTCAAAGTCAGCATCGTCGAGGTCAAGGACGTCGAGCTGCCGCAGACGATGCAGCGCGCCATGGCCCGCCAGGCCGAGGCCGAGCGCGAAAAGCGCGCCAAGGTCATCCACGCCGAAGGCGAGCTGGAAGCGAGCCAGAAGCTGGCCCAGGCGGCCGTCGTCATCGACCAGAACCCCCTCGGCATCCAGCTCCGTTACCTGCAAACCCTCACCGAGATCGGTGCGGAGAAAAACACGACCGTCGTGTTCCCATTGCCCATCGACCTCATCGCCGGCCTCTTCAACCGCGGCAGCCGCAATGGCGCTGCCGCGCAATCGGTCTCGGCCAGTCCCGCGACCGACTCCTCCAACGTGGACCGCTGAGTCCGCGCCGCGCCCTCCGAGAGGGCGCATCGAGATGGGTTGCGGCATCTTCCAGCCTCGTTGTCACGCGGCAGACCTCTTCGTCGTCTCCTGCATGACTGGATTCGCGAGGAGGACCGCATGACCGACGCAGAGCCATTTCTCCAATACCGGCCGTTGCTCTTTTCGATCGCCTACCGCATGCTCGGCGCCGTCGCCGACGCCGAAGACGCGGTGCAGGAGACTTACCTCCGCTGGCGCGGCGCCCGCGAGGCGGGCGAGGAGATCCGCTCCCCCAAATCGTGGCTGACCACTGCCATCAGCCGCGTCTGCTTGGACCAGCTCGGCTCGGCCCGCGTCAAGCGCGAGCAGTACGTCGGCCCCTGGCTCCCCGAACCGCTTGCCGGCGTCTCCCCGGACGTCGCCGAGACGGCCGCCGACGCCGACTCGCTCTCGATCGCGTTTCTGGTCCTGCTCGAATCGCTTTCGCCCAAAGAGCGCGCCGTCTTCCTGCTCCACGACGTCTTCGGCTACAGCTTCGCCGAGATCGGCGACATCGTCGGCGAGCGCGAGGCGTACTGCCGCCAGATCGCCAAACGCGCCCGCGCCAGCATGGCCGAGCGCCGCCCCCGCTTCGCCGCCCACCCCGCGCGCCGCGACCAGCTCGCGGACCTGTTCATGCGCGCTGTCTCCGACGGCGACATGCACGCCCTCATCGCCACCCTGACCGACGACGTCGTCGTTTACTCCGACGGCGGCGGCAAGGTCAGCGCCGCCCGCAAGCCGGTCGTCGGCCGCGACAAGGCCGCCCTCTTCCTCACTAACCTGCGGCGTCTGGCCCCGGAAGGAACCCGCTTCCAGATGGCGCAGATCAACGGTCAGCCCGGCGTCGTCACCCTCATCGACGGCGTCGTTCGCAACGTCGTCACCTTCGACTTCGCCGCGTCCGGCATCCACGCCATCTACATCGTGGTCAACCCGGACAAGCTCGGCCCGGTCGCCGCCCGCCTCGGCGGCGAGCAGCATCCGTCGCCCTCCACGCCGTGATCGCCACATCCCAGGAGCACGCCATGTCCACCATCTTCGTCACCGGCCCCACCGGAGTCCTCGGCCGCGCCACGACCCCGCTCCTCGTCGCCAGCGGCTACGCCGTGCGCGCCCTCTCCCGCTCAGAAGCCAACGACGCGGCCATTCGCGCCCTCGGCGCCGAGCCCGTCCGCGGCGACCTCTTCGACGCCGTCTCCCTCCGCGCGGCCATGACCGGCGCCGACGCCGTCCTCCACCTCGCCACTCGCATCCCGCCCAGCACCGAAATGCGCCGCCGCGAGGCCTGGCACGAGAACGACCGCATCCGCGCCCTCGGCACGAAGCTGATCGTCGACGCCGCCCTCGCAACCGGCGTGCAGACCCTGATCTACCCCAGCTTCGCCTACGTCTATCCCGACAGCGGCGACGCCTGGATCGACGCCACGACCACCCCGCCCGAGCCCATCGACTCCATGCGCTCCACCATCGCCGCCGAAGAGGAAGTCGCCCGCTTCGCCGCGTCCTCGCCCGACGGCCGCCGCCGCGGCATCGCCCTCCGGCTGGGCGGCCTCTACGGGCCAGATGTCCCCTCCATCGTCGAGCAGCTCGACCTCGCCGCCAAGGGCGTCTCCATGTTCGGCGCGGCCCGCAACGCCTACGTCCCCATGCTCTGGATCGACGACGCCGCCTCCGCCCTCCTCGCCGCCCTCGAGCGCGCCCCCTCCGGCCTCTACGACGTCGTCGACGACGAGCCCATCACCCAGTCCGCGCTCAACGATGCCCTCGCCGCCCCCGTCGGCCGCCGCCGCCTCTTCGCCCTCCCCTCGTGGCTGATCCGTGTCATGGCAGGCTCCACCGGCGCCGCGTTCGGCCGCAGCTTGCGCATCTCCAACCGGCGCTTCCGCGACGCCACCGGCTGGGCTCCATCGGTCCCCAATGGCCGCGTCGGCCTGGCCCGCATCGCGTCCGAGCGCGAAACTCCTTCGCGCCTCGTGGTCCCTGCTCTCGTCAGGATCGGCTTATGGGCGATGGCGCTCTTCACATTGCTCGCCGGCGTGCAGCAGCAGTTCACCCCCCGCGCCTTCTACGACACGTTTCCCGGTTTCGGGCTGCAATGGGTCTCCGTCGAGAGCCCCTACAACGAACACCTCTTGCGCGACCTCGGCGGCGCCAACCTCGCTCTCGCCGTGGTGCTCATGTACGCTATCTCTCGCCCCTCGGTGGGCATGGTCCGCACAGTCGCTGGCGCCATGCTCGTCGCCCAGACTCCTCATTTCGTCTACTACGCTGGCCACCTGGACCTCTTGCCGACGGTCCTTGATACGACCCTGCAGACTGCCTCGCTCGCGCTCGTCGTCCTCGTCCCGGTCGTGGTTTTCCTCTCCGCTGGCCGCATCGCCGTCGCCCGCCCACGGACATTGACGCCGACAGCGCCCGCTGTTGACCAACCACCGCGGTTCGCCGCGTCGGCGCACTCGTGAGGCGCTCGAATCCGACCCCGCGGCCGGGATCGGACGTAGGCTCCGCAGCAACACCCTCGGCGCCGCCGGATCACGTCGGAGTGCATGCGCCGGCAAAGCAGAAGCCGAAGGAGCAACCGATGAAGTCTGGCTTGGGTTTGCACCGCCCACGTTTGCAGCGCTTCGTGCCGCTCTTCGTTTTCCGGCACGAACCCTTGTTGCACTGCTCGCACTCGCCGCATGGCGTTCTGCACCTACCGGACCCGACCGCTTCGACCTCCGATGAGGAGAGGCCGGCACGGGCCAGCACCACTGCCCCGAGAACGCCGGTCCCGACGCGGGCAATGCCGCGGCGGGACGCAGCCGAGACCCGGTGGCGAGCGAAGCTGTCGAACTGATCGCTGTTCATGAGACCCTCCTGTTTCGGCGTCCTCGCGGTTATCTCGGTTCGTCCGGCAGGATGGATCAGTTGGCGCAGGCGAGGCCGTCGCAATGCCCGGAACAGCATTGCCCGTCTTGATAGCAGTACACGCCGTTCGGCCTGCAGCACTGGGGCGGCCCGTCAATTGCCTTGCAGACCACATCCAGCCCGCCATAGGTGCAGCACTCCGCGGTGCTGGAGCACGAGGCGCCGGAAGGCGCGCAGCATCTGTGGTCGAAGAAAGCGCAGGCCAGCGACCCGCAGCACTCGGCCGAAACGTCGCACTCCGCCCCATACGCCAGGCAGGCCGGGAAGACCAAACCGTTGCCGCGGCACGTCTTCTTGCCCTTCCTCCGCTTGCCGTTTTTCTTCTTCTTGCCCTGCGATTTCTTGCAATCGGAGCTGCAGCACTCACTGTGCGCCGCGCACCGGGCGCCCGCCGCCTTGCACAGTGCCGCCGCCTCAGCCGGTCGCCGGAACAGCCCGCTCGCCACCCCGATGCCGGCCAATGCGCGCAGTGCCGCTCGCCGGTCGCCGATCCCAGCCACTTGCCTCGTCCACACGTCAAATCGCTTGTCGTCCATGGGCCATCCTCCCGCTGCCGTGTTCCGAACCCTACGCCGCCGCCATTACCAGGCCGTTAACGTCTGGGTCGCCGCCGCCGCAAGGCCGCTCCGCGCTTGCCCGGCGAGACTCACGGCCGTGGCAGCCATCGCGATCGTGTTGATTCGGGCCTACAATCGCCGCGACGATCCGAGCAGCGAAACACGGGGGACGAGCCGGCATGCAGACGGACGACACCAAACGGCGCCACGAATCGATCGACCACGTCGACCCCACCGACGCCGGCCTGATGGACCCGGAAGGCGACGACGCGCCCGGCACCGGCATCATGGGCGACGAGACCGTCGTGCGCGATCTGGACGATGGCCGCCCGCCTGGCATCTACCCCGACCCACCCGCCCACACCGGCGGCGTCGCCCACCCCGGCCCGACGCCCGCCGCCGTCGAAGAACGCATTGAGCGGCCCGAGGACTTGCCTTAGCTTCAACCGAAGAAAGCACGAAAGCAGGAGGACGCGTGAAGATCACCCGCGCCACGACCTACGTCATCGGCAACCCCTGGAAGAACTGGCTCTTCGTCCGCCTCGACACCGACCAGCCCGGCCTCTACGGCGTCGGCGAGGGCACCCTCAACGCCTTCGCCCGAACCGTCGAAGCCGCCATCCACGAGCTGGCCCCGAGGTACGAGGGCATGGACCCGTTTCAGGTCGAGACCATCTTTCAGCGCATGACCCGCGACCTCTACTCCGACGGCGGTCAGATCCACGGCAACGCCGTCGCCGCCATCGAGGAAGCCTGCTGGGACATCATCGGCAAAGCCACCGGCCGCCCCGTCTACGACCTCCTCGGCGGCCGCTACCACGCCGACCTCCCCGCCTACGCCAACGGCTGGTACGCCGGCCCTCGCACCCCCGAGAGTTTTTCCGAGCTCGCCGCCAAAGTCGTCGAGCGCGGCTACAAGGCAATGAAGTTCGACCCCTTCGGCGCCGCCTGGCGCACCATGGCCCCGCACGACCGCAAGCTCTCCATCGACATCGTCCGCGCCGTGCGCGAAACAGTCGGCCCCGACATCCGGCTCATGATCGAGGGCCACCGCCGCTTCAGCGTCTCCGAGGCGATCTGGGTCGGCGAGCGCATCGCCGAGTTCGACCCCACCTGGTTCGAGGAGCCGACGGACCACACCAAGATCGACGCCACCGCCGAGGTCGCCCGCCGCCTGAACATCCCCGTCTCCGCCGGCGAGAGCTTCTACACCACTCACCAATTCGCCGAGCTGCTCAAGACCAACACCGTCCACATCCTGCAACCCGACCCCTCCAACATGGGCGGCATCCTGCGCACCCGCATGGTCTGCGCCATGGCCGACGCCAACTACGCCGTCGTCGCCCCCCACCAGGCCCAGGGCCCCATCGCCACCGCCGTCTGCACCCAGATCGGCGCCTGCACCCCGAACCTCCTCGTCTCGGAGCTGTTCGACGAGTTCAACGTCGAGTGGGAGAAAGAGATCGTCTCGCCGCCGGTCAAGGTCGTCGACGGCCGCATCCAAATCCCCGAAGCCCCCGGTCTCGGCATCGACGTCAACTGGGCCGAGGCCGAGAAGCACCCCTACCAGGCCACTAACTTCCTCCCCCTCTTCGCCCCCGGCTGGGAGCGCCGCGAAGGCGCCGCCCCCGACGTCGTCGCCGCCGACGAGACCGGCTAGCTCGATGGAAGCCGGAGACGCCCTGCGAGGCTGCATCCCCGTCCTCGTCACCCCCTTCGCCGCCGATGGCTCGCTCGATCTGGCCAGTCTGGAGCGCCAAATCGACTGGGTCATCGCCGAGGGGGCGGCCGGCGTCGCCTGCGTGGCGATCGCCAGCGAGGGCTACAAGCTCACGGAAGATGAACGGGACGCGGTCATCCAGACCACAGTCCTCCACGTCGCCGGCCGCGTCCCGGTCGTCGCCTCCGCCGATGGGCCGGCCGAAGAGCCAGCCGTCTCCCGAGCGCAGCGGGCCGCCCGCCTCGGCGCGGACACGCTCATGGCCCTCCCGCCCTACTTCGTAAAACCCGACCCAGACGCGCTCGTCTCCTACTACACTCGCCTCGCCGAAGCGGCCGCGATCCCCATCATGCTCCAGGACGCGCCCCAGCTCACCGGCGTCCCAATGTCCCCCGCGCTCTGGGCCAGAATGGCCAAGGCCGTTCCCGGCTTGCGCTATATCAAGGCCGAAGGCATGCCCCAGGGCGCGACCATCTCCGAGACCCGCCGCATCTGCGGCGACCGCCTCGGCCTCTTCTGCGGCTGGGGCGGTCTCAGCCTCCTCGACGCACTGGAGCGCGGCGCCGTCGGCAACATGCCCGCCCCGAACTTCACCCGCTTCTTCGCCGGCGTGCAGCGCCGCTGGGAATCCGGCGACCGCGAAGGCGCGGAACAGCACTTCGCCAGCGACGTCCCCTTCGTCATGTGGACCATGCAATCCATCGATCACTCGGTCACGGCGGCCAAGTCGGAACTGCACCGCCGCGGCGTCATCGCCTCGCCGCGCCTCCGCCAGCCGGCCTCGGCGCTCGACGACATCGGGCTGGGCCAGCTGACCCGTTTCCTCGACCGGCGGCTTTCGGCCCCGGAGTGATACCGTTCGGGCCGGACGCGCGTATATGGCGATAGAGGCCCGCTCGCCCGACGCCGATGATCGAATCACGTTGACCTGGAGTGCCGCGATGCGCCCGAAACCGCCCTTCGCCACCCGCCGAACCCTCCTCGCCGGCTGCGCCGTCCTGGGCATCGCAGCCCTCCAGCGCGCGTTTCCCACCGCGGGTGAGGTCTCCCTGGCCCAGGACGCCACCCCCGCCGCCGCCGCCGCCCCCGCCTCCGGGGCCGGCATGATCCAGTCGACCGGCATCGGCCCCGTGCCCAGCACCGGCGGCAGCCGCCCCGGCCCCGTCAGCCTGGTCCGCGAGCGCATCATCGTCGAGGCCATCGCGCCCGTCGGCCTCACCGTCGACGCGGCCGGCATCGACGCCGGCATCGAGAACCTGCGCGTCGTCAACGGCGCCATGCAGGACCCGACCGGCCCCTGGGTCGTCGCCTGGTACGAGAACCTCGGCGCCCTCGGCCGCAACGGCAACATCGTCATGGCCGGGCACATCGACTACTGGAACGTCGGCCCTTCAGTCTTCTACAACCTTGCTGCCCTGCAACCCGGCGCCGAAATCCTCGTCTCCGGCGAAGACGGCAAGGCCTACCCCTACGCCGTGGAATGGGTGCAGCAGTTCGACTCCACCACCATCCCCCTCGACGACGTGGTCGGCCCCACCGAGAACCAATCCCTCACCCTCATCACCTGCGGCGGCGCCTTCGACTATGTCAACGGCCAGTACCTGCAACGCACTGTCGTCCGCGCCAACCGCTCCGGCCCCGCCCAGCCTGTCAACGCCTAGAAGCCGGCGCCGCCGTGTCATTCCGAGCGCAGCGAGGAATCTCGGCGCCACGGCGCCCTGCGCGGCCTTCCTGCACACCAAGCCGATGCGCGGGTATGCTCCTTGCCTGAACGACACGCGAGGCGCCGCTGCGCGCCGCATCCAGGGGATCACGGGTGACGAGCGCGGTGGACGCGACCCTGCCTGAAACACCATCCGCGAGCACAACGAATCAGATCGCGCTCTCCCGCATCGTCGTGCGCTGCATGGACTGCGAAGCCCGCTACTCCGGCGCCGACGCGCTCATGAGCTGCCCGGCCTGCGGCGGCCTCCTCGACGTCGTCATCCCGACCACGGACCCCATTGCTCCCAGCGATCTCGGCGTGAACCTCCCCTCGTCGGCAACAAATTCGGGCGTCTGGCGCTACTGGCCGCTCCTGCCGGCGCTGCCCGAGAAGGTGATCGTCAGCCGCTGGGAGGGGAACACCCCCCTCTACCGCGACGACCGGCTGGCGCGCTACGCGGGCCTGCCGGACGGCCACCTCGACCTAAAGCACGAGGGACTCAACCCAACCGCCTCCTTCAAGGACCGCGGCATGACCGTCGGCGTCAGCCACGCAAAGGCCATCGGCGCCCGCATCGTCGCCTGCGCCTCCACCGGCAACACCTCGGCCTCGCTCGCCGCCTACGCCGCGGCCGCGGGCATACCTTCCCTGGTGCTTGTCCCGGAAGGAAAAATCGCCGCCGGCAAGCTGGCCCAGACCATCGCCTACGGGGCCAAAGTCGTCCAGATCGACGGCGACTTCGACCAGGCCCTCGCTCTCCTGCGCCAGTTGACAGCCGCCTCCGACGTCTACCTCGTCAACTCGGTCAACCCCTTCCGCCTCGAAGGCCAGAAGACCATCATCTTCGAGCTGATCGAGCAGCGCGGCTGGCAGCCGCCCGACTGGATCGTCCTCCCCGGCGGCAACCTCGGCAACACCTCGGCATTCGGCAAGGCCCTCATCGAGCTGCGCGCCGTCGGCCTCATCGACCGCCTGCCGCGCCTGGCCGTGGTCCAGGCCGAAGGCGCCGCGCCCTTCGCCGCCTACCACGCCTCCGGGTTCGAGGAGTACGAGCCGGTGCAGGCCGAAACGGTCGCCACCGCCATCAAAATCGGCAACCCCGCCTCCACCCCTCGCGCCCGCCGCTCGATCGAGCTCACTGGCGGCTGGGTGACCACCGTCTCCGACGACGAAATCCTCGAAGCCAAGGCCGCGATCGACGCCGTTGGCATCGGCTGCGAACCGGCCTCAGCCGCATCGCTTGCCGGGCTTCGCCGTCTGGTGGGCGAAGGCGTCGTCGCCCCGCACGAAACCGCGGTCGCGGTGCTGACTGGCCACATCTTGAAAGACGTCGAGGCGGTCACGAGTTTCCACTTCGACGACGTAGCCGGCTCCCCACGCCCCGGAGCCAACCGCCCCGTGCGGGTCCCGGCAGAGCTTCCCGCGCTGGAGCGGGCCTTGTCCGATGCGCTTCACGGTTAGGACCCCGGCCTCCTCGGCCAACCTCGGCCCCGGCTTCGACGCCCTCGGTCTGGCGCTGGGCCTCTGGAACGAGGCGACCGTCGATCTCTCCGGCGAACCGGGATCCGTGACGCTGATCGGGGAGGAAGCGGCGCTTCTCGACGGCAGAGAGAACCTCGCCCTGACCGCCATGCGCCGCCTCGCGGACGAGACGGATCGCGCGCTTCCGCCGTTCGCGCTCACCGTCCGAACCGATGTCCCCGTCGCGCGCGGCCTCGGCTCCTCCGCCGCCGCCCTCGTCGCCGGCCTCGTCGCCGCCAACCATCTCCTCGGCGACGCGCTGTCCATCCAGGATCTCTATTCCCTCGCTTGGCAGATGGAAGGCCACGGCGACAACGTCGGCGCCGCGCTCTACGGCGGGGCCGTCATGGCGGTGCCGGAGGTCCCCGAACCGGTGCAGCTCCTCACCCACGAACGGCTCGACCTCTGCGCCGTCGTCTTCATCCCGGAAGAGACCGGTCTCACCCGCGCCGCGCGAGCAGCCCTTCCCCCGCAAATCCCGCACGCGGACGCGGCCTTCAACCTCGCCGCGGTCGGCGGCCTCGTTCTCGGCCTTCACACGGGCGACGCCCGGCTCATCGCCGCCGGCATGCACGACCGCCTGCACGAGCCCTACCGCGCCCGCCTCTTCCCGCACCTGGAACCGATGGCGGCCGCCGCCCGCTCAGCCGGGGCCATCGGCGCTTGCCTCAGCGGAGCCGGCCCATCCGTTCTCGCACTGTGCGAGCCGCACCGAACCGAAGCCGTCGGCGATGTATGGCGGAGCGCCGCGATGTCGATGGGCGTGCAAGGAGACGTCAGACAGCTCGCGGTCGCCCCCGGCGGGGCCGAGATTATCGACGAACGAACTCAGACGCCCCGGCCGATTCGCGTTAGTACAGCGCCATCACCCGCGACGGCCCGCCCGACGCGTTCTGGAACTTCGGCCCACCAACGATGACGAGCCCGCCCGCCGCGGGCACGGCGTCGAGCGCAGCCAGACCCTCGAGACCGTACTTGCCGGCGCCCAGCAAGATCACGTGCGTGTCGAAGCTCGTCGCCGCGCCGTAGTCCAGACTCAACGTGTCGACGCCGATGCCGACGACGTCGCGTTCCTCGACCAGCAGCGCAGTGGCGTCGGGATGAAATCCCGGAAAATGCAGCGCGTCGTCATCACCCATGTTGATGAACGCTTCGGGGTCGTCAATGCGCGCGGCCCATCCGGAGTTCATCGCCACAAAGACGCCTGCGGGCAGCGCGCCATGCTCGCTCTCCCAGGCCAGCACGTCGTCCGGCATCACTTGGGCATCCGGATCGCTCGCCGCCCGCTCGCTGATGTCGATCACCGCCAGCGGGGCCAGGAATTGCGCGACCGGAAGCTCGTTTGCGAAGGCCAGGCCTTCAACGAAGTGCGCCGGCGCATCCATGTGCGTCCCGGTGTGCTCGACGTACGAGAGCATCTGGGCGTAGAACCCATGCTCGTCGAAGTTGCGCACGGTTTCGAACTCGGGCTGCGGGTAGCCGGGGAAAACCGGAGTCTCCGGGGTGATGGTGTGGGTCAGATCCTGGACCTGCGTGTACGACCCGAGCGCGATGGTCGCTCCGCCACCGCCCGCGGCAACCGGCGTCGCCGTTTGCGCGGCTGCTCCTGGGAGCCGGCTCGCGAAGCCAGCCGCCACGGCCGCTCCGGCCAATCCCAACGCACGCCGCCGCGAAACCTCGCCGCGTACGGCCTCGATGATTTGCGGGGAGCACATAGGGTACGTCTCCTCTCGTCGTCGACGGCGCTCGCGCCGTCCCCTCCGGCCGGACCTCGCCGTCCGCTTCGGGCATCATACGCCCACGACGGCCGAAAGACCGGACGGCACGAAGCATGGATCACCAACACACGACGATCGCCGGCGTCCTGCGCGCCGGCAAGAACCGACTGAGCGGCGCCGGCGCCGAATCACCCGGTCTGGACGCCGAGGTTCTCCTCCGGCATGTGCTGAACCATGACCGCGCAGGCCTCTTCGCCAGGCTTGCCGATCCCATCGAGCCAGCCGCTCTGGACGAGTACCTGGCCCTCATCGAGGAGCGCGCAGGTGGCGCGCCGGTCGCCTACCTGACGGGCGAACGCGAGTTCATGGGGCTGCCATTCATGGTCGGCCCCGGGGCGCTAATTCCCCGCCCGGAAACGGAAATCCTCGTCGAGTGGGCGCTGACGTGGCTCGGCCGCCGACCCGGCGCCGCGATCGTCGACGTCGGAACAGGTTCGGGGGCCATCGCGCTGAGCCTGGCGGCCTTGCTGCCTCCCGATCCGAAGTGGCGCATCACCGCCGTCGATCTCTCCGCCGCCGCCTTGGCGATCGCCGCGCAAAACTGCGCTCGCCTCGGGCTGGACCACCGCGTGACCCTCGTCCAGGGATCGCTCCTCGCCCCGATCCGCGATCCGGTCGATCTCGTCCTCGCCAACCTCCCCTACCTCCGCCCCGCCCAGATCGCCGCGAACCCGCGACTCGCCGCCGAGCCGCGCCTCGCCCTCGACGGCGGCCCCGACGGCCTCGACCTCATTCGCCTCCTGCTGCGCGACGCCCCCCGCATCGTTGCGCCCGGCGGAGCCATCGCCCTCGAGATCGACCCGGGCCAGCGCCACACCGCCGGCGAGCTCGCTCGCGACGCCTTTCCCGAAGCAAGCATCGATGTCCTTCCCGACCTCGCCGGCCTCGATCGTCACGTCGTCATCGCCTTGGAGCCCCGCTCCTGAAACGGCGCCCGTTCGGCTACCATGCCGCGAGCGCGCGGCGCCGAAGATCGGAGCAGGCCGGGGATCAGGACGACGCTTGGTGGTGGAGTTCATCGACATCGAAGTCCCGCCGGACGCCCTGTTGCGTCAACTCGGCAAGGACCCGCGGCTCATCCCCTACGGCGGCGCCAATTTCGGCATGCCGCTGGATCTGATCGAGCCGAACCCGAACCGGTCGATCCCGAACGACAGGTTCTTCGTCCGTTCCAACGGCCCGGTCCCCGTCCTCGACCCCAACGCCTGGCGATTGTCGATCTCAGGCGCCGTCGCGAAACCTCAGTTCCTCTCGATGGCCGACCTGCAACGCCTGCCGCGCCAGACGATCGAGTCCTTCCTCGAATGCGCCGGGAACGGCCGCACCCGGTTCGACCCCGTCCCCCCTGGAACGCCCTGGCGCAACGACGCCATCGGCAACGCCTTCTGGACCGGGGTTACCCTCGCCGACGTGCTCGACCTGGCCGATGCGCAGCCCGAGACCATCGACATGGTCTGCCAGGGCGCCGATTTCCCTGAGATGAGACGCGGCTTGCCCCTTGCCGCTGCCCGCTCCCCCGACGTCCTGGTTGTGTGGGAGATGAACGGCAAACCGCTCCCAGTCGCCCACGGCGGCCCGGTGCGCCTCCTCGTCCCCGGCTGGGCCGGCATCGCCTCCACGAAATGGCTCGTCGGTCTCGAAGCCATCGATCGCCCCTTCGACGGCTTCTGGAACACCGATAACTACGTCTTCTGGGACGAGACCGGCGCCGCCCTCCGTCCCATCGCCGAGATGCCGCCAAAATCGATCATCGTCGCGCCGGAGGACGGCACAGCCGTCGCAACCGGGCTAGTCGCCATCGCCGGTTGGGCCTGGTCCGGCTACGGACGCATCGCTCGCGTCGAGGTCAGCACGGACGGCGGGTGCAGTTGGCGCAACGCCGAGGTGGACCATGGCGGCCGTCGCAGTTGGCGGCGCTGGGAAGCGCCCTGGCACGCCGAACCGGGCGTGTACCGGCTCCTGGCGCGGGCCACCGACGAGCGCGGCCTGACCCAGCCGCTCGACGCTTCCTGGAACGCGAAGGGCTATCAGATGAACGGCATCCACCAGATCACCGTCCGGGTCGATCCCTGACCCATGGGCGTCATCCGCGTCCTGCCGCCCGACGGCATCGAAGAACTCCTGGGCGCCGCCATCGTCGGCCGCATCGCCTGCTGCGCCCACGGCGCCACTGGCGACGGCCGCCCCTACCTCGTTCCCCTCGCCTACGGTTACGACGGCGAAGCGGTCTACGCCCACTCCGGCCCCGGCCGCAAGCTCGACCTGATGCGAGCCGAGCCCCGCGTCACCTTCGAAGTCGACCACGCCGAAGCCTCCGATCGCTGGCGCAGCGTCATTGCCGAAGGCGAATTCGAAGAGATCACCGACCCCGATCAGCGCCTGCGCGCCCTGCGCGTCATCTACCCGGCGCCAGCCGAAATCCCCGCCCTGGGATCACAGACCGTCGTGTTTCGCATCCAGCTGACCGCCCGCTCCGGCCGGTATGAGACGCCAGACTAGGCGTGCCACGCTTGTCTCCCCGGATGTAGGGGTACGGCATGCCGTGCCCAGCGTCGAAAGGACACCATGCCCAGGCAGGGAACCAACTGTGCGTCGCGTCCCGGGCACGGCATGCCGTGCCCCTACGACGGTCGGCTCCACAGTAGCCATCCCTTCTCGAGAAGATGCGGTGGCCGCATACGCGACAAAACCTCGGCGACGGCTTGCAGAATGAAAGGTTTCCCACCATGGCATCCAACTGGCTGACCGAGCTGACCGGGGCGACCAAGCCGATAATCGGCATGGTCCACCTCCCCGCCCTTCCCGGAACCCCGCTCTACGACGCCGCCGGCGGCATGCGGCACGTGCGCGACTGGGTCGCGCGCGACCTCGATGCCCTGCAGATCGGCGGCATCGACGCCGTCATGTTTTGCAACGAAAACGACCGCCCCTACCGTCTCGACGCCGATATGGCCTCCGTCGCCGCCATGGCCGATGTCATCGCCTCCACGCGCGCCGAGCTCTCGGTCCCCTTCGGCGTCAACGTCCTCTGGGATCCCCGCGCCACGCTGGCCGTCGCCGCAGCGTCCGGCGCCGCCTTCGCCCGTGAGATCTTCACCGGCGCCTTCGCCGGCGACTTCGGCCTCTGGGTGCGCACGGCGGGAGACGCCTTCCGCTACCGCCGCGAAATCGGCGCCGAGAACGTCCGCCTCCTGTTCAACATCAACGCCGAGTTCGCCGCCCAGATCGCGCCGCGGCCGCTCGCCGACGTGGCGCGCTCGGTCGTCTTCTCCTCCATGCCGGACGCGCTCTGCGTCTCCGGCCCCATCACCGGCCAGCCCGCCGACGCCTCGGGACTCGCGGACGTCGCGCAGGCGGTGAGCGGCTCCGGGGTCCCGGTGCTGGTCAATACCGGCTTTCGCGCCTCGAACGCCGCCGAGCTGCTGCAATACGCCGACGGCGCCGTCGTCGGCTCCAGCCTCAAGGTCGATGGCATCACGTGGAATCCCGTCGAAGAAAGTCGCGTCGAGGAGCTGATGCGCGCCGTCGCGGCCACTACAGAAACGAGTCATTGAGCCGCGCATCGCGCTCCCAACACCAATCATTCAAGGAGCACGATCGTGCCGAATCGTATCGATGTGCTTGACGGACTGGCATGAGACGTGCAGCATATCGCCAATGCAGTGAGTACCCTGAGTCAACGGTGACCGGGTGACGTGGCGATTTCTCCCCGGAACCGGCTCCGTTTGACGATACCGCGGGTCACGCTACGCCGGACAACCGCGTCCGGCCGATCGGTGTACGGAGGAGATTGCCCAATGCATGGCCACGACTCGACGTCGAGCCCGGTAGGACGGCTCGTCGCCCAAAGCCTGACCGGACAGCTTTCCCGGCGCGACATCATGCGTCGCGGCGCCGCACTCGGTCTCAGCGCACCCGTGATCGGGATGATCCTGTCCGCGCAATCGCGCGGCGCGATGGCGCAAGATGCCACCCCCGCTGCCGACCAGGAGACTGGCTGGTCGATCGTCATGCCCGAAGGGCTGCGCACCGACCTAGATGGCGCGCGCGTGCGCGCCGTTCTGGCCGCGGCCGCTTCCCCAGACCGGGATTGGCTCGAGGTCGCCATCCAGAAGTTCAACGACCACACCGGGGCCGCCGCCGAGTTCGTTCCCGGCGAAGAGAGCGCCACCGACCGCCTCGCCATCTACAACCAGCAACTCGGCGCCCAGTCTCCCGACAACGACGTCTACCAGATCGACGTCATCTGGCCCGGCATCATGGCCGTTCACGCCGTCGATCTCAACCAGTCGCTGGCCGACCTAGCGGCGCTCCACTTCCCGCGCATCGTCGAGAACAACACCGTCAACGGCGCCCTGGTCGGCATGCCGTGGTTCACCGACGCCGGCCTTCTCTATTACCGCAGCGACCTCCTGGAGGAGTACGGATTCGAAGAGCCCCCGCTGACCTGGTCCGAGCTGCAGGAGATGGCCCAGACCATCCAGGACGGCGAGAGCGGCGACAATCCGAGCTTCCGCGGCTTCGTCTGGCAGGGCAACGCCTACGAAGGTCTCACCTGCAACGGGCTGGAATGGCAGTTCTCCAACGGCGGCGGCCGCATCGTCGAGCCGGACGGCACGGTGACGATCAACAACCCGCAAGCCATCGAGTCGTTCGAGCGCGCCGCCTCGTGGGTCGGCACGATCTCACCCGACGACGTGACCACCTACAACGAGCCGTCCACCCTCAACGCGTTCGCCCCCGGCAACGCCGCGTTCATGCGCAACTGGCCGTACGCCTACTCCGTGACCCAGGCGCCCGACTCACCGCTGGTCGGCATGGTCGGCGTCACCCAGTTGCCGATGGGCGACGGCGAAGGCGCGCAGCACGCCGCGACCCTCGGCGGCTGGCAAATGATGGTTTCGAAGTACTCCCCGAATCAGGATGCGGCCATCGAGTTCGTCAAGTACATGTGCTCGCCGGAGTTGGAGAAGGCCTACACCATCGAGCGCAGCCACTCCCCGACCATCGGCTCGGTCTACGACGATCCGGAGGTGCAGGAGCTGCAGGAGTTCCTCGCTCGCCTGAAGCCGGTCTTCGAGGGAGGCTCCGTGGCGCGGCCGTCCACCGTGACCGCCGACCTCTACAACTCCGCCTCGATCGCCTACTTCTCGCGGCTGAACCAGATTCTCACCGGGCAGGCCGACGCCGCTACCGCCGTCGGTGAGATCGAGGCCGAGCTGCTCGACATCATGGCCGAGCTCGGCTACTAGACCAATCGGACGGAGGCGCGTAGAGTGGCGACGGATGGAGCATCCCGCTCCATCCGTCGCGCCACATCGCGAGGAGGGGTGACATGACCCAGCGCGTGGCGACCGCCCCGCTGCCGGCGCCCAAAGCCCCGGGCAGAGAGGTTGACCTGCCCCAGAGCAGCTGGACCAAGGCCCGCGAGCGCCTGGCGTGGATCCTCGTCGCGCCAAGCGTCCTGGTGGTGGTGCTCGTCGCGCTCTACCCGCTCTTTCAATCGTTCCGGCTCAGCTTCACCAACGCCCGCTTCGGCAGTCCCCGCCCCGAGGTCTACGTCGGGTTCGACAACTACATCCGGCTGCTGCAAGACACCGTCTTCCACGCCGCCATGCAGCACACCATCACCTTCACCGTCGCTTCTGTCGCCATCGAAACCGTCCTTGGCGTCGTCATCGCCCTGATCATCAATTCGCATTTCACCGGCCGCGGCGTGGTGCGCACCTCGATGCTCATCCCCTGGGCCATCCCCACCGTCGTCTCCAGCCAACTCTGGCGCTTCATGTACAACCAGGACAACGGCGTCATCAACGACCTGCTCGTCTACCGCCTCGGCATCCTCGACAGTCCAGTCGCCTGGATCGCCAACCCCACGACGTCCTTACCTGCCATCATCGCGGTCGACGTCTGGAAGACCACGCCGTTCATGGCGCTGCTGCTGCTCGCCGGATTGCAGGTCATCCCCGGCGACGTCTACGAGGCCGCCACGGTCGACGGCGCCAGCAAATGGCAGCAGTTCTGGCAAATCACCCTGCCGCTTCTGAAGCCGGCGCTGCTGGTGGCCCTTATTTTCCGCACCCTCGACGCGTTCCGCGTGTTCGATGTCGTCTTCGTCATGAAGGGCACCGCGCTCGACACCATCACCCTGGCCATCTACGCCCGCCAGACGATGATCGATCAGCAGTACCTCGGCCGCGGCGCCGCAGCCAGCGTGGTGATCTTCCTCTGCATCGCCCTACTGGTCATCATTTACAGCCGCCTGGTGCGCGTGGAGGAGACGTAGGATGGCAACCTCGACCGCCGTTCGTCCGGCGATCCCGGACACCTCGACCATCTCCCGCACGGGACAGTGGACCTTCGGCAAGGTCCTCAACCGCGTCCTCTTCTGGATCCTGGTCGTTTTCATCATCGTCTATACCGTCTTCCCCTTCTTCTGGGCCCTGATCTCGTCGATCAAGCCGAACGCCGAGCTGTTCGCCACCCCCGTTCAGTACTGGCCGTCGCAACTCAACTGGACCTTCTACCAATTCGTGCTGGCCAACGGCGATTTCCTGCGCGCCCTGCGCAATTCGGTGATCGTCTCCTTCTCGGTAGTGGCGATCTCGTTGGCGCTCGGCTCGCTCGCCGCCTACGCCATGGGCCGCCTCAAGTTCCGCGGCCGCACCCCAGTCCTCTACCTGATCCTCTCCATGACGATGTTCCCGCAGATCGCCATCCTCGGCTCGCTCTACCAGATGATCAACGCCCTCGGCCTGTTCGACCGCCTGCCGGCGCTGATCATCGCCTACCTCACTTTCACCCTTCCCTTCACCGTCTGGGTGCTGGCCAACTTCTTCAAGGCGATGCCCGGCGAGCTCGAAGAAGCGGCGCTCGTCGACGGCGCGACGCCGCTCCAGGCCTTCTACCGCATTCTGCTGCCACTGGCCGCGCCCGGCATGGTGACGACGGGCCTTCTGGCCTTCATCGCCGCCTGGAACGAGTACCTCTACGCCCTGACCTTCACCCAGAGCCGCGCGCGCACCGTGCAACCGGCCATCGCCAGCTTTACCGGCAACACCCAGTTCGAGCTGCCGTGGGGCAACATCCTGGCCGCCTCGGTGCTCGTCACGCTGCCGCTGGTCATCCTGGTGCTCGTCTTCCAGCGCAAGATCCTGGCCGGCCTCACCGCCGGAGCGGTCAAGGGATAAGCCCCGGATCGAGCTTGTCGGGGACGAGCAGCGCCTGGCTCACCTGATGCGCCAGCGCGACGTGCCGCGGTCCGCCGTCCAGGCAGATGGCCGCGTGTCCCGGCAAGAGCGCGTCGAACTCCAGTCGCGCCAGCTTGGCGAGACTCTGCGCGGATTTCTGAATCGAGCAGTCGTGGATCGTCTGCATCACAACGCGGCCGCGGCTGAAGACGGCGTCGCCCGAAAAGAGGTACGTCCTCTCCCGGCCGCGCAGCAGGTACGAGACGTGCCCGTCGCAGTGCCCCGGCGTCTCGATTGCCTCCAACTCCAGGCGTCCCACCGTCACACGGTCCCCGTCGCGCACCTCGACCGCCACCTCGACCGGCTCGAACCGATAGTCCGCGGGATAGAGCCCCGCCAGTTTCGCCGCGTCCAGCGCCACGGCGCGCTCATCCCCGGTGCGCAGCGTCTCCGCAGCATCCACTGGCACGACGACATCCACCCCAAGGCGCTCCCGCACCCGAGCCGCCCCGCCCGCGTGATCCATGTGGTAGTGCGTCAGCGCCAGCTTCGTGATGCGCGACGGATCGAGCCCCTCGGCGCGCACGTTCGCCACGATCCGGTCGATCGAATCCCCCTGCCCGATCCCGCAATCGATGAGCGCCATCTCGTCCCCGCCGTCGACCAGATAGACGTGACAATCGGGGTCGTTGGAGAGCCCAAACGCATTGCTCGTCCCACCGCCCACCACGTAGACCTCGTCTGTCAAACGCACGCCGACTCCTTTCCATCGGTTTCGATCCGCATTGACAGGCTCCGCTCCTGCTCCGTACGATGACGACATCGTACGTCAGACGGGAGGAGTCATGATGACCGCCAGGGAGACCGCGGCCGGCGAAGAGTGGCGCGGCAAGGTCGGCAAGCTGAGCGCAGAGGAGTTGGACGCGTTTCTCGCCCTCGGCAACGTGGCCCGGCTCGCCGTCCTGACCCCCGACGGCTGGCCCTACGTCGTGCCGACTTGGTATCAGTGGGCCGACGGCGGCTTCTACATCATCCCCCGCGCCCGCTCCGCCTGGGCCAAATACATGGCTGACGATGCACGGGTCTCCCTCGCCATCGACACCCCCAACCCGCCATACGTCAAGGTCCAGGCCCAGGGCGAGGCCGAGCTGGTCGAGGAGCCGAACGTCGGCGGCCGCTGGGTGGAGATCGCCAACGAGATGTCGCTGCGCTACCTCGGCGAGAACGGCCCCAAGTATCTCGTCCCGACCCTGAACGAGCCCCGCTGGCTCTTCTTCGTCAAGCCCACCAAGCTCTACTCCTGGCAAGGCACCGACTGGGCCAAGCGCTACAAGCACGGCGAATGGGGCGCGTAGAGTCCACCCCGCCGCCCGCCGCCGTCGAGGTTCCCCTCCCCTGGGGACCAGTCATCCGCGGCGTTCGCTGGGGCGCCGCCTCCGACACCATCCTGCTCTTGCATGAGCCAGGCGCGGACCTCGATGCCTGGGACGCCCTCCCAGCGCGGCTGGCGCACACCCTCGGCATCGCGGCCGTCGCGGCCGACCTCCCCGGACACGGGCTTTCGGACGACCCGTGGGAGATGGAACAGATTGGCGCGCTCGTGCAGGTTCTCGTAGAGGAGTTGGCGAACGTGCCTGATCGGGCCACCGCCGGCCGCACGGCCATCGGCCGACGTTTCGTGATCTCGGCGGGCGCCATCGCCTCCGCCGTTCACGCATCCGTGGGTCGGCTCGCACTCGCCGGAACCGTCGCGCTCTCCCCAGCCGCCAATCCCCCCTCTCCCATCGCGATGGGAGAGGGGGGTAGGGGGGTGAGGGTAAACGTCCCCAAGCTCTTCTTCGCCGGCTCCCTCGCCGACATCGACCTCGAAATCGCCCGCCGCCTGGCCTCCGACAGCACCGGCTGGTCCGCCGTCACCGCTGTTCCGGTTTCGGAACGCGGAACTCGACTCCTCGCGACGCCATGGCGAGCGCGCATCGAGGAGGAGATCGTCGCCTTCCTGCGGGACTGCCAAAAGCGCCGGCCAGGTGTTCGTCCCGGTCCACGCATCACGCCGCGTCCGGCCGGCTAGATATCCTCCGGGCGCGAAATGTCGCCCTGGGCGCCGTTCAGGTCCCTGCCATCTCGGGGCCGCTCGACGAGCTCGGCGTCGATGATCTCATCCGCGGCCGGCTCGCGCAGACTCTGCGGAATCCAGACCGCGGCCGGATCGGAGAGCACTGCCGCCCGCGCGCCCGCCGGCAGCGCGCGCTCCTCCCCGATCCGGTGCCGCAGCGCCCGCATGTCGCTATCGACCGCGGTCAGCTCTGTCCGCATCCGTTCCAGATGCTCGTGCTGGGAGCGCACGAACCGCGTGTACGGCGCGATCGCCTCTCGCACCCGATCCATCGACCGCGCCAGCTCGTGCTCGAATTGCTCGCGCATCACCTCGATCAGCCGCTGCTCCAACTCCTCGGCCTTGGCGTGGAAATCGCGCTTCGCCTGCCGCCGCTTGTTCGGCAGCACGAACAACCCCAGCCCGGCCAGCAGGCTCGCCGCCAGGATGCCCGTGACATCGACGGCGACGGTGCTCGCCGCCGCCACCACCAGCGCCCCCAGCCCGACGGCGCCCGCCTCGGCCACCGCGACCGTCGCCACCGCGTTGCGCACCGATTCGGCGAGCTGATTCGCCTCCGCGTCGAGGTCGTACCGCTCGACCTCCTCCTGCGTCCGCTTGGCGACCGATTCCAGCAACGAGCGCCGGTCGTAACGGAACTGCCCGCCGACCTCCCCGATCAGCCCTTCCTCGTACTGCGTCAGGCGCCGCCGGTCGATGTAGTCGGTCACGCTCTGCCAGATGCGCAGGTCCTGCTCCACCATCCAGTCGATCAGCTCATCGACGACGGTGTCGATCTGGGACTCCGTGTTCGCCACCACCTGCCGCTCGAACTCGCCGCGAATCTTGTCCTTGTTCAGCAGATCGAAAACCCGCCCGATGCGGATCGTCTCTTCGAAAAAGGCGTCGCCGCGCTGCAGCATGCGGGCGATGATGTTCTCCACCCGCGTCAGGTGATAGGCGAACTGCCGCCGCATGTCCTCCTGGTACGCCGTGAGCTGGCGCTCGATGTTGTCGATCGTCGCCAGGTCGTCGCGCAGCACGGTCAGCCGCTCGTCGGCGACGTGCAGGTACTTCTCCGTGATGCGCTCCCCCACGCCCAAGGGACTGAGCAGCTTGAGGCGAATCCGTCCTTCCTCGTCCAGCGTGCTGAAGATGTACTCCTCCAGCGGCCCGAACCGGCTCGCCGCCCACAGCCGAGCCCGTTCCTCGGGGTTGCGCTCGCCGAGCGCCTTCGCTTGCTGCGCCAGCAGCGACGACACCGCAAACACATCCGGGGTGAAGCCCAATAGCCGCTCGATGCTCTCGCTGACGAAGTCGGCCACCTCCTGCACCGCCGCCTCGTCGCGCAGAAGATCGGCCTTGTTGATGATGACGACGATCTTCTTGCCCCAGTCCTGGATCGTCTCCATGAATTCCCGCTCGCTCTCCGTGAACGGGCGGTCGGCCGAGGTGACGAACAGGACCATGTCGGAGCGCGGCACGAACTGCTGCGTGAGCTGCTCGTGTTCGCGAATGATGGCGTTGGTGCCGGGGGTGTCGACGACGGTGATCTCGTCCAGGAACTCCGCGGGTTGATCGCGCACGATGACGCCGTCCGGCTGCATCGTCACAGCCGGCTCGGGTCCGTAGCGCAGCAGGTTGATGACCGACGTCGTCGGCGTCACGCCTTCCGGCATCACGTCGGCCCCGATCAGGGCATTGATGAAGGCCGACTTGCCAGCGTTGAACTCCCCGACCACCACCAGCAGGAAGAGCGCCGTCAGGTGGTCCGCGGCGCGCCGCACCGCGGCCTCGTCCTCTTCGGCGGCCGGGAACCGGTCGAGCGTGTCGGCCAACCGCTGCAGCAGACCCAACTCGTCCTCGATCAACTGGTGCTGCTGCTCGGTCAGCAGCGCCCCCGCGCTCGGCTCCTGGCCGTCGCGGCGGGCGCGCCCCGGCAACTGGAACAGACGTCGACTCATCCGGCTCCCCTCGTGCCCCGTGGCGGTTTCCAACAGCGCCCCGGTGGCGAGTTCACACGGAGCATGGAGGATGCCGTCAATTCTGACAAGTCATAACGGCCCCGGCCCAGCGGCAGGCGAGCGCCATCACCCCGACCACCCGTGTCATTCCGACGAAGGAGGAATCTCGGCGCCACGGTCCGGGCGGCCGGGGAAGCCACGACGCTCCTCGCTCCGCTCGGACTGACGCGGTTTCTGCACAGCGCGTTAGCCTCAGTTGATGGACCCGTCCTGATTCGACCGCGCCGCATCGGCCGCGCCCTTCACGTCGGTTTCGGCCCCGGCGAACCGGGATTCGATGTCGCCCTTCAGATGCTGCAGCTCGCCCTCTCGAGCGAGGTCCCGATTGCCGGTGAAATCGCCGAGAGCCTCTTTGGCGACGCCCACCACCTTGTCGAACGTCCCAGGCGCCCACTCTGCCAGCTTCTCCCCCTGTGCCGCCGCAATCGTCGCTGCGCCGGCCGTCGCCGCCTTGGCGTCGCCCATCCAGCTTTGGATCGTGTCCCGGTCGACCTCGTCGATCCAGGATCGAATCGCGCCAGCGTTGACCTTCCCCTCCACGGAGCCGATCGCTTCCCTCGCCCGCGCAATAAGCGCGTCTGCGTCCACGTCGTGCCCGGCGCGTTCCGCCGACTCACGCAACCGGGCCTTGATCGACTCGAAATCGACCTCCCCCTCGCCGTCGCCGACGGCTTCCCGCAGTCGGGCCTTGATCTCATCGAAACGGCCCCTCTGGTCGCCGCCCATGCTCGGTCCCTCCTTCGTAACTCCGGCTCTCTCGCAACTCACGCGCTGGTCCGTGCGCCCCGCGCGGCCGCGGTCGCCACGCCCTGGTTGATGAGCGGCTGATGGAGCCGCACCGGCTCGGCCTTGGCGCGCACCCGCAGATTGATGATCTCCACGAAGACCGAGAAGGCCATCGCGAAGTAAACGTATCCCTTCGGAATGTGCTGGCCCAGGCCCTCCGCCACCAGCGTCATCCCGATCAGGAGCAGGAAGCTCAGCGCCAGAATCTTCACCGTCGGGTGCTGATTGACGAAGTCGCTCAACGGCTTGGCAGCCACCAGCATGACCCCGACCGCGATCACCACGGCGATCACCGCGATGGTGATGTTCTCGGTCAGCCCGATCGCGGTGATCACCGAATCGAGCGAAAAGACGATATCCAGCAGCACGATCTGGCTGATGACGCTGGCGAACGAAACCGTCCCGATCCCGGCCTCCCGCTCGTCTTCGTCGCCTTCCAGCTTGTGGTGAATCTCGGTCGTCGACTTGTAGAGCAGGAAAAGACCGCCGCCGATCAGGATCAGGTCGCGGCCGGTAAACGGGTGGCCCGCGACACTGAACAACTCCTGCGTCAGCCCGAAGATGAACCCGATCGAGAAGAGCAGGCCGATGCGCATGAACATCGCCAGCAGCAACCCGACCGTGCGCGCCCTGCCGCGCTGCTCCGGCGGCAGTCGATCCGAAAGGATGGAAATGAAGACGATGTTGTCGACGCCGAGCACGATCTCCAGCGCGGCCAGGGTCAGCAACGCGGTCCAGAATGCTGGATCGGACAACATCTCCACGTTCCGGCCCTCCTCGGCGCCTCAGCCGCTGCGGGATCGGCGCGGTTCCGACTGCCGGACGGGCGCCATCCCGTCGGGTGTTGCAGCGGAACTCTGCAGAGCCGCAAGTGCTTCCGACCCCATCCCATCGGGAAGCACGCGCTCCCCCGCGGCCAATGATGCCGCGAAACCGTCCCGCGTTGCGAATCGCCGCGACCAGTCCGCGGGACGAAAGTAGGCCACCTCCAATCGAGACCCCGTCTCCGCCGGCGCGACGGCGATCCGCACCCGCGCGACGATCCCGTCCAGCGTCTCGATGTCCACGGATCCGATGACGACGAGGTAGACCGGATCCTTCGGTGAACGGAGGCCACCGGCCAACCAGACAGCCGTCAGCCCCTCGATGCGCTCGATGGCCGCCGACAGCACCGTCTCGACCGGCAACGCCCGCACAACCAGCGCGGTCAGCGGTTCGAGCAGGGGCCAGGCCGCATCAGGCGCATACAACCGCGCATTGCCCCGCCGCTCGTCACGCAGCAACCCGAGTCGGGTCAGTTTGTAGCACTCGTGCTGCAAGCTGCTGACCGGCAATCCGAGTCGCCGCGACATGTCGGTCAGCGAGAATGCCAGATGCGGCCGCGGCAGGAGCAGGGCGAGCACGGCCGACCGCACGCGGGAGGAAAAGAGCTCGGCGAGCAGCTCCGACACGGTTTCCGCTTTCTGCGACCCCGGCCCCGGTTCCGGCCGATCCGCATCGTACCAGAGCCCAGCCCGCGCTCAGGCGCGCATCCAGAGCGATTGCCCGTCGCGAACCTCGTGCGCAACGAGGCCTTCGCGGTGCAGATGGCTCAGGTAGGCGAAGACCGTCGGCTGCAACAGGTAAAACGACGGCGCATCGGCGGCCGGGGCCTCGAAACGGATGAGCACGTCCCGCAGCAGCGATTCCGCCGTCCTCGGCTCCTTCGTCAGTTCGAGGACCGCGTCGGCGACCCACATCGCCAGAGTGAAGTTCACGGCAATCAGCGCATCGAGCGCCCCGTCTTCGAGCACGGGGCCGTGGCCGGGAACCGCGACCCGATGGGGGACCGCCCGCGCCCGATCCAGCGCCGACAGGTGATCGGTCAGGGAAAAGAGGTACGGGATGCGGTAGCGGTCCAGCACCATTTCCGGCAACACCACATCGGCGCAGAAGAACACGTCCCCCACGACAAATCCGAGTTGCCCAGGCGAGTGGCCGAAGAGCGGAATTGCCTCGACTCGAACACCGCCGATTACATGAGGTCCAGGCTGCAGCACGGCGTCGACGGGACTCGGATCGGCGAGCAGAAAGCCTCCTCGCAGACTGGTCGGCGGATCGGCGCCCCCGAAGAGCAACGCCGGCTGCAAGAGTGGGTAGCGCAACGTCGCCTCGTCGACCGCGGGAGCATGCACCGCCGCCCCGGAGCGCTTCACCACCGTCGCATTGCCCCCAAAATGGTCGGCGTGCGCGTGCGTCGTCAGGATGGCCGCTGCCTCCGCGCCCAACTCCTCGCGCACCGCCTTGAGCGCCTTCTTCGCGCTCGTGCCGTTGAGCCCGGTGTCGACGAGGACCGCTCGCCCATCCTCACCAACCAGAACGCCAATATTCACGCCGCCCGGAAGCACCCAAACCCCCGCCCCAAGCTCGATCAGGTTCAACACCACCTACCCTCTTCTCACGCCCCGAAACTCGGGTCCGAATTCACCCCCCACACCCGGTGTCATTCCGAGCGCGGCGAGGAATCTCGACCCGGCGCAAACGCGCTCTCGCCAGCACCGAGCTCCTTCCCCGTCTTCGCCGGGAGTCAACGCCGCCACTTCGCCTTCACAGGCATCATGCAGCCGCTCCGATCGCTCCGGGCAATATACTGGCCGTTCGGGAGGGCTACCGTGAATTCAGCACGCGCTTCGCAGATTCGCCACGTCGTCGAGGTGGCGCAGTTCGACCGCCCGGCGCTGGAGCGGCTCTTCGCCGCGGCCGACCGCATGCGCGATCTGCCGCGCCGCGCCGCCCCACTGGCCGGCTACACGCTGGCCACCATCTTCTACGAGCCGTCCACCCGCACCCGCCTCTCGTTCGAGACGGCCATGCATCGCCTGGGCGGCAACGTCGTCTCCACCGAGAACGCCCGCGAGTTTTCTTCGGCCATCAAGGGCGAATCGGTCGAAGACACCATCCGCATCGTCGAGGGCTACGCCGACGCCATCGTCATCCGCCACTACGAGCAAGGCGCCGCCCACCGCGCCGCCGCCGTCGCCTCCGTCCCCATCCTCAATGCCGGCGACGGCCCCGGCGAGCACCCCACCCAGGCCCTGCTCGACCTCTACACCATCCGCCACGAGTTGGGCCGCATCGACGGTCTCCGCATCGCCCTCGTCGGCGACCTCCGCTTCGGCCGCACCGCCCGCTCCCTCGCCCGCCTCCTTCGCCAAACGCGAGGGACCGAGCTGGTCTTCGTCTCCCCACTCGCCGTTCCGATGGGCGCCGACGTCCGCGCCGAGCTCGACCGCGCCGGCATCCCCTTCCGCGACGAGCCGGATCTCGATGCCGTCTTGCCCGACGTCGACGTCGTCTACCAGACCCGCGTCCAGAAAGAGCGGTTCACCACCCCCGAAGAGTACGAAACTGCCCGCGGCCAATACGTCATCGACGCCGCCGCCATGCGCCGCCTCAACCCCGGCGCCGTCCTCCTCCACCCCCTCCCCCGCGTCGACGAGATCGCTGTCGAGGTCGACGCCGACCCCCGCGCCGCTTTCTTCCGCCAAGCCCACAACGGTGTCTTCGTCCGCATGGCGCTGCTGGAGCACGTGCTGAGGTAACGGGTGTCGGGGTGTCCGGGTGTCCGGGTGTCCGGGTGTCCGGGTGTCTTACGAAATCCGGGTAGGCGCTGCCGGGTCGCGCGTGGAAGCCCCCGCGTCGGCACAAAGGCGCCCCCGCCCTACCTCCCGTAGCCTTTGCACTCTTTGCACCCTTTGCACCCTTCGCCGGCACGGCCCCGCCCTGCAACCGCCCCGATTCCGTGATCGCAGCCCTTGGTGCGCCCCGCCCTATTACCAATGACCCACAACCGAGGACCCCGACACCCCGACACCCCGTCACCCGACCAGCGGCGGATTCCCCCACACCTCCACCCGCTTGCCAGCCATCTCACCCTCCCACAGGGAGACCGTGCAGGTCCGATAGAGCAGATCTTTCCAGAGCTGGGCGTTGGCGAAGGTCTCCTCGTCCGGGCTGAACAGGTCGAACACCGAGCGGGAGGCGACCAGGATCATCTTGTCGCGGGCGCGGCTGATGGCAACGGTCAGGCGCCGCGGGTCGTAAAGAAACGCCCCGGCTGCCAACAGATAGGCCGGGTCGCTCTCGGTCGCCGAAACGATAATCGCGTCACGCTCCCCGCCCTGAAACCGCTCCACCGTATCCACCGCCCGTGCTGCGTCGTCCGGGTCCTCGGCTCCCGGCAGCGTCCGGCGCAAGGCTTCCTGGAGATTCGCCCGCTGCGCCCGGTGCGGCACGACCAGTCCAAACCCGTCCCGCACGCGGTAGCCCGCCTCGTGCAACGCCTCCAGTAGTGGGGCCGTCAGGTCCCGCTCGAAGTCGTTGCGGAGCTGGCTCTGCGCCTCGCCGTGGACCATGACCACCAGCGGATATGCCGGATCGAGGACGGCGCGCACGAAATCGCTCTCGTGCTCCATTGCCTGCAACCGCCCGTAACGGATGGAGTGGAAGTTCAGCTTGTCCTGGGCGTAGACGCTGCGGCGCAGAAACTCGGCCATGTCGCGATCCAGCCGGAAGCTCTGCTCGAACTGGATCATCCGCGCGCCCGCCCGCTGCACGGTGTCGAACAGCGAGCGGTAGACGGCGTACTCCTGGAACGTCCGCCGCGTCTCGCTCTCCCAGTCGTGCTTGACGATCGGGGCCATCTGCCGATGGTCCCCCACAACCACGATCTGCCCATCCCCCTTCAGCGGCAACGCCGCCATGATCGACTCGGGCAGGCTCAATTGCGACGCCTCGTCCAGGACCAGCAGATCGATGACTTCCTGAGCGAACAGACCGCCGCGCGCCTCGTCAGCCGCGGCGTAGGCGCCCCCCGGCGTCGAACCGACGATCGCGTGCTCCTCGCCTTCGAGGAGCGTCAGCGCCTTCAACTGCGTCTTCGGCCGCCGTCCCTTGGCATAGAGCGGCGTGACGCCCTCAGGGATTCCGTCGCGCGGCTGCAGCCGGAAAAGGGGCAAGGTCAGCAATCGAGCGTCGAAGTAGGTCGCGAAGACGTCCGGTCGCGCCTTCTGCATGTCTCGCAACGCCTGTTGCGCTTCCAGCACGTGCACCAGGAGGACATCGGTGGCGGCATGCGTCTTGGCGCCGACCAGCGCCCGGAACGGCAGACCCGCCGCCATCGCCCCCTGCACCCGCGCCAGCGTGGCGAACGCCGTCGTGTAGCTCTTGCCCGTGCCTGGCGGCCCCTGCACGAGCAGCAGCGGCGCCTCCCCGTGCTTGCCGATCAGCTCGACCTTGCTGGGTTCGAAATCGTTCCCGATGCCGGCGGCGCGCATCGCCTGCAAGCCGGCCATGAACCGCGCCTGTCCCTCCTGGGCCAACGGCGGCCACGGAACCGCCTCGCCGCTGCCCGATTGGACGCGCGCGAAGAGCGTGTTGCGACCGCCGCCCAGGATGCCCTTCACCACCTTGGCGCCCCAGTACCCGAACAGATTGTTGGGGTCGGGGTCGATGCTGTACAGCTCGCCGTCGATCAGATCTTCGTCGTGGCCGCCGAAGAGAAACCCGGGTGGATCGCCGCTCTGCATCGGTGGCGACGAGGTGACGTGCAGCCACGCGCTCGTCGCGGCGCCTTCGGCATCCCGCGCGACCTCGATCCGCGAAAGACCCAGGCGCATGCGGTAGAGCAGCGCCTTCGCCGTCGGCGTGAGATCGACGCGCTCCGCGGCCGGCAGCCGCTCGTCCTGCATCCAGCGCCGGGCCAGGACGACCCAGTCGCCGTCTTTCATCGTCGAGAGCGCCAGCGCATCGTCCAGTGTGATGCCCGTGTCTTGCACATCGAGCCGCAGCCGAATCGGCCCCGGGATCTCCACCGCCGTCGACAGCGCCCGCTCCTCCTTCGGGATCGCCGCCTTCGCGGCGTCCGGGTTGCGCGCGAAGTAATCCGCCTTCTGTGCCGCATGGAGCGCGGCGCGCCGCCGATTCTCGCGGACCGCCTCGGCGACGCCCGGAAGCTGATCGTCATCGAAATACCGAACCAGGAGCGCGTCGCCCGCGACGACCCGTCGCTCCGGAGGCGCCAGCCGCTCGGCCTTCCACGCGGCCAGCTCGACGTGGCGCTCGATCGTGACGAACTCCTGCAGCGCCTCGGCCAAACCGCGCGCCTTCCCGTCGAACGTCGCCAGATCGGGGATGGCGAAATTGGTCTTGGCCGTGTCGCGGTTGCCGCGAAAGTCGTTCGAGATGTGCTCCAGCGCCGCCAGACGCCGGTCTAGGAACCCCTCGAGCAACGGGACGGTCGCCCGCCGGTACGCCGCGTAGGGGTCCTTCTCCTCCGAATCCACCGGCAGGGCCTCCCAGGCGGCATAGGCATACTCCAGCGGAATCTCGCTGCTGAACCGGGACCGGCGCGTCGACCATGGAATTCGCTCCTGGTCGCCCCCCTCGCCGGCCGGAAAGCGCCCGAGCGCATCGAACAACCGCTCGCGAAAAATCTCCCGGTACGGCTCCCCGGCGTTCCAGTCGAACCGAACGCCGTTCGGGTACGCCGACGACGCCACCGACTGCAGCGACTGGCCGACGAACGGGTAGTTCTTCAGTTCCCGAATCTCCCGATCGAGAAACGTCGCCACCGGCGAGTCGAACGCCGCCAACTGGGTGATGAAGTCGTACAGCGGCGTCGCGGCCAGGACCTCCCCCGCGTGCCGCCCCAGCGCCGCGAGCAGCAGCCGTTGCTCGGACTGGTCGAAGAAGATGAGGTGGATCGGCGCGGTGGCGAGTCCGTCGTCATCCGGGGCCGCCAGCTCGGCCACGGCGCGGATCGTCTCGCCGATCCACCGCACCAGCAGCGCGCGCTCGGTCTCCTCGCCCGGTGGCGCATCCGTCATCGCCACGATCGAGCGCCGCCGCTCCGGGTCCGGCGCCCCGCCTTCGTTGCCGACAACCAGCGAACCAATCAGGTAGAGCCGGTCCTGCAAGTAGTCGTGCTGCGCGTCGATGAAGATCCTGACCAGGTTGGGGTTGTGCTCGGCATCCGAGTACGGCAGCGAGCCGTAGCCCTTGCTCGGGATATACCCCAGCGCATCGATCGGGTCGCCACGCGCCTTACGATGGCGGCGGGCGCGGTGCGCAAGCTCGTCCAGTCGCGGCCCGACGGGCCAGGTCCGCTGGATCGCGCCGGCTTGCGCCGCTCGGTTCGGGTCAGGTTTCAGGTTTGTGAGATCGGAAGCGCCGGTTTCCGGGTCGATGGCTGGCTGCAGCAGACTGGCCAAATCGGCCGTGCCGGCAATGCCGCAGCGGTGCAGCGCGCTCTTCTCGGTTGCCGTGAGATGGGGCAGCAGCGAGAGATCGTCGTGCTGGTCCGCCCACTTCATGCAGAATTCGTTGTAGAGGCAGCCGTCGCACTTCGACGTCAGGTGCCACGGAATCTCGCTAAACGTCGCCGCCGCGACGACAGCCGCAACCGAATCGGCGCCCGTGACGAGGCCTCGAACCGCGTCCCGGTACGCCTCCGGATCCGGAATCAGCTCGAGCTGGGCGTCGTCGACGTTGAACAGCCGCGCCGCTTCCTCGCGCTCCCCCGCGATGCGGGCCGCCTCATCCTCGTCAGCCGCGTCCTCCACTGCGGCGCCACGATACAGGATGCCCGTCGCGATCCCCTCGTGAGCCACGCCGCCCTCTTCGAGCAGCCGGTCCAGCATCTCTCGGTAGAACGCAACCTGCAGCCGATGCTCGATCTTCGCCGTCCGCGTCGCCTTCATGTCGGCGATCAGCACGTGCAAGCGCCCCGCGGCATCGCGCTCGAACCGAACGATATCGGCGTCCCCGGTGAAATCCCAGCCCGTCAACGACACCATCAATCGGGGTTGGAACAGGACGGCCGTCTCGCCCGGCCTCAGATCGTTCGCCGCCGCCACGACGGCGTCGTTGTCCGGTTTCCCCTCCCGCAATCGCCCGGACGCGAACTTCCGCGTCGTGAATCGACGCGCGGCGTCCGCCTCCACCCGCTCCTCGAACTCGGCTCCGGCGCGGGTCAACAACGGCTGGATCGGCTGCGCCGTCACGTGGTAGTCGTGCAGGAAACGGGGCCCGAACGTCCGCTCGTGCAGCGCCAACCGCAAGTAGCGCCGGCATTGGTCGAGCCGCACGAACTGCGACACGACCGTCGGCGAGATGCGGGGCTTCTTCCCAGCGGCGGCTGCCGGGTACAGCGCCGAATCGGCCGCCGAAGCTGCTCCGTGCAGCGCACCAGGCATCGCAGCGCCTTCAGACACGATCGACGCCCGTTTCCGCCGATTCGCGCCCCCACAGCGCCGCGCCGATGACCCCCGCGTCGTACCCGAGCGCCGCTGGCCGAATCGCCACGCGCTCGATGTCGATCACCCCGGTGTGGGAGCGGGCCGTCGCGGCGGCGGCGTTCAGATAGCGGCTCCCCTCGGGCGCCACCCCGCCGCCGATAACGACGACCTCCGGGGCGAGCAGCGCGATCGCCCCCGCCAGCCCCATCCCGAGCCATCCCCCCGCGCGGTCAACGATGTCGATGGCCGCGGCATCGCCCTCGTCGGCAACGTTCGCCACATCGGCCGCGGTCAGCCTGCTGGTGTCCCCGTCGTGCAGCCGGGTCAGGGCGGTCGTGTGCCCCTGCACCACCCGCCGCACGGCTTCGGCGACGATCGCCGGCCCGCTGGCCAGCGTCTCCAGGCAGCCCAGGTTGCCGCAGGTGCAGCGCGGCCCTTCCGGCTGCATGACGAGATGCCCGATCTCGCCGGCCATGGCCCCAACGCCGTACAGGAGACGCCCGTACGCGACGACCGCGCCTCCGACGCCCGTGCCAACCGTGCGCAGCAGCGCGGTGTCGGCCCCGGCGGCCGCGCCCATCCGGTGCTCCGCCAGGGCAAACGCCTTGGCGTCGTTGATCACGCCGACCGGCAACCCCGTCGCTGCGGCGATCGCCGGCCCGACCGGGACGTCGATCCAGCGCCCCGGCAGATTCGGCAGATCGCCCGTCACGCCGGTCGCCATCTCCACTTCGCCCGGAACACCGATCCCGATGCCGGCGATCGCCAGAGACGGCTCCGCCTCGCGCAGCGTCGCGACGCCTGCCGCCATGCGCCGCAGCACCGCGTCGTGGCCATCGGCGCCGCCGGTGGGCACGACCTCGCGCCGCACGATGCGCCGTTCGGCGTCGAGCAGCGCCATCTTGAGGTTCGTGCCCCCCAGGTCGATCCCGATCGCGCCCGCGCGATCCGTCATCGCTCCCCCTCTCCGGCACGGCCGCTGCCGCTCGATTCGACAGAGCCGATGCCGCAATTCTCCTCGACAGCCAGCGTATGTCAAATCGCCCGCCCCCGGATCCCGCGGCCGGCGCGTATGATAAACTGTACGTACATGGCGTCCGTGCAGTGTGCGTCCGCCGCCGTGGCCCCCGCCCTTGCTCCGCGAACCCGCCGCCTCGTCCGGGCCATCCCGCGACGATGCCGGCCGCATGAGCGTCGAAGGATTCAGGCATGCTGAAGCGTGAAGTCGAGCACCACCAGTCGCCGCGCGATGTCCCCCCCGTGGGCCGCCCCCGCGGCGCCGTTTGGCGCGCCCTGCAAGCGGACGGTGTCGTTTGGGAGGGCCAGGTCTCCCTCGTTGGCGACGACGTCGACCTCGCCTCGCGCATGATCGTCACCCATCGCCGCGTCGTCTTCGTGCGCGGCGGCGACGTCACCCTCGACATCCCACGCGAATGGCTGCGCCCCGAGCCGGTGCTGCGCCGCGACGGCGTGCTCGACCTGTTCGTGACCATGCCCGGCGGCAACCTCTTCGACGAGCCGATGACCGTCCCCATACGCATGCGCGAGGGCCATCCCGCTGCCGGCCACATCATCGCCATGCTCGCGCCGGGCGGGGTCCGCCGCATCCTGCCCGAATCGCTGTCGGGCATGGAGCGCGCGCGCGAGGCCGCGCCTGCGCCGGAGTTCAAGGGCTTCTGGGAAGTCGACGACCTCGACCCGTCCTGGAGCAGCGCCGAGCCGGGTCCGGTGGCCGCCGAACCCTCGGGTCGAAACGGGGCTCGCGCCAATGCAGATTCGTCAAACTGGCTCCCCGTCGAGCCTCCGGATCGCGTCGTCCGCGCCCCCTCTGCCCCGGCCCGCCCATCCCAGACCAACGGCTACGCGATCACCGGCCTGCAGCCGCGCGACCAGCGTAAATCCTCGTGGGGATTGTTCTGGCGGGGCGGCGCGCTGATCCTCCTCCTGGCCACCGCGGCAGCGCTCGGCGCCGGCCGCTTGAACCTCGGCGGCTCGGGCGGAGGAAGCTCGGAAGCGATCCTTGCCGGCCCCTCCCCGACCGTCGCCGTCGTCGCCTCGCCCTCCCCGCCGGCGGGCGCCGCTCTCGCGCCCGAGGACGAAGCAGCGATCGCTATCGGAGTCGGCGGCGCGGCAACCGAAGCGAGCGACGCCGCCTCACCGTCCGACGTCGCGGCTAGCCAGGCTGCCACGGCCACACCGCCTCCGGCCAAGCCAACTCCGACCCCGCTCCCAGCAGCCATCGCCATCCCAACGCCTGCTCCGACGTCCCCCCCGTCCGAGCCTGCGCCCGAAACCAGGGATACCGCCGCGCAAGCCACGACTGTCGAGACCGCCGCTCCCGCGCCGGAACCCGATTTTTCGCCGCCATCCACCCCGGACTCAACGGCCGTGGAGCAGCCTGCCGCGGTCACCGCCGACTCAACCCCTGCTCAGGAACTCGTCACTGGGCCGTTTCGCATCTCGGTCTCGTCCGCCCAGCGCGCCGAAAGCCTGCCCCGCTTTGGCCTGCCGCCCGGTTCCGGCGAGTGGGTGCTCATGGTGGTGCAGGTCCGCAACGAGAGCGACGCCCCAGCCTCGATCTCAATGGAGGAGTTTCGCCTTTACGACCGCGAACCCGGCGCCACCTACTTTCTCGACAGCGGCGCCGACGTCATCGCCGGTCTCGCCGGCTTCGACCCGCCCCGCTCCGCCACCGACCAGATTGCCGTGGCTCCCGGAGAAACGGCCGAGGCGCTGCTGCTCTACCTGCTCGCGCCGGGGTCGAGCGACAACGTCGCGTTCGTCGCCGGGGAGGAAGCGATGGACCTCGCCCCGGTCCTCGCATCCGGCGACGCGAGCGCGGCCACACCGTAAACGAGAGCCGCCGCTGAGAAACCGATCGCTCCCCCATCCTCGGCCACATGCGCCATAATCGCGCCCATCGACCCAACGCCCGAGGAGACGGGGGGGCGCCGCCAGTGGCAGTGACGTCAAACGCTAGCTCGACCTTCACCGGGCCGCCGGATGGCAGCCATTACGACGCCATCGTCGTCGGCTCCGGCCATAACGGGCTCATCGCCGCCGGCTACCTGGCCAAGGCCGGCAAGAAGGTCCTCGTCCTCGAGCGCCGCTCGATCATCGGCGGCGCCACCGTAACGGAAGAGCTTTTCCCCGGCTACCGCCTCTCCACCTGTTCCTACGTCTGCAACCTCCTCCTTCCCGAGGTCATCGCCGACCTCGAGCTGGAGCGCCACGGCTACGACGTGCGCCCCTTCGATCCCCAGTACTTCGTCCCCTTCCCCGACGGCTCGTATTTCATGAGCTTTCTCGACGGCCGCAAGACCCGCGCGCAGATCGCCAAGTTCTCGAAAAAGGACGTTGCCGCCTACGACGCCTACTGGGAGATGTGGGATCGTATCGTCGATCGCATGCGCCCTCTCCTCCTCCAACCCGCCCCGACCTGGGATCAGATCGAAGCCCGCTTCTCGGGCCCCCAGGGGCAGGAGGACTGGCGCACGCTGACGCGCAAGAGCATCGCCGAGCTTCTCGACGAGTACTTCGAGTCCGAGCAGATCAAGGCGCCCCTCTCCACCGGCGGCGTCATCGGCGTCAACGCCGGCCCGCTCACCCCCGGCACCGCTTACGTCAAATACCACCACCTCATCGGCAGCATCGCCGGTCATCAAGGCGCCTGGGGCTTCGTGCGCGGCGGCATGGGCAGCATCCCCAAAGCCCTCGCTGCCTTCGGCCGCGAGCACGGCGTCGTTATCGCCACCGACAGCGAGGTCGCCGAGATCGACATCGTCAATGGCAGCGCCCGCGGCGTGCGCACCGTCGACGGCCGCCGCTACACCGCCGACATCGTCCTCTCCAACGCCGATCCCACCCGCACCTTCCTCGGCCTGGTCGGCGAATCGCGCCTCCCCGCCGAGTTCGCCGCAGGCGTCAAGCGCATCAAGGTCAAGGGCTCGGTCGTGAAAGTGCTCATGGCCCTCGGCGAGCTGCCGAACTTCACTGCCATGCCCGGGACCGACATCGGCCCCCAGCACACCGGCGGCATCGTCATCAACCCCTCGGTCGACTACCTTGAATCCGCCTGGGACGACTGCAAGCGCGGCCACCCCAGCCGCCGCCCCTTCATGGACTGCTACATCCAGACCGCGACCGAAGACGGCCTCACCCCGCCCGGCAAGCACACCATGAGCCTCTTCGTGCAATACGCGCCCTACGATCTCGCTGAAGGAACCTGGGACGAGCGCCGCTCAGAAATCGGCGCCAACATCATCGACACGCTCGCCATGTTCGCGCCGAACCTGCCGAACGCCATCGAGCACGTCGAAGTGCTCGGGCCACCGGACATCGAGCGCATCATCGGCATCACCGGCGGCAACATCTTCCACGGCGAGATCCTGCCGGACCAGATGTTCGGCTACCGTCCCGTCCCCGGCTTCAGCGACTACCGCACTCCCATTGACCGCCTTTACCTGTGCGGCTCCGGAGCTTGGCCCGGCGGCGCCGTCTTTGGCGCCCCAGGCCGCAATGCCGCCATCGAAGCCCTGCGCGATCTCGGTTCCAATCCGTCAGAAGTTGCTACCGCGGCTGATTAGCGCCGCGCACGCCCGTTTCTTTCCGACGCCGCATTCGTGTCATTCCGACGAAGGAAGAATCTCGGCATTCAGGAAACGCTGCTTCCCTTGAGCCGAGACACCTCGCCTCGCGCGGAATGACACCCCTGTCGATCAGTACCCAGCCCGCGTCCGCGCCTCCGCGATGGAGTACTCCGGGCTCTTGATGAAGTCCATCGTCGCCCGCTCCCGCGTACGCACCTCCTGCACCGCCTCCGGCAGCCCGCCCAGCACCTCGCGCGGCACGATCACCACCCCGTTGGCGTCGCCATGGAGAATGTCGCCCGTTCTGACCTCCTGCCCGTCCAGCACGATCGGCGTCCCGATGTCGACGATGTCAAAGTTGCCGTGCGAAACGACGACGTACCGGGAAAAGTACGCAAACCCGAGCGCCCGCACCTCATGCACGTCGCGCAGACCGCCGTCCGTCACCATCCCGACCGCCCCGAGCCGCATCGCCAGCGTCGCCATTACCTCGCCGGCGAGCGCGCAGCGCGACGGCGCCCCGCTGACGTCCTGCACCGCCAGCACCGACGGCGCCGGCAGCTCCGCCAGCGCCTCGTACATGCGAAACCAGTTCTCCCGCCCCGCAATCGGCCCCGGCGTGTTCATCATCGTCACCGTCAACGCCACGCCCACCATCGGCGGCATCTCCGGAAAGAGTGATCGCACCTCGCCGCCGATAAATCCCTCCGTGCGGTCGCGCACCTTGAACGGCTCGATCGCGTTGGCGATGGTTGGGCTATCGACACCCTTGAGAAACGCGAGATCCATCTCGCCAATCGGCGCGACAGTCGATAGATCGGTCATGCGACCCCCTCGAACCCCGTACCCGTCGTCCGCCGTCCCTCACGGCGCCCCAGCATTGTCGCCGAGCGTGCGTTGCTCGTCGCCTGTGGCAAGCTCGCCCCCCGACTCGCGCCGCAGCAACTCATAAAGCGCGATCGCCCCCGCGGTCGCCGCGTTGAGCGACTCCACGCGACCCCGCATCGGCAACGCCGCCAGCAGATCGCAATGCTTTCGCAGATTGGCTCCCAATCCGCTCCCTTCCGCCCCCACCACCAGCGCGACCGGCGTCGGCACGTCGGTCGCGAACAGATCGCTCGACCCCGGCCCGGCGTCCAGCCCAACCACCCAGCGGCCGCCCGTTTTCATCGCCTCCAGCGCGCGCGTCAGGTTCGGGACCGTGGCCACCCGCAGATGCTCCACCGCCCCCGCCGAGGCATTGACCACGGCCGGCGTCACCTCCGTCGCCCGATTCGTCGCAATGACGACCCCGGCCACGCCCGCCGTCTCCGCCGCGCGCAGCAGGGCCCCCACGTTCTGGGGATCCTGCAAGTGATCGAGCACCAACATCGTTCCCGGCAAAGCCACCAGGTCATCGAACGGGATGTACCGATACGCCTCGGCCTCCAGCGCGACCCCCTGGTGGTTGGCCCCGCGCAACGCGTCGTCGAGCATGAGCCGAGGCACGCGGTCCACCACCGCGCCGCGCTCGGCCGCCAGCGCCAGCAAGGCCCGCAGCCGGTCATCTTCGCGCACGCCCTCGGCGACGAACAGCCGCTCCGCTTCCCGCCGGCCACGCAACGCCTCGATCACCGCGTTGCGGCCATAGAGCAGCTCGCGGCCCGTTCGCGCCAGCACTGGAGCCTCGGGCCTCGGCGCGCGATCCCGCCGGCCCTGATCCGCAGGACCGGTCGGTGGCCGCCCTTTCGGCCCACCCGGCCCGTCAGAGCCGCCGGGTCGTCCTCGGCGAGGTCCCGAGCGGTCGCCTCCCCGTTTCGATTTCGGCGGCGCCTCGTCTCCGCGGCGCGACGGCCGTTCAGATCGGGATGGCGGCGGAGCCGACTTCTTGGGGCGACCTTTCCGATCGCGATCGAACCGCGACCTATCCCCTCCGCCGCGACCAGGTGGCTCCTGCCGCCGTGTCTTCAACCACCACCTCCAGCTTGCCGAGTTCGTCTCGAATCAGGTCGGAGAGCGCCCACTCCCGACGCTCGCGCAACTCCTCACGCACCCGCAACAGCAAATCGATGAACGGCCCCGCCTCGATATCCCGCCCATCCCCGGCCTCCTCGAGATCGAGACCCAGCACCGCGGCAAGCTCAACGAGTGTGCGGCGCGCCGATTCGATCGCCTCATCGGAGCCCCCGTTGCCTTTGGCGCGATTGATCGCCCGTCCCAGGTCGAAGAGAGCCGCCAGCGCTTCCGGAGCGTTGAAATCGTCGTCCATGGCGGCATGAAACCGCCGGTCGGCCTCATCGGCCAGGCCGGCAAGGCCGCCCGCGGCAGCGCCCGCCGCCGCCTCGTCGG
>CALMZR010000042.1 GCA_937870845.1 uncultured Chloroflexota bacterium
GGCGCAAAGGTGTTGATCTGCACCTGCTTGTTGGTGATGTCGGGCACCGCGTCGATCGGCAGTTTGGCCAGCGCATAGGCACCGAGGCACGCCGCAACGGCGCCGAGCGCGATGACGACCCAGCGGCGGCGGATGGCGAAATCGATGATGCCCTCGACCATGTCAGTGCCCGTGCCCGGCTGCGGATTTTTCCAGTTCGGCCTTCAGCGTGAAGGTGTTGGCGACCGCATAGGTCTCGCCGGGCTCGAGCCCGCCGACGATCTCGACGTCGTCGTCATCCTCGCGGCCGGTGCGCACTTGCCTGGCTTCGAAGCCGTCGCCGTCACGCACGAACAGGGTCGGATTGCCCTTGACGGTCTGCAGCGCCTTGCGCGGCACGATTACCTTCGAAGGCTCGTCGCCGAGCGGGACTTCCGCGGTGACGAAGGTGCCCGGCTTCCAGCGATGGTCCGGGTTCGGCATGCTGGCAATGACGCGCGCATTGCGGGTCTCGCGATCCAGAAGCGGGCTGACGAAGATGATCCTGGCGCTCGCCTCGCCGTCGCTGCCGACGGCGCGCAGCGAGATCGGCAGACCCTCGCGCACCGAGGCGATGTCTTCCGGCGAGACCGCGAGATCGACCCAGATGTTGTCGAGATTGACGATGACGAAGAGCTCGCTCTCCTGCCCTTCGCGCCCGATCAGACCGCCGAGTGACAGCACCGCATCGTCGAGGTGCGGCGATGGCGGAACCTGGTTGCTGGCGACGAGGACGCCGAGAGCGATAGGCAGATCGTACGTCGGCCCGGCCTTCTTCAGATCGGCCGGGGCCAGGTTGACCGTCACCCGCCCCAGCGGGAACTTCCCCCCGGAGTTGCGGATCGCTGCGCGCACCCGGTCCTGGCTCTCGCGCACCGCCGCGTCGGGCAACCCGACGACGACCATCCCCGGGATGCCCTGCCCGACGTCGACCTCGACTTCGACCAGCACCCCGTCCAGCCCGACCACGGCGCAGGAAAAGACTTTGGCTAACACCCTGCCCCCAGACGCATCCACACGCGGTCGCCGACGACCGAGAGCCCGATTGTCGCACAGCGCGACAGAGCGACAGCGTCCACTGGGATTGGAGCCGGCGGCCGAGGCGGCCCGGAGAAGCGGCGCAGGCGCGAGTGCCAATTGGATGGATTACAGGGGCCCAGGCACGTCCCAACCCGAGAGGTCGACGTCGTCTGTCTCCGCCAGCAGAATGATTGCGAATGTCAGAACCTGGCATCCTTCTTCCAGGTGACCTCCCATTGCAGTCTCGGTGTTGCTGAACGTCACGTGGGCGTGCACGTCGCCGCCGATCACCATGCCCGTGACCGAAAGGATGTCGAACGGCCCTTCGCCGAGCACGAAACTATTGCCGGGCGGCGTGTTCGTCGACGCGACCACGTGATAGTGGTACCGGCTGAGCGAACCGACACCGGCCAGGATTGCGGCGTTCTCGATGCGTTGAGTCCGCACCGCATCTTGCAACGAGAGCAAGAGGTCGTCGCCCGGGTCGAGACGCACCGCGATGAATCGCGACGCGGCAAAGCCTTGTGTCTTCATGAGCTCTTCTGCCGTTCCATCAAATGCCGCCGGTCAGCGTCAGTTCGTGGGCGTCGCCTACGAAGGATTGACCTCCGGCACGACCCCGAGCTGCCGCAGCAAGCCCAACGCGTCCGGTTCGCTCCACCCCTCCACGATCTGCCCGCATGCGATGCGGTAGACGTTGATGCCGGTGAACACGACCGGCAGCCCGGTCGGGGCCAGTCCCTGCAACTCCCCATCGTGCGTGCCGCGCCCCGTCCAGCGCACCGCCGCCCGGTCGCCCGTGGCCACGATGACGTCCGCCGTGAAGCGCGCGTCCGGGAAGGCCGCGAGCAGCGCCGCCAAGTCCGCTTTCAGCGCCTCGCGGCCGATCTCGTCGTCGAAGATGCCCGCGTGATGGACCACGTCCTCGGCCACGAGCTCGTCGAGAAGATCGAGGTCGTGGCGGTCCAGCGCCTCCTCCGTCCAGCGGCGGCCAATCTCGGCGTTCTCTTCGGCCGTCCCCGGCGGGCAGTCGTCCGCTGCCGGCGTTGCCGGGATAGGCGTTGCTTGAGTTTCGACCGCCGTGCGCGGCGACGGCCCCGGCGAGGGGAGGGCGCCGATCTGCCGCAGCAGCCCGAGGGCGTCGCCGGAGTTCCAGGTCTCGACGATCTGTCCGCACGCGACGCGATGGATATGCACCCCGCGCACCGCCACCGGCTGGCCCTCTGGCTCGACCCCGGCGTACGGGCCCTGGAGCGTGCCGGTGAAGACCCAGCGGACGGCGGCCAGGTCGCCGCTGGCGAAGCGATCGGAGAGCTCGTAGTGTCCGTCGGGAAACGCCTCGCGATTGATGCGCAACCGCTCTTGATGTAGGTCTCGGTCCTGATCGTTGACCACCGCGCCATGATGCCGGTAGCCGGCGGCGAGCAACGCCCCCAGCGCATCGGCATTGCCATCGTTGAAGGCGGCGAAATACGCCTCGGCGATCGCGATGGCTTCCTCCGTCGTCGTCTCCGGGCAGGGCGTGCTCTCCTGGGCCAGCGCGGCCAACGGCGTGCGAGCCGCGAAGGCCAGCGTCAGGCCGCCGCCGATCGCTTGGGTCAGGCCGCGCCGGGATTGCCGGGTACGCGAAAGCCGCCGCCAACGATCGCATCGTCCCCGAGCCATGCCGAGCTCCTTTCTGCGCCACGAGCCGTGGCGTTGAGGGTTGTGCCGGCATTGTATCGGTCGCCGCGAAGGCGGCAAAGCCGGGCCGTTACGCCGCTTCGTTCAACCAGCGCCGGACGTCCGATTCGTGCTCCTCGTGCCAATGGCCGAAAAATGCGCCCTCCACAATCGCCGGCCCCAGCGCCTGCCCTTCGAGCCAGGGAAAGCGATCGGGGTCGCTGAGCGCCTCGTCGGGCAGCATCTGCACGATCTCCGCCAATCGCGCAAACGACTCGCGCGATTCCGAGACGACCTCGCCCAGCAGCCGCTCCCGGTTCTGCTCGTAGATCCAGTCGTTGACCTCGTCGTCGGTCGTCAGGGTGGCGGGCCACGCCGGTTTCGGCTCCGGCTGCCCGTTGGCGGCGGCTTCCAGGCGGCGCAGACTGCGCGCCCGCCAGCCGGTGATGTGGGCGATCAGGTCCTTGAACGTCCAGTCGCCCATCGCGCCCGGCTCCAGCATCCGCGCCTCGCCCACCTCCGCCAGCAGCGCCTCCCACGCCTCCCGCTCACGCTCGATCGCTGCCAGCGCCTCGCCTTTGCTCGGCGCGTTGTCGTCCGTCATCGCTCGCTCCCCATCGTCGTCGTCCTGGCCGTGCGCCTCCTCCCTCGCAACCATCGTGCCGAGGGAGGCGGCGCCGGAACAACCGCGGTTGACCGGGGCGTGAGAAGGCGGTCACCGGGCCCATGGGCAATGGGGTGTCTTCCCGAGCACAGCGCGGAATCTCGGCGCCATGAGGCAGCGCCGCCATGAGCGCCGCGGATCCTTTGCTGGGAATGAGGCGGTTCGGCCCGGCGCCCTACCGCCGGCGCCGCCGCTTGACTGAGCTCTTGCCCGACCGGCGGCGCGTGCCGCGCTCCCGCTCGCCCTCGGCCGCGCCCTCATCCGTAGCGATCGCGGCCCCCGCGCTCTCGCTTTCGGCCCCCCGCCGGCTCAGGTCGAAGACGCACGTTTTCGTCGTCGGGTGGCAGAGATGATCCTCGCAGCAGTCGCAGGTCTCCTCGCAGGCCGCGCCTTCGATCAGGCAACACCGGTTGCCGGTGTTGCCGCACGCGTCGTCGAAACAATCGGCATCCTTGTCGCAGCACTGGTTGTTCTGCGGGTTGCAAAAGTCGCCGAGCGACAGGCAGTTCTGACAGGTGTTCTCGAACCGGCTGCTGCACCGGTCGTCGCCGCAGCAGTCGAGATCCTCCTCGCACCCAAAGCCCCGATCGAGGCAGCAAACGTCGCCGCTCCCGCTGCCATTCTCGTCGCAGAACGTGCCGTCGTCGCAGCAGAAGTCGACGTCGACGACGCAGGCTTCCTGCAGCGCCCGGCAGGGGACGCACACCCCAAACTCCCCGCCACCCTCGAAATCGCACGTGAACCCGTCGCAGCACTCGCAAGGGTCGATGCACTCGGCTCCTTCGCCGAAGCAGCAGCGGTTGTCGGGGTCGCAGCCGTTGTCGCCGCATGTACTCCCGGCGAAGCAGCAGTCGCCGCCGACGTTGCACCCTTCCTGCGGGAAGCTGCAATCGCACCGCCCCTTTTTGGTCTTTTTGCCTCTCTTCTTGCGCCCGCGCAGGCAAATGCCCGAGCAGCACGGTTTGCCGTTCTTGCAGCGCGTCCCCGGCCCGCCGCAGGCGGCGTCCGCTCCGTCCATCTCCAACCCGAGCAGGCCGGCGGCGCCCGCCCCGGCCAGCGCCAATCGCACCCCTTGCCGCCGGGTGATCAGCAGCGCGAGGCGTTTCGTGAGCAGATCGAAGCCATGACCGTCCATCGCGCGTCTCCTCGGAGCCGTGGCGGCGTTTCGCCGGTGTTCACTTCGCGGGCGACTGTTGGAGAGGAATAGCACATTTCGCCGGGATTGGCTATCGCGGAGCCGTCGGCTATGAGCTGTGGGCGCTCTGTCTTTGCGTGGCATGCGAGTGGCGATCGACCAGCGGCAGGCGGGCGAACGCGGCGAAGGCCTCGGCGACGGGGGGGACGATCAATGCCAGCAGCCTCTGGCCCAGCTCGGCGCTCGCCCCGTCGGGGCTGTCGGTGAAGCCGTCGATGTCTTCCCAGAACCCGGCCCGTTCGGCGCGGAATGGCGTGTGGGGGATGGCCACGCGCGCCAGCTCCGCCTCGTCGCGATGGGGCAGCGGCTGGGTGACCAGCTCTGGGCGCAGCGCCAGGATGAGCGCGGTCTCGAAGACACCGGCGTGGCCCGGCAGCATGGCGTTCAGAAGCGCGCTGCCGACGACCGCTTCGCGGGCCAGGTCCCAGTACGACGCCGCGGCGAGGTTGACCGGGTGCTCCAGCGCCAGGTCGCGCGCCACGAGCTCCATCAAGTCCTGGTTGCCGCCGTGTCCGTTGACGATGAAGATGCGGCGAAACCCGGAGCGGATAAGCGAGGCGGCCATGTCGCGCAACGCGCCGTAGTACCGCTCGGTCGCCAGCGACACCGTCCCGCCGAACGGCAGATGGTGGTGCGACGAGCCGAACGGGAACGTTGGGGCAACCACCACGTCGAGCCGGCCGCCGGAGCGTGCCGACTGCGCTGCCGCGCGAGCCACGTGCTCGACGATGAGGAAATCCGTGCCGAGCGGAAGGTGTGGGCCATGCTGCTCCGTGGCCCCGACGGGAACGACGACGAGCACTTCCCCGGCGCGAGCGGCGGACTCCTCCCGCGTCAGTTCGTGCAGAAGAAACCGGCCCGAATCGCCAGAGCCCGTCGCGCCGCTCCCCACCGTCCCCGCTCCCAATCTGTCCCTCCCTGCTCCTTATCGCCCGATTTTAGCCCAGCGCCCCCCTCGCCTCCCGCCTGCCGTCTGCCGCCTCCCGCCTCGCCTACTCCGGCGCCTCGAACCACTCCGGCGGCCCCACGTTGGTCACGCTCAGGTGCGTCATCGACTGCCCGGGAGCCGCGCCGTGCCAATGGCGCTCTCCCGGCGCGGCATGGACCACATCGCCGGGCCCGACGACGAACTCCTCATCGGCGGTCCCGACCCTGCCCTGGCCCTCCAGGATGTACAGCAGTTGCTCGCCGGGATGGGTGTGCCAGTGCGTGCGCGAGCCGTCCTCGAAGCGGACAAGGCTCGCCGCCATCCCGCCCGGCTCCTGCGCGCCCAACAATCGCCTCAGCTCCGTCTCCCCGGTGAAGGTTGCGCCGCGCTCACCGCGGGACTCGCTTCCACGCACGACCTTCATTGCTGTTCCTTTCCCGCGCTCTGCGCGATACCGTACTCCCGCCACCTGTGCCGCGGCCGAAAGCCAAGCAGGCGCGCCGCCTTCTCCCCGCTCAGCAGCGAGGCGTTGCCGACGAATCCCGCTCGAACAACCGTCGCTGGATAGAGCGCGCGCACCAGCTCCGCCGACGAGCCCGGCATGAACGAGTCCGCCGCGGCGACGAACACCGCCTCGTGGCCGCGGATGTCCGCCGCCAGCGCCAGCCGCACCGCCGCGCCCACGTCGCGGGCATCGACGTAGCTCCACAGGTTCGCGGCGCCGGCCGCCGGGTCCGATTGCAGCGGAACGATCTGCGCGGCGAACGTTTCCGGCGTGTGGATCCAGGGGAAACGCAGACTCACGACGTCGAGCGCGCCCCGCCGTGCGAACCCGTCCGCGATATCCTCCCCCACCAGCTTGGAAAGCGCGTACGCATCCTGCGGCAAGCGAGGATGCTCCTCGTCGATCGGCACGTACGCCGGGGCGAACGGCCGCTCGAAAAACGGAAACCCCAACACCGAGACGCTGGAGGCCGTCACCACCCGGCGCACGCCGACCGCCGCCGCCGCTTCCAGCACGTTGAAGCTGCCCATCACGTTCGTGCGAAACACCACCTCCGGCACGTCGAACGTCGGCCGCGGGATGGCCGCGAAATGGACGACCGCCTCGGCCCCGCGCAGCGCCCCGTAGACCTGCCCGAGATCTTCGATGTCCACCCGCTTGAACGGAGCCGACCCGTCGCCGGGGATCCGGTCGACGTTCGTCACTTCGAACCCGTGCTCGACCAGCTCCGCGACCACCGCCCGGCCGGCCAACCCACTGCCGCCGGTGACGACCACGCGCATCGGCCCCACTCGGCTCATACCGCGATCGCCCGGATCATCGCGATCGCCAGCTCGACGTCGGCTCGGGCTTCGGCTAGAGAGGTGCGCGGCGGAGACCCGTCCCCCACGCACTGGTGAAAATGCTCCCACTCCCGCCGAAACGCCTCCTGATGCGACACCGGGATCTCTTTTCGCACCGGCGCGCCATCCTCGTTGCTCCGGATCGTCACGGTCGTCGGCGCGTACGGCACGAACGGATTCGGGAAGCCGATTTCCACGATCGTGTCCCGCCCGTACGCCGTGAGCTGCTCGTCCCACCAGAGCAGTTCCGACCCCACGCCGACCTCGACAACGCAGCGCCGCCCCGGACCATAGTCGAGCACTGAGAGCAACTCGTTCTCCGACACCGCGTCGCTGTACAACACCCCCGCGGGCGCTCCGAACGCCCCACGCAGGATGGCCAGATCGTGGCTGCCCAGCATCAGCAGCATCGAGAAAAGCCCGACCAGATCGGCGTGCGACGGGCCCAGCGCCTCGCGCAGCCTCGCCTCGATCGCCGGCTGCCGCTCCACGGGATACCCCGGCGGCGCGTCGTCCGCGGTAACAAGCGTAAACAGCGGCAGATGGGCCGTGAAGTCGACGGCGAAGTCGTGGACGCGAATGAGGCGAACGTCGTCCATCTGCCGCATCTGCGCCGCTCCGTACTCGTAGCCGGGGTCGTACCGCTTCATGTAGCCGATCATCGCCGTCACGCCCGCCCGCTCGACGGCTGCGATGATGCGGTCGGCCTCCGTCAGCGAAAATCCGATCGGCTTCTCGATGAACAGGTGCTTGCCCGCCTCGGCGGCCATGATCGCCACGTCCGCATGCTCCATCGTCAACACCGCGACCGCGTCGACGTCGTTGCGTGTCACCAGCTCGGCGTAGTCCGTGCAGCGCACCGGCGCCCCGTACCGCTCGCCGATACGCTCCACCACCGTCGGCGACAGGTCGCAGACCCCCGCGATCCGAAACTGCGGCAGCTCCTCCAGAAAGCGCAAGTGCATCACCTGCGCGATCTGCCCGCACCCGACGACGCCTACCCGTAGCGGTTGCACGATCTTCAAGCCCTTCGCGCGTCCGGACACTCGCTCGGAAAGCGTGCCGAGGGCGCGCCCGATCTACGGCTCTGACCAAGCACGAGCGCATGGTCAAGGGACCGCTGGGGCCATAGGGCCTCAACGCGCCGGGACGATGGCGCCCCGCGTCCCGAGACGTTCCCGAAGTTCGCCACGTCCCAGACGTTCCTCTGACCCAGCACTACCGCAGCCCATCCTGCCCCAGCGCCTCCTCCATCCGCAATCCGCCGACCCGCGCAAACGGCCTCCCCCCGTGCGCCACCGCGGCGATGACGACGATCTCGTCGTCCCGCGGCGCGGCGGGGACCCGCACCTCGATGGCGTCGAAGTGGCTGCGCACGAACGCCGCGTCCTTGTAGTGCAGCGGCACGTCGATGGCGTCACCGGGGCCGCCCATCTTCTTCGCCGAGGGGATGATCGCCGCCCCGCCGCCGAGGGCCGCCCGCATCGGCGCGCCGAACTTCGGGTGCAGCAGCGCCGCCGCGTGCTCCAGCTCCCCGCGCAAGCCGACGATGGCCGCCTTGCCGAAGCTCTCCCCCGCCTCCCCGCCGAGCAGCGCCACCGCCCGCCGCGTCAGGAGGCCGCCCAATTCCTCGCCGAAGCCGATCAACTCCTCCAGGTCCTCCCCAAACCGGCCCGCCAGCGGATTGGCGATCACCGCCGCCACCGCCACGCGCCTCACCGGCCGCCCCACCTCACGATCCCCCTCGCGGATGATGTCGTCCATCACCGCGTACAGCCGCCGTACCTCGAGCCCTGCCATCGCCTTCGATGCTCCTTACCTGAACGGGGCAACGACGTGCGTTGCCAGCAGATCGAGTTGCCGCGGATCGTCCGACACCGGGGTGACGATCAGCTCCTGCAAGCCGACCGCGGCCAGATCGCCGATGCGGCGCTGGATGTCGTCGACCGTGCCCAGCAGGTACGACGCGGCCAGGTCGTCGAAGCTGCGATGGTCGCCCATCACCCGCGCGAAATGCGGACCCTGCTCGGCGATCGCCGCCTCCCTCGTCCCCGCCTCGGAGACATGGACGAACTGCGTGTGGGCGAACGTCAACGTCGCCGGGTCGCGCCCGACCGAACGCAGGTGCTCCTGGACGTAGACCCAGTCGGCTTTGACCATCCCCGCATCGCTGCCGCTGGAGCGCGACATCCAGCCGTCGGCGCGGGCGATGCGGTCGAGCACCCGCGGCGCGATGAACGGCTTGTCCGGCGTCTCCGGGGCGTGCCCCAGCGACCCGCCCGCGATCCAGACCGGCGGCGGCTTCGGCGGCCGCGGCTCCATCGACACCTCGTCCAGGTGGAAGAAGCGTCCGTGGTGCGTCACCGACTCCTCGCTCACCAGCCGCCGGATCACCTCCAACCCCTCGTCCAGACGCGCCCCGCGCTCCTTCAGCGGCACGCCGACGGTGGCGAACTCCTTGTCATCCCAACCCGTCCCGACCCCAAGGATGAACCGGCCGCCCGAGAGGAAATCGAGCGAGATCACCTCGCGCGCCACGATCGCCGGGTGCCGCAGCGGCAGCACCAGGATGGCCGTCCCCAGCTTCGCCCGCTCCGTCACCGCCGCCACGTGCGCCAGCACCGCGAACGGATCGTGCCAGGCCACGGCATACAGCGCGGGCGCCGCCAGCAGATGCTCGATCACCCAGAGGCTGTCGAACCCGACCTCTTCCGCGCGCCGCGCGTAGCACCCAAGCCCCCGAACCTGCTCGTACGTCGCATCCGGCCAAGCGTAAGAGGGCAGCCGCAAGCCGAATTTCATCTCATCATTCCTCGGCTCCGCTGCCCGAAGCTCTTTCCCGCGACATCGGGGCGATGCCTGCATCGCCCAGTCGGACGCAGGCCGACAACCGGCGTCCGGCACAACCCGGCTGTGGCCCCGCGGGCCTTGGGCGATGCGGGCATCGCCCCTACACGCCGCATCATTCCTAATGCCCCCCTCCCGCGAACCCCGGCACGCTCACCTTGCGCTGCGCGGGCGGCGTATTCCTGCTCGTGCCCGCCTTGACCACCCCATCCACGATCACCGCCGCCACCGCCGGCGTGTCCCCGATCGCCAGCGTTTCCAGCGCCGTGCTCGCCGCCGAGCCAATCGGCGCGTCGGCCACGATCAGGTCGGCTTCCCGGCCTGCCGCGACCCCCCCCCGGTTGAGCCCATGCAGCCGGGCGGTGTTCCCGGTCGCCATCGCCACGGCCTGCGCCGGGTCGATCCCGCCCAACGACGAGACCCAGGCGATCGTGCGCAGCATGCCGAGGGGGATGACCCCGGTGCCCGACGGCATGTCGGTGCCCAGAATCAGGCGCGATTCCATCCCCTTGGCGGCGACGAGGCGGGCGACCTCTTGCGCCGCCAGCGTGTTGCCGCACTGCACGATCTCGACGAAGCACTCCGTCTCGTCGAGGATGCGCTCGACGTCGGCCAGCGGCAGGCGCGTCGGCCCGCCGTTGACGTGGCTGGCCACGTCCGGCCGGATGGCGATCACCAGGTCGGCGCGGATGGCGTTGCTGCCGGGGATCGAGACGCCGCCCGTGTGCATCGCCACGCGCATCCCCCGCGCCTGGGCCCAGCGCACCATCGGCGCCGCCTCCTCCGGCGTGCAGACCGCCGAGAGCCCGATCTCCCCCACCAGTTCGACCCCGGCCTCCGCCATCTCGTCGAAATCGGCCTCGGTCAGACCCCGCTCCAGGATGACCGCCCCCGCGATCGTCTTCACCCCGCCCGGCCGGGCGTTGGCGAACGCCTTGGCCGCCAGGATCGCCAGCGCCTTCGTCCCAACCCGGTCCCGCGGCCGGCCCGGCAGGTGCGGCTCCCCCGCCGAGATCATCGAGGTCACCCCGCCGTGCAGGCAACTCTCGATGAAGTCGAGCACCCGCTGCCGGGGCGAAAAGTCGCCGATGACGGGATGGACGTGGTTGTCGATCAGACCCGGCATCACCGTCGCCCCGGCCGCGTCGATGACGACCTCATGCGCGCTCTCCGGCGGCGCCCCCTGCGCAGCGCCGACGTAGGCGATCAGGCCGTCGCGGACGGCGACCGTGTCGCCCTCCGCCAGCGGCGCCGCGATATCGCCGGAGACGATGGCGCCGATGTTCGTTACGCGCAGGTTCGCCACGATCGTCCTCCCGCCTGCCCTCTCTATGCGTCAGGCGCCAGCCGCCGCTGCTTCCGGGGTTCTCTGGCCGGCCAGCAACTCCTCGCTCGTCACCACGTCCCCATAGTGCGTATCGATATCGTAGAGGGTGGACGCTTGCTCCCGGTCGCTGGTGGCGCTGACGCAATCCTCCGGCACGAACACGTCGTAGCCGAGGAAGTAGGCGTCGTGGACCGTGGAGCGGACGCAGATGTTCGTCACCACCCCCGTGACCACCACCTGCTCGATGCCCCACTCCCGCAGCCGCAGATCGAGATCGGTGCCGAAGAAGCCGCTGTACCGCCGTTTGGGGATGCGAAGCTCCTCCGCGCCGACGTCCATCGCGTCGATGATTCCCGCGCCCCACGTGCCGGCGCGGCAATGCGGCACGCGCTTCTCGAACTCGCGGTCGTCGGCGGTCGGGTGCTCGTCGCAGAGCCAGACGACCTTCATGCCCAGCTTCCGCCCCTCGGCCAGCAGCCGGTTGAGCGGCTCGATGACCTGCCTCCCTTCCAGGAGGACCATCTCGCCCCCCGGCTCCAGAAACTCGTTGAGCATGTCGACGACCAGGATCGCGGCGCGCTCCGGCCGAAACCGCAGCCGCTGGCCGGTTCGGCGCTCCGAGAAGTCGCTGGTCAGCGTGTCGTCTTGCGCGTCCATCTCCGCCCTTTCTCCCGCGACGGCTTCCGTCCCATCACCCTACCACCCCATCACCCCAACACCCTAGACCACGAGATGCTCTCGCAACCGCGCCTCGTCCGTCAGGAAGTCGGACGAGATCCCCTCGTCCACCACGACGCCCTTCTCCATGACGTAGCACCTGGCGCTGACGCGCAGCGCCAGGTGGGCGTTCTGCTCGACCACCAGCACGCCAACACCGCTGGCCGCGATCTCGCCCAATCCCCCGGCCAGCTCCTGCACCAGGTTTGGTTGCAGCCCCTCGGAAAACTCGTCGATTAGCAGCAGTCTTGGCCGCGCCAGGAGGGCGCGGCCGAGCGCCAGCATCTGCCGCTCCCCGCCGGAGAGCGCCCCGGCGTCCTGATCGAGCCGCTCGCCCAGCACGGGAAAGCGCGCGATGGCGTGCCGCTCGTCGCTCGCTGCGCCGCCCGCGAGCCGCCCCAGCCGCAAGTTCTCCGCGACCGTCAGCCCGGGAAAGACACCGCGATCTTCCGGCACGTAGGCTACGCCCATGCGCGCGATGGCGTGCGTCGGCAGCCGCTCGATCGCCGCGCCGTCGACCTTCACGGATCCCGCCGTGCGCGTCGTCTGACCCACGATAGAGCG
>CALMZR010000043.1 GCA_937870845.1 uncultured Chloroflexota bacterium
CGCCACCGGCTTCGTCTCCGGCGACACCGTCACCGCGACCCTCACCCACGGCCAGGAGACGCCCAAGAAGGCGAAGAAAGGCAAGAAGGGCAAGAGGGGCAAGCGCCGTTCGCAATCGGCCCCGTGGGTCATCACGCTGGACACGGCGCCGGTCACCACGGCCGGCTCCGCCGCGCTGACCTTCACCGTGCCGGGCGACGTACCGATCGGCCGCCACCGCCTGGAGGTGACCGGGACGGAAGGCGCCCGCGCCGCGACGATGTTCGATGTCATCCCCGGCGCCCCCCGCGCCGCCGCGACGGCCCCGTCCTCAAATCCCGACGACGCTGGCGATGCCTCAGGCAGCGCCCCCGCCGACGCTCCCGCCCCGTCCGGCCCGGCCGAGCGCGGCCCGGACCAGGCGCTCCTGCCCGCCGAATCCGCCCCCGCCGCCGCGCCCCCGAAACGCAAACCCGCCAGGAGCCGCGACAAGAAGGACGACGACGACAAACCGAAGAAAAAGCAGGCCCGCGTCGGCGACCGCCGGGCCAAAAGGCACAAGCGCCGCTGAGACAACGGGCGCCGCGTCGTGCCCACACCGTGTCGTTCTGAGGCTGAAGTCCGAAGAATCTCGGCGTCCAAGACAGACGCGGCCTGCGGCCGAGATGCTTCGCTCCGCTCGGCATGACTCGACCGCAGCCTTTCGCTCATAGCCGATGGCTCATAGCCCATAGCCCGCTGGCATGCCGGTTGCATTGGCTACGGCATGAGAGCGGCGATGCGCTCGCCGCCTGTTCGCTATTCGCGCACGGCAGCGACCGCCTTCGACCCGAAAGAGCTTGCCCGATGCCCATCGAATCGCCCCGGACCACGATCGCCCCCCGATTTCTCAGGAATCGCCCCCGCGCGGCAACTCTCTTGACGCCCGGTATGGCCGCCGGCGTCGCGCTCCTGACCGTGAGCGAATCCGCGCTGGCCGAGCAGACCTACGCCGCGGCCGCCATCACGACCGAGGGCGCCGGCCCGCTCGGTCTCGGCGCCCTGGTCGGGGCCGTCGTCGCCGGCGGCTTCGCCTTGCGCGAGCGGTTCCGGCGGGACTGACGGAGTCCGCAGGCCGATCCTCCCCCAACGGCATCGCCCGCCATGCCACAATCCCCGGCACGAAGGGAGGGCGACCCCGGCGATGACCGAGACGTGGCCGCGCGACCTGTTTTCCGATGACGAAGCCGCCGCGCTGACTGGCGACCTGGTCGCCATCCGCAGCTACCCCGGCGAAGAGGGCCCCGTCCAACGTCACGTCGCGGCGTGGCTGGAGGAGCACGGCCTCCGCCCCGAGTTGCAGCCGACCGAGGGCGACCGCCCCAACGTGATCGCCCGCATCGACAACGGCGCGGGGCCGACCCTGCTTCTCAACGGCCACGTCGACACCGTCCTCGCCGTCGAAGGGTGGTCCTCCGACCCCTGGACGCCGCGCCGCGACGGCGACCGCCTCTACGGTCTCGGCGCGGCCGACATGAAATCGGGCGTGGCCGCCGCTATGCTGGCGACCCGCGCCCTGGACCAGCATCGCGACCGCTGGCAGGGATCGGTCCTCTTCACCTCCGTCGTCGACGAGGAGGCGTATTCCATCGGGGCGCGAGCCCTCATCGCCTCCGGCCTCCGGGCCGACTACTGCGTCGTCACCGAGTCGGCCTGGGACCGCCCCGCCCTCGGCTCCGTCGGCAAGACCCTCGTCCGCATCGACGTCACGGGAAAGGCGGCGCACGCCTCCTGGCCCTGGGAGGGCGTCAACGCCGCGACCGAGGCGGCCAGGCTCGTCGCCCGGCTGGACGAGATTCCGATCGCGGAGCACCCCCGTATGCGCGGCAGCCGCGCCGTCCTCTCCTTCGCCAGCGGCAACGCCCAGTACGTCATCACCGTCCCCGAGCAGGCCCGCGTCGTCCTCAACCGCATGATCGTGTCCGGCGAGAGCCGCGACAGCGTCCTCGCCGAAGTGCACGCCCTCGTCGACGACCTGGACTCCCCCGCCCATTTCGAGCTGACCATCGACCCGCCCTACTACCCGCCCTGGGAGACCGATACGAATCACCCCCTGGCGCTCGCCCTCGCCCGCGCCTACGCGGCCGAAGCCGGCCGCCCACCGGACTGGGGCTACTGGGGATTCGGCGACATGAACCTCTTCTCGGAAGACGCCGGCATCCCGACCGCCATGATCGGTCCCCGCGGCGCCGGCTTCCACCAGGCCGACGAGTGGGTCGAGGTCCCGACCATCGCCGCCGCCGCTCGGGTCTTGGTGCGCCTGACGTGCGACCTGCTGGAGCGGGTGACGGGTGACGGGTGACGGGTGACGGGTGTTGGGGCAATGGGGCGATAGGGAGGGGGGGCGTGATCGGGCCGATGCCAACAGCCCGACACCCGACACCCGTCACCCGTCACCCGTCACCCGTCACCTCATATCAAGAACGCCGCCCCCAATACCACCTCCACCGCGATCAGCGACCCGAAGAGGATCAGCATTGGCCGCCGTTGGCGCGGCGCGCGGATGGCGACCATCTCGGCCATCGCCACGGCGAAGAAGAGCACCCCGATCAGCAACCCGCCGTAGAAGACCGCGGCGATGGCGTTGCGGTCTGCTCCATCGTCCATGAAAAAGATGATGCCCGACCAGACGTTGATCATCATCACCGTCGCCGACAGGGCGAGGCGGGTGATGGCGGCGGTCACCCTGTCGCCCCCGCTCGTCTCGTCGCGGTTCGGAAATGCGGAAACGAGTTGGGCGATGCAGGCCAGGGCGATGCCGCCGATCAGGCTGGCAAGCACCATCCCCTGGGCGACGGCGCTCTCGGAAGCGAAGTCCATGGCGAGCCTCCCACGCCCTCCGTCCATGGTGGGCCGGGAGGCGCCGTAGCGATGCGACGCACGACGATGTGCGACATCCTACGGAATAACGCGCCGCTCGGCTCGCTGGATCACCAGGCGCCGCCAGGCGGACGCCACCCGATCGGTGTCACTTCGAGCGAAGCGAGCAAGCTCGGCGGCACGGGATGACGCCGTTACGACCGCCGAGATTCCTCCTTACTGCTGATTCAGATGAGACGCTGGGGCATAGGGGCGCCGGCGATGTCCAAACGGGTCCTCGGAATGTGCATTACGTCGGGATGACACGGGTGGGGCGGTCGGCCTTACCGGCAAGCGGCGGGAGCCGGCAACGAATCTGGCACGGTAACCGGAAAGCCGCCTGACACGTCGACGCGCAGGATCGTCCCCGCGCCATCGTCGCCGCCGAAGGCCGGCCCGGCGATGTACAGGGCGCCGCCCGGCCCGAACGCCATGGCCACGGGGAGGTTCAAGCCGGTCACCACCTCCTCCGCGGTCTCGGGCCCGGTCTGGCGCACCACCCGCCCGCTGCCCGGGCCGATCGAGGCTGGATCGTCGGGATCGATCCCGGTCGCCATTTCCAGGGCGTAGAGCGCCCCATCGGGTCCGACCGCCAGGGCCGTGACGAGCGTCAACCCCGACCAGACCTCCCGCACGGCGCCGTTGGCCGAGACCTCGCGCACCGATGCCGCCCCCTCGCGGTACGGCGCGGCGGTGAACAAGCCGACGTAGACGCCGCCATCGGGCGCGGGGGCGATGCCGGTCGGGATCGGGCGCCCGGCGGAGAGATCGGCGACGCGGCTGACGCTCCCATCGAGCCCGAGCCGCAGGAGCTGGTTGCTGTTCCCTTCGGTCGCCCAGAAGGCATCGTCCATGGCGACCATCGCGTACGGCTGACCGTCGGTGTCGTAGTCGCGCGGGCGCTCGGCTACCAGGGTGTCGCGGATGAACGCGCTGACATCGGCGATCAGCGTGAACTCCCCGCCCTCTTCGACCCGGTAGAGCCCATTGCGCATCCCGTCCGCGTCGATGTTGCCGCCGGCAACGAGGGCGTAGAGCGCTCCGTCGCGGAACGCGACGTCGGCCACCCCGACCGGGCCACCGAAGGCCACGCGGTAGGACGGCAACCCCGCTACGATCGGGACCGGGCAGCCATCCTCCCCAATCCTGACCACGCCAGCGGTCACCCCAGACTGCCCGGCGCTGGCCACGACGATGCTTCCGGCCTCGTCGAAGGCGAACCCGCGCGGATTCGTCAGCGCGGAGGCGACGACCAACACCGGCCCGGCGGTCTGGGCGCGGAGGCCCAGTGGGACCAGTCCGCACACGATCGTCAGGGCGAGCACGCCCAAACGCAAGGAAAGCAACGGCATGGCCTACGTCTCCATCGTGACTGCTGGCCCGAACACGCCATCGTCATGCAGCCGGAATCGTGCCATCCAGAGACCGACGGCGGCGAATCGCGGCTCCGAGCCTCTCTCCAGGAGCAGACCATGCGTGGTCCGGCCACGGTAAGCCAGACCACGGCGGGTGTAACGCCGCCGCGACGATGGTGACTACGCGGTGGAGAGACGCGCGATCAAGGGTCAGATGGGCGCTGGCCTCGACGTGCCGCCCGATCGGGCGCCCCGCCTGGCGAAGGAGTCTGCGATGCTGACGACGAGCCCCACCGCTTCTGGTCCGGAGGCAGCGGCGACAGCCGGCCACGATGCGCTGGCGTCGCGGCCCATCGCCGACTACGCGCTCCTCTCCGACTGCAACTCGGCCGCCCTCGTCTCCCGCGACGGCTCGGTCGATTGGCTCTGCCTGCCCCGCTTCGACAGTCCGGCGCTCCTCGCCGGCATCCTCGACCCCGACGCCGGGCATTGGTCCCTCCGCCCCGCCGGGCCGTGTCGCGTCGAGCGCGCCTACCTGCCCGGCACGCTCGTGCTGGAGACGACGTTCACCACCGATGCGGGCGTCGTGCGGTT
>CALMZR010000044.1 GCA_937870845.1 uncultured Chloroflexota bacterium
GACCGTGACCGGGAACAACCCGTTTTCGGGGGAGAAGATCGCGTACCCGCCGATCCCGCTCGTCACGATCAGCGCGTGGGAGGTGATGGCGACGGAGGGGGAGTGGAAGGGGAGCTGGTCGCGGTTCATCCCCGGCGACGATGGGCGGCCTCGGTTCCTGCGGCTGGGCGGGCGCCTGGCTCCGCGGCACATAGATACGGTTTCGCCGTAAACCTTTCGGCGGCGCAGAGAACCCGTGTCAAGCTGAGCGAGACGAAGCATCTCGACTCGGTGACACGCGCGTTCCCTTACGCCGAGATTCTTCGCTTGCGGGCTCAGAATGACACGAGGTTGGCTCGCCGCGCTACGCGAGGATGGAGACCGTGTCGAGGATCCGCTCCGCCAGGACCGGGTCCCCGGCGATCGTCGCCGCTCTCCGCGCCTCGTCCTTGGCGATGCCCTTGGTGAAGAGCCGCCAGGCGGTCTCCTGATCGAGCGTGACGGAGGCTGCCGCCGCCATCTCCGGGGCGACGCCGAGCCGCCAACCGTCGTTTTCCCGGAGCGCGACCCACTCCCCGCCCGCGTCCCCGGTGATGGTCAGGCGCAGGGCGGTTCCCGTGGGCGCGGAAACGTTCGCCAGCGGCCGCGCCACGCCGCGCACGAACGCATCGAGCACCGGGGCGAACCACGTGCGCTCCTTCAGCCCCGGCCGTGCAACGGCATCGCGGATGTGCTGCTGGTGGTGCCAGCGCTCCGTGTATTCGCGGGCGACGTCGAGCCAGATGGGGGCCGGCTCCGAACCGGCCCAATCGACCGGCATGCCGGTCGCATCGAGATCGAGGCTTGCGAAGTACGTCTGCGTCCATTCGCCCGTCAGCGCCAGCAACTCGAGGATCAGCCGCGGGCTCATGCGCCGAGATCCGGCGGTCCAGACCGCGTTCTGGCGGTCGATGGCGGCGACCAGGCCGGGCAGCGTCGCGATGTCGAGACCGGCGGCGAAGGCGGGGTGGGCGTAGTCGTCGCGGCCCCAGGAGAGGCGGCCGAGGTCGTCGCCGAGGAGGTGCGCCGCCACGTCCTTGACCGACCAGCCGGGGCAGGCGGTGGGCAGGTCCCATGCGTCGGGCGCGAGGTCGCCCAACACATCCAGGAGGGCGGCGCGTTCGCCGGGGAAAAGGGGCAACGTCTCGATGCGAGGCAGGGGAGCGAGCGCGGTCACGACGCGCGGGCGGCCGCCGCGGCCGGGCTCCAGACGGCGCTAAGCGCCGGCCGGTCGAGGCGGAAGCGCGCGGTCGGGTAGGGCGTCTCCCCGTCGATCGCCAGGTCCGCGAGCATCTGGCCGATGACCGGGGCGAACTTGAAGCCGTGCCCGGAGCAGGGGGAGCCGATGACGATCTGCGGGTGCTGCGCGCAGCGGTCGATGACGAAATCCTCGTCGGGGGTCATGGTGTAGCGACAGCTCGTCGTCTCCAGGATCTCGCCGGTCGTCCCCGGAAGGAGATTCGCCGCGTACTCGCAGAGGGCTTCGAGACGGGCGGGGTCGATGCCGCGGTTCGGGTCGCCCGGAGCGACGGCCGGGCCGACGCGGTCGAGCATCACCTTGACCCCTTCGTGGTCGTAGATGGGGAAGACGGAGCCGATCGAGGTCGTGCCGGGGAAGCGGTGCATCACCAGCGGCAGCCGATCCGGCCCGTGGTTCTCGGGGTCGCGCACGCGGAAAAAGGCGAGCTGCTCTTGCAGGATCGTCAGCGGGAGGTCGATGCCGAGCGGGGCGAGGAGGGGTTGCGTCCACGATCCGGCGGCGAGGATGGCGCGGTCGGCGCGATAGGTTCCCTGACTGGTCCGCGTCGTCACCCCGTCGCCGTCCGGCGCGATCGCTTGCACCGGTTCGTTCTCGTGGATCACCGCCCCGGCGGCGCGGGCCTGCTCGGTCAGGGCGGCCACGATGCGGGAGGCGGCGAGGATGCCGTAGTCCGCCTGGTAGAGGCCGATCGTCCCGTCCGGAAAGGACAGTTGCGGGAAGCGCCGGCGCAGCTCGTCGGGATCGAGCCGTTCGTAGGGGACGCCGAGGGCGTCGTAGGTCCGGGCGATGCCGGCCAGCTCGTTGGCGTGCGGCAGCCCGGCGTTGACGCCGCCGGTGCGCAGCAGGAGGGATGCGCCCGCGGCTTCCTCCAGCTCCTCCCACAGGGCGAACGCGGCCTGGCCCATCTGCACGTACTCCGGGGCGTCGTAGGCCAGGCGGATCATGCGCGAGGGGCCGTGCGAGCTGCCCAGCGCGTGACCGATGGCGAACTGCTCCAGCAGCCGCACGCGATGCCTGGCGAGGGCAAGGCGCCAGGCCGCGGCGCAGCCCATGACCCCGCCGCCGATGATGATGACGTCTGTTGCTTGCTCGGCCACGTCTCCTCCTCGCTGTTTCGATATCCGTTGTGATGATGCGCTACCGGCGGCTGGACCGCCAGATCGGCAAGAGCGCACGATCAGATCGGCAAGGGCGCACGATACGATTGAGAGGCGACGAAAGGGAACGATCTGTGGCTGGGTTCGGGAAATGCACCAGCACGGTGCTTGGGGTTCGCAAGGTGGTCGATTCGGCAGGCATGACCGCGGGTCGTGGTGGGCGGTGATCTACTCGGGACTTGACTGGTCCGGGAGTCCGGGGCGCGAGGCGCACGATCCCCTTCTGGTCATTGCCATCGTTCACTTTGATGGTGACGAACTGCTTCGCCTGGAAGCTGAGTTGAGCGCGGTACGGAAAGCCCTTCGCCTCACGCCCGATTACGTCTTCAAGCACCTGGGCGCATCGCGCCCGGTTCAGGATCGGGTGTTCTCGATCCTTGCCGCATTGAACCTGCGAGCCCACATCACCATGATCGATAAATCGACCTGGACCGAGGAGTACGTCCGGCAATCCAGCGGACCCGACCGCATTCGTGATGGGATCGTCGCCCTGGTGCTCGGATGCCCCGATGCCCTGGTGGCGAAACAGCGGTTGTTCGTCGACCTTCCGCGCGCTGAGATGAAACTCATCCGCGATCAGCGCACCGCGATCGGCCAGGCGCTCAGGGGTGCTGGCAGAAAGTCGTTCGGAAACGTGCAGCCGCGCCCGGACCATAGGCGAGGAGCGAGCATCATTCAGATGGCCGACATGATCGCGGGCGAGGTTCACGAGCAAAGGGGACTGACGGGTCCTTACCTGCCGGCGCTTCGGCCAGGGATCATACTCCTTTAGGCTAGCAAAACCCCGCCGCTAGCCGAGAGGTTTCTCGGCCCGCCCCGACCCGTGAGCCAGGACGCCTTCGCGACGGGGAAAAACGCGACCGCGTTTTCCGTAGCCTGTACCCGGCTACCCGGTCCTGCGGATGACTCCGCCTGTGGACGAGATAATGATAGTCGCCAGTCGGCGAAGGTTCAATCGATCCGGTGCTCAGTGGCGCCCTCCGCCAGTTCCATCGCAACGCATCGACCGCTCGGTATTGCCAGACCGAGATGGCGGCCATCGCCCTTTCGCTGACCGCGGTGGCCACGTGCTTGCCGGAGTCGTGGCGCACGTCGCCGGCAGGCACGAGTCGCGCGCCGGGGGACTGGTGGCCGGCACGGGCGCCAATACTTTGGGGCCGGTGCGCGGTGAGCCGCGCACGAGGCGAGCGGCTCGCCGTCGTGCGCGGCGCTGCATCACGGCGCTTGCGGTGAGCCCGACAATAGCGACAGCATCGTCGAGCGTCTGGAGATCGCCGTGGGCGTGTCCACCATCGTCGAGCAACTGGGCCGCGTGCGCGGGGTGAAGGCCATCGCCCTCGGGGGGTCTCGCGCACGGGGGCTGGCCCGCGCCGATAGCGACTGGGATTTCGGCGTCTACTACCGCGGCGAGATCGACGTCGAGGCGATCCGCGCCCTCGGCTACGCCGGCCACGTCACGGAACCGGGGGCCTGGGGCCGCATCGTCAACGGCGGGGCCTGGCTGGAGGTCGAGCGGGAGCGAGTCGACGTGCTCTACCGCGACCTCGACGTGGTGGAGCACTGGCTGGCCGAGGCCGACGTCGGGCGGTTCGAGATCGACCGCGTCGGGGGGCACGTGGCGGGGCTGCCGACCTACACCCTTGTGGGAGAGCTGGCGCTGGGCACGGTGCTGCGGGGCGTGCTGCCGCGCCCGTCGTATTCGATGCTCCTGCGCCGCGCCGCGCCGCCCGTTTGGGAGGGCGACGCGGCCTTTTCGCTCCTGGTCGCCGAGCAGCAGGCGGCCCGTGGGGATGCCGCCGCCTGCGCGGGGTTGCTGGCCCGCGCCGTGCTGGCCGTGGCGCACGCCCGGCTGGCGGCGCGCGGCGCGTGGGCGCTCAACGAGAAGGGGCTCATCTTCCAGGCGGGGCTGGAGGACGCCGCGGAGATTCTCACCGCCGTGGGGTGGACCCCGCCCCGGCTGCAGGAATCGGCGGCGAAGGTGCGGCAGCTCCTGCGTCTGGAACGGCCGACGGATCTGCGGTTCGACCGCGCGGTGCGCGCGGCCACCAGGGACGAGACGGCGGCGGATGAAACCGGCCACGAGCTCTGAAGCGGGTAGGGCGAGGCATCCGTTCTCGGCCAGATCCAACGAATGGCGCTCGCCGTTGCCATCTTCCTGCACTTCACAATTTGCTTCGCGTCTGTTACGGTACGCCCCGTCACGCAGACGGGGCCGCGGATGGCCCGTTCGGATGTTTGACGTTCGCCTTGGCGGAGCCGTGCTGCCGGATGGGGCAGCGCCAGCGGCTCGCGAGGAGATGCACCACTCGGCAGCGGGCAGCACGTCGTGGGGACGGCGGGCACAGCATCGCTCCGGGGCTGGGTGATACGTATCGACGTTCATCCGGTGGCCGTGCGGGAAGGGGGATGGGGCTGTCGGCTTCGTTTGACCTCGGAGGGAGGGTCAGATGACGTCCACCCCGCGCGGAGCCGCGTTCCGGCTCCGCACGCTCGTCGTCGTCGCGCTGGCTGTGGCGGCGGCGCCGGTGGTTCCAATCGCGGTTTCCGCGCAAAGCGCGCTCTATCCAGGGGCGGTCGGCCTCGTCGCCAACACCGGCGGCGATCCGGTTTTGCTGCGCGAGACGCCCAGCTTCGACGCGGCGGTGCTGTCGTCGTTCCCGGAAGGGACCCCGGTCGACATCGTCGATGGCCCGGTCTATTCCGCCGACGGCGTCGCCTGGCACGGCGTCACCGTCGGCGGCATGACCGGCTACCTCGTGGCCGGCTATCTCATCGACGGGGGGCAGGCCGCCGCGCCGGAGACGGTCGAGATGGTCCAGGAGGCGGTTCCGGCGGAGGCGATGGCCGCCGAGGCTGTCCCCGCAGAGGCCGCGGCGGCCCCGGTCACCGCTACGGGCGAGATTCCGGCTAACCCCGTCCCGACCGCCGACCTCAACCTCCGCTCCGGCCCGAGCTACAACGATGCCGTGCTGCTGGTCGTCCCGGCCGGCGCGCCGCTCACCCCGACCGGGGAGTGGTCGGAAGGGTTCGTCGGCGTGACGTATCAGGGGCAGTACGGCTGGGTCGACGGTTCCTGGCTGGCGGCCGGCGAGGCCGCGCCGCAGGACGTGGCCCTGATGCAGGAAGCGGCTCCCGCTGCGGCGCCGCAGGCGGTCCCCGTCGCTGACGCTGGCCTTGTTGGGGATCTGTCTACCGCTCCGGCCGGCGACGTCGCCTACGCCGTGAGCACCGTGAACCTTCGCCTCGGTCCTTCGGAAACCGATGACGTCCTGCGGGTGCTCCCCGCGGGCGGCCCCGTGACGATCACCGGCCCCGCCAGCGACGGCTGGACCCCCGTCTGGTACAACGGCACCTGGGGCTTCATCAACAGCGATTTCCTTACGTACGATGGCTCCGCCTCGGTCAGCCTCTTCCAGGAGGCCGCGCCCGCCGCCGAGCCGATGGCGGCCCCGGCCCCGGCCCCGGCGCCCGCAGCCGACACGCAGGCCGTGACGACCAGCGATGTCACTTTCCGCGCCGCCCCGGACATGACCGCCGCCGTGCTCGGCGCCATCCCGGCGGGCGCCGCCCTGACGCCGCTGGCCGGCCCGGAGCAAGGCTTCTACCAGGTTTCGTACAACGGGCAGACCGGGTGGGTCGCCGCCGAATACGTCGAGGTCACGGCCGACCTGCTGCAACGCGGCAACCGGGAATCGCGCCAGAACGAGGGCAAGGTCGAAGGCTCCGAGCCCGCCGACAACGCCGAGCTCGGCGCGGGCGGGATCATCTGGCCGGTGAGCGGCGGCCGCTGGACCATCATGCAGGGGTACAACGGCACCTCCCACCAGAACCAGGACGGCCTGTGGCAGTACCGGTACTCGTTCGACCTGGCCCGGGTCGGCGGCGAAACGGCCGGTCAGCCGGTGATCTCCCCGGTGAACGGCGTCGTGCGCTGGACCGACCCGTCCACCGGCGGCATCTCCATCGACATCGGCAACGGGCACGCGGTGGCGATGTTCCACGTCGCGTTCCTGGGCGAGCTCGAAGCGGGGACGCCCGTGCAGCAGGGCCAGTACATGGGCGAGATTTCTGGTCCGGGGGGTCCGGGGTACGCTGGATCGCCGCACGTCCAGATCACCCTCTGGGCCTCGAACGACAACGGCAACTGGGACCGCACGGCTCAGCCGTTTACCGGACGCTATGCCATTAGCGGGTCGGAGTTCCCGGACATCGGCGGCGGCCAGCAGTACACCGGGGTCGAGTTTCGGCCGTAGCGCGGAAATCGTGTCGTTCCGACGAAGGAGGAGTCTCGGCGTATGGGGAAGGCCGTTCCCTGGAGCCGAGATTCCTGGCTTCGCTCGGAACGACACTGCGCGCCATGGGGCGTGAGGGCCGACCGCCAGCTCTCTGCTATAATCTGGCCAACGCACATAATGCTTCGGGTGGAGACGAGGCGGGATGGCGACCCCCCGGTTCGATGTCTTCCTCTCGCATAACAGCACGGACAAGCCGGCCGTGCTGGCCATCGTCCGCGTGTTCCAGCAGGCCGTGCTGGAGCCGTGGCTCGACATCTGGCGTCTGCGCGGCGACGACCGCTGGCAGCTCGTCCTGCGCGCTGCCCTGCACGCCTCCTCCGACGACACTTCCGACGCGGCCGCGGCATGAGCGCCGACGGCGCCATCGGCGTGCGGCACACGGGAGGCGCGGGCGACCCTGCTCCGCCCGGAGCAATGCCGCACCTGCCCCACCTCCCCGCGGACAGCCGGCAGATGCCGAAGGGGCTCGACACGATCCGCGCCGCGCCGCTTGACGCGCGGCGGGCGATGCACCTGGCGCAGCGGCTGCAGAACCAGGCGGCGCGGTACGCCGGCAAAGCCGCGGCCAACGCCCACTCCGCCAGCCACTGGTTCTGGGCCGGGATGGCGGCGCAGCTCGCCGCGCTGGTGGGTGTGACGTCCTCGTGTCCGCGCTCACGAGCGGCGTGGACGCCTGGCGCAGTTGGCGTCGTTGCTCTCTTCACGCGCGTGGGCGAACCGCCTGAGAGGAGGTGGGAGTCTCATCGTATCGTCCCATGACGGCTCGATCGCGAGTCCGTCCGTCGGTGCTCCAGGAAGGAACGGCCGTGAAAAGGACAGCGACAGTCTTGCTCTCTGTGCTCATGGTGATCGCGGCGACGTATCCGACCGGATCGGCTTTCGCTCAGGATGTCGGCGCCGCTCCGACGTTCGGGACGCTCAACCTCAGCGCGGGGTTCCAGCCCGATCCGACGGTCGTCGGCCTGGCCGCCGGCGGCAGCATCAGCGCCGGCGCGATCAGCGGTTGCCGCGGGTACATCGCCAACTCGCCGGACGTGCGGCTCTACTACACGTCCGGCTCCCTGCCGCTGATCATTTCGGTCGACGCGGCGTCGGACACCACGCTCGTCGTCAACGCCCCGAACGGGAGCTGGTATTGCGACGACGACAGCGGAGAGGGGACCAATCCATCGCTCACGTTCGGCAGCCCGCTCAGCGGCCGCTACGAGATCTGGGTCGGCACGTACGGCAGCGCAAGCGTCGCGAGCGCCAATCTCTACATTTCGGAACTCTACTCCCAGTAGTGGGCGTGAGCGCCAGATGGAGAGGAGGCGGGACCCTTCTCGTTGTCCCTATGCGTGGGGGGGAACCGCCATCGGCGCCGAGCGCGACCTGGCTGGCCTGGTTATCCCCACGCGTGCGGGGTCTTCCAGCGGATCGGCGTGTACGCGACGCGGGGCGGTGAGTCGGGGTGGCTCGTCGGTTTGCCCGTGGCACAGTGACCGTGTGATCCGCATCGCCGCCGCCGCCAACATCCACGCCGGGCCGGACTCCGCCGCCTCGTCGCACCCGCGATTCACCCTCTGGGCCACCAACGACAACGGCAACCGGGACCGCAACGCCGTCCCGTTCACCGGCCAGTACGCCATCAGCGGCATGGATTTCCCGGATAACGGCGGGGGGAACACGCCCCGCGGGGTGGAGTTCCGCCCGTAGCCTCGAATGCGAAGGCTCCAGGCGCCCCGCGCCGCCGGGAGCAGGGCGCGGGCTTGGGCGGCGCGAGGATGTCGACGAGTGACGCTGCCATGACCGTCCGCGCCTCTCCCCTGAGACGGCTTCGGCCCTGGCGAAGCATCTCCCCGTCGCCGCCAGCACGGGCAACCCGGTCGACATGGCCGGCGGCGGCGAGCAGGATTTTGCCTCGTCCGGCGCCGTCGTCGAGGCGTTGTTGGGATCGGGCGAGGTCGACGCGGTGCTGCTGACCGGGTTCTTCGGCGGCTACAGCGTCAAGTCGGAGCAACTCGGCCGGCGCGAGCTGGCCGCGGCGCACATGGCCGCCGCCCGCGACCGGCACGACCGGCCGTTGCTCGTCCACTCCATGCACTTCGCGGCGATGCCGAACGACGCCCTGCGTGAGCGCGAAGTTCCGGTCTTCGCCGCCGCCGAGGACGGCATCGCGGCATTGGCGCAGGCAGTGCAATGGCGGGAGCTGCCGCCCGAGACGCTCCCGCTGCCGGCGCCATCCCCGCCGGTGGCGGCGGACGACTACTGGGCGGCGCGGACGCTGCTGGACGAGGCGGGGCTGCCGGTCGCCGTGGGGCGGCTGCTCGTGGGGGATGCGCCGCCGGACACGGCCGGGTTGCGCTATCCGCTGGTCGCCAAAGCGCTCGGGCTGCGGCACAAATCGGACGCGGGCGGGGTGGCGCTCGGCATCGCCGACGAGGCGGCGCTGGCGCGCGGTCGCCGATCTGCGGGCGCGACTGGCGCCGCCGGCGCTCGCCGTCGAGGAGCAGGAACCGGTCGCGGACGGAGTGGAGCTGATCGTCGGCTGCCGCTGCGATCCGGCATTCGGGCTCATGCTGGTGATCGGGCTCGGCGGCATCTCCGCCGAAATCTTGCGCGATACGGCGGTCGCGCTGGGGCCGGTCGACGCGCTGACGGCGGAGACGCTGCTCCTCACCCTGCGCGGCTCATCCTTGCTTCAAGGCGCGCGAGGGAAACGCCCCCTTGACCTGGCGCGGGCCGCGGATTTTGCGGCGCGGCTGTCGCTGCTGGCGGCGGCGCATCCGGAGCTTGCCGACGTCGAGGTCAACCCGCTGCTGGTGCTGCCAGACCGGGTCATGGCGCTCGACGCGCGCCTCGCCCTCGCGGCAAACGGCGCCGGCGGCGCTTGACAACCACCGCTGCGCGCTCTTACCGTTCCCGTCGTAATTGAGATACTGTCTCAATACGTTGCCGTTCGTTCAGCAGGAGGAGACCGCCACAATGTTGCTCGTATTCGCGCGCAGGCTCGTTCATGCCTTCGTGGCTCTGCTGCTGACCGCATCGCTGGCGCCGGCGCCGCTCGCCGCCCAGACGCCGGCCAGCGACGATCCCCTCTCGGTCGTGGCCAGCTTCAGCATCCTGGGCGACCTGGCGCGACAGGTCGGCGGCGACGCCGTGCATGTGTCGACCCTGGTCGGCCCCGGCGTCGATGCCCACACCTACGACCCGGCGCCCGCCGATCTCGTCGCGCTATCGGAGGCGGACATCGTCTTCGAGATCGGGCTCGGGTTCGAGCCGTGGCTCGACAACTTCTATGCCTCGGCGCAGCCGCCTGGGGAACGGGTTGTCGTCAGCGAGGGCATCACACCCCGCGAGGGCGGCGAGCACGACGACCAGGAGGGCGAAGCGCCCCATGAGGACGGTGAGGCGCACACCGACGACGTCCACGCGAATGACGATGAAGCGTCCACGGAAGGCGAGGAGGGCGAGACCCATGCCGACGACGCCGATCGCGAGCATGGCGCCTACGATCCTCACGTCTGGCACGACGTCGCCAACGCCATCGTCATGACCGAGAACATCCGCGACGCGCTCGCCGCCGCCGACCCGGCCGACGCGGCGCTCTACGAGGCGAACGCCGCGGCTTTCATTGCCGAGTTGGAGGCGCTCGACGCGGAAATCCGCGCGCAGATCGAGACGCTGCCGGAGGAGCGGCGCAGGCTCGTTACCTCCCACGACACCTTCGGCTACTTCGCCGACGCCTACGGGTTCGAGGTGGTCGGCACGGCGCTCGGCTCTCTCTCAACGGAAGCCGCCGACCCCTCGGCACAGGAGATCGTCCGGCTCGTCGCGGAGATCGAGGCGGCTGGCGTGCCGGCCGTCTTCGCCGAAAACGTCGCCAACCCCGATCTGATGGCCGCCATCGCCGCCGAAGCGGGGGTCGCGCTGGCGCCGCCCCTCTACACCGACGCCCTCGGTCCCGAAGGCAGCCCCGGCGAGAGCTACGTGGGGATGATGCGGGCCAACGTCAAGGCCATCGTGGACGCCCTGGGCGGCTGACGAGCTGCATCCTTCATCAAGCGGCAAGACGACGAACGCCTCGGCCAGCGGCAACCGGGCCGGGGCGCCGATGGCGGCGGCGCGCTTGCGCCACGATGGAGCGAGCGCCTCCGGGTCGGGGGTCTGGCTGACGTGGGCTAGCCGCGCCGCGATCTTGCGCTCGAACCCGGCCGAGATATCGACGTAGACGTCGGCCGCGGCGCTGGCGAAGAGCGAGACCTCGGAGACCACGTGCGGCGGCAGTCCATCGCGGCGGTGCTCGGGGAAGCTGAGCGGATCGCGGGCCAGCGGGTAGGCGGCGTCGAGCGCAGCGCGCCCGACGATGCGGTGGTCGCGGTGGGCGAGATACGGCGGCCAGGGGCGCTCGGGATCGTGGGTGAAGAGCGCCTCGGGCTTCCAGCGACGGATGCAGGCGACGATCTGGCCGCGCAGGACGCGGGTGTCCTCGACCTCGCCGTCGGGATGCCGCAGAAAGGCGACCTCGGCCAGACCCAGGCGGGCGGCGGCCGCGCGGGCTTCCGCTTCGCGCAGCGCCGCCACCGCGGCGGGATCGGCGTCCGGGTCGGCGCTCCCCTTGTCGCCGGAGGTGACGAGCAGGAGCCGGACGTCGGCGCCGGCGGCGATGGCCCTGGCCAGCGTGCCGGCGCACCAGCTCTCGACGTCGTCGGGGTGCGCCGCCACGGCCATAATGCGGTCGTGCCGGGGCGGGCCGAGGACGCGCACGCCCCTGGCGTCAGCGCGATCGTCAGACGTGGTTTCGGACATGTCGCCGCTCCCCTTCCGGCGCGTCCCCGGTGCGTCGCGAGCAGAAGTGCGGACGCCCCTGGTTTGCCGCCTCCGCGCCGCGGCCCCGATGTCGGAGAATGATCCGAGCCGCCGCGTGACCCGTATGATGGACGATGGACGAACGCGATGGCCGGACGACCCGGCGCCGCGCCAGGGAGGCACCGCCATGTCGAGCGCCGACACGAAAGCCGTGGTCCAGGATTTCTTCGCTGCCGCCAACGCCAACGACCTCGAGCGCATGCTCGGGCTGGTGACCGACGACGTCGCCATCCACACCCAGATCCCCGGCATCGCGCCGGGGTTGGAGGGGTTTCGCGCGTTCATGTCCGTCTACTTTTCCGCCTTCCCCGAGCAGCGCGTCGAAGTCCACGAGCTGATCGCCGAGGGAGACCGGGTGGTGGCGCGGCACACCCACCACGTCACGCAGGGTGGTGAGTTCGCGGGGCTGCCGCCCAGCGGCAAGCGGGCTGTGGTGGACGGGCTGGAGCTGTTCCGCATCGAGGACGGCCGCATCGCCGAGATGTGGCATCACGACGATTTGCTCGGGTTGTTGCAGCAACTCGGGGCGATCCCGGCGCCGGGGGGCGCTGCGGTCTGAACCGCCTCAAGACGACCCGGCAGGCGGGCTTGACGAGACCTCGATTCCGTGTCGAGCGGCCGCATCGAGCAGTTTCTCGATGTCGGGAGGACCCGGCCGCGGCGTCCCCACCTCCTCGACGAATGCCTCGAAGGCGACGGCCGGCCAGATGATGGCCAGGAGCCGGCCCGGTTCGGGTCCAACATTGCGGAAGGTGTGAAGCCGGCCCATGGGCACGGTCACCGCCGTCCCGGCCGCGGCCGCCATCGTCTGGTCATCGAGGGTAAACGTGAATTCGCCCTCCACCACGTAGAACATCTCGTTCTCGTGGAGGTGGATATGCGGCGGCGGCCCATAGCCCGGCTGCACCGTGTCCTCGAGCACCGCCAGGGCGCGATCCGTTTCGGCGCCGCCCACCTTGAACGTCAGACACTCCCCGCCGATGCAACGAACCTCCCCTTCCCCTGACGCCACAATGCCCACGATACCCTCCTCTCCGCGGCGCCGCCAGGCGCCCGGCCGATGTCGCGCATCGAGATTCTCGCACGCCGCGTTCGGCGCGGCCGCGGCATTGGGAGCCAGGGCATGGCGCCGGGACGGTCACACCCGCTCCGGCAGGAGGGCGACCTGCCAGGCATCGGTGTAGACGATCCGGGAGCGGCGGGGGTTCTTGCGGCGAACGACCTTGACGACGTAGCCCTGCCGCCGCCCCTCGGCCGCCAGCTCCCGGCCGAACCGGTCCCAACCGCGCTCGGTGAACCAGAACCGCGCCCGCGCGTTCGTGATGTCGGGCGCCGGCAAGCGTAGCTCCCACATCATGCCGCCCAGCGTCGTCCCCGCGCCCATCATCGGCAACGGCGTTCGCGTGTATGCCTGCCGGGCGGCGTCCCACCATTCGTCGTGGGTCCCGGTCAGAATGCG
>CALMZR010000045.1 GCA_937870845.1 uncultured Chloroflexota bacterium
GTGCACCGGAAAAAAAGTGGCGACCTGCCATCGCCGGGTGATCGCTGCGACCGATTGACTCGATGCTGCAAACGGAACGGCGAGAATGGTGCGAGTCGGCTAGGCTCTGCACTCATGGACATCGATCTCGCCACACTGCCTGACGATGTGGAGACGCTACAGAAGCTGGTACGCTCGCTTGCGGCCGAGCGCACCAGCCTCAGCGAGGCGAAGGCCGAGAGCGAAGCGCCAACCGCGGCGCCGGCTGCGCCTGCGCCACCGGAACACAGTCGCCCTGCGACGCCGGGCTGATCTGCTGCGGCTCTGCCGGCGTGCCGGGTGGTCCCGGCGTCTGCACGGCGCAATCCGATTGCGGAACGCCATGCACCGGCGCCAACTGCAGCTGCGATCCCGGTGATGCTGATGCCTGCGACCAGGGCCTCGCCTGCTGCGCCGTGCAGAGCGGCTACATCTGTATCAGCTCCGACCAATGCGGCCCCGCTCCCTGCACCAGCGAGGGATGTGCATGCGCGGGGGGCGTCGACGGGGCGTGCGACGCTGGATTGATCTGCTGCCTGAACGAGGCGCCCGTCATCGGCGGCAACGGCGGGTGCGTCCCGGAAGAGCAGTGTGGCCCCGTTGCCTGCACCGGCGCGGGGTGCGACTGCGTCGGCGGCGTCGACGGCGCCTGCGATGACGGGCTCATCTGCTGCGTCCAGGGCGACCCCGGCGCCCCCGGTACCTGCCAGACCAGGGACGCCTGCCCCGGATCCCTCTGCACTGGCCCAGGCTGCGACTGCGCCAGCGACGGCGACTGTGCCGACGGGCTGATCTGCTGCGTACAAGGCGACCCCGGAGCCCCTGGCACGTGCCAGACGCTCGATGCGTGCCCCGGTTCGCTATGCACCGGCGAAGGCTGTGAGTGCACGATGAGCGCTCCGGCGTGTGCCGATGGGCTCATCTGCTGCGGCCCAGGCGAGGCCGATGCCTCCGGAACCTGTCAGACGCAGGACAACTGCACGGAGGCGTGAAACACAAGCTGCGGCGGCGCGCCAAACTCGCGTCATTCCGACGAAGGAGGGCCCCCAGGAATCATCGACTGCGCCGCGGCTGGCCCTCATCCCCCTTCCGCCTCGCTCACCGCAGTGAAAGAGGGGGAAGGGGTGGCCGGGAGTGAGGGAGGATAGACCCGAGTCCGCATCACTTTATGGCCAGCCGTCGTGGCTGAACGTGGTCTCCAGGCGAATCGCGCTGTTGGTCGCCGCGGAGCGGGCCGCGGCCTCCATGATCTCGATGACGTGGACCGCGTGCTCGATGCTCGGCAGCGGCCGCGCCCCGGTCGCCAGACAGTCGACGAGGTGCTCGACCCCAAGGAGATGATCGGGGCCGGCGGCGCGCTCGTGCGGCATGACCTGAGACGACCACCCCTGGCCCGGGAGATAGGTTTCCACCGGCGCCGAGACGTCGAGCAGATCGACCGAGACCGTCCCGCCCAACCCGAACAGCTCCATCTGCGGCGCCCGGCTGGCGTGGGCCACGTTGTTGGCCGTCACCGAGGCGAGCCGCCCATCCCCGAAATCGAGCATGAGATGCCAGTTGTCCGCGACCTCGATCGGCGCCCGCCGGCCCGCGAACGGGCCATCCTCGACGACGAAATCTCGCTGAGCCTGGGCCGCGAAGGCGCTCACTCGTCTGGCCGGGCCGAGAACCCCGGTGATGGCGTGCAGCGGATACACCCCCATATCCGCCAGCGGCCCGCCGCCCGCGGCGAAAAAAGGGCTGGGATCGGATGGGTATCCAGCCCACGGGGGCACGCCGCCGTACCCCCGCCCGAGCGCGGCATGGACCTCTCCGATCGTCCCGCTGGCCACGATTTCGCGCGCATACCGCACCTGGGGAAAGAGCAGCACCGACGGGGCGCAGACGAGGGTCAAGCCGCGCTGTGATGCCTTGTCGCGGATACGCTCTGCGTCCGTCAGTGACGTGGCGACGGGTTTCTCGGAATAGACATGCATGCCGGCCTGGAGCGCGGCGAGCGTCGTCTCCGTGTGCGCCTGGATCGGGGTGAGGTTGATCGCCGCGTCCGCGTCGGACTCCGCCAGCATCCGGTCGAGGTCGTCGTACCAGGCAGGGATTCCGTATCGAGACGCCACGTCGCGGGCGCGCTCGGAAGTTCGTCCGCACACGGCGACGATCTTCGCGCGCCCGGCCAGCCGGTGAAACTCCGGCAAGTAGTCGCGCTGGGCCACGTCCCCGCAGCCGATGAGGGCGAGCTTCGCGACATCCGCCATCAGAACCGGCTCTCCAGCGTCTGCGTCTGCCCCGTGCGCGCCGCCAGATACCCCTTCTCGATGATCTCGACCACGTGCGCCCCGTGCTCGCCGGAGACCAGCGGCGGCTTCCCCAGCTCGATGCAATCGACGGCGTGCAGGATGTCGGCGTAGACGTGCGGTTCCGGGATCGCCGCGTGCGTCTCTGTGACGTAAGGCAGCCAGCCTGTCAGTCCGTAGGTCCCGTCGCCCAGCGGCCGCAACCCGCCCCGCTCCGCCGCGCCATCGTGCGCGGCGACGGAGAGACGCGTCGGATGCCCCGAGAGGGGCTCGATCTCGAGCGTCTCGATGGCGCCGCCCGAGCCGTACACCCCCATCGCGCCCCACTGCATGAGAGGACCCGTGCGGCTCGACTGCCCGCCGGCCATGGCGAACGTCGCCCCGCCAAAATCGAGCAGCAGCAGCGAGTTGTCGTCCACCTCGACGGGTATGGCCTTGTCCCGCCAGTGTCGCATCGGGGCGCGGATGCCCGACATGGCGGTGACGCGCTGCGCCGGCCCCAGGATCCCCGTCAGGCTATGCAGCACGTAGACCGTCACATCACGCAGGGGGCCGCCCGCCGCGCGGTAGTACCACGACGGATCTACCGCGCCGAGCGCGCCCTCGCCGCGCCGGGTCGGCTCGTCGTGATGCCAACCGCCGGTGTTGCCCCAGGCCCAGTAGACGTCCCCAAGCGCGCCCGCGTCGACGAGCCGCTTCATCGCCTGCATCGCCGGGGCGAGCATCTGCCCCGGCGCCGCGACCAGCGTCAGGCCCCGCTCGCGCGCCGTCTCCACCATCTCCCGCGCCTCGGCGTAGGTGGTCGCCATCGTCTTCTGCACGTAGACGTGCTTGCCGGCGCGCAGGGCGGCCATGGCGATGGGGTGGTGGTATTCGATCGGCGTGATGACGAGCACGAGATCGATATCCTCCCGGTCGATCAGCTCCTGCGCGTCGCCGTAGGCGTGCGGAACGCCGAAGCGCGACGCCGTCTCCCGCGCTCGCTCCTCGTTGACGTCGCAGACGGCGGCCAGCTCCACCCGCCTTTTCGCATCCGGCTCCGAGAGCTGCGGCAGGATGCCGATCAACGACAGGCTGCCGCAGCCGATGAGGCCGGCCCTTACGGGAGTCGTGAGTCGTGAGTCGTGGGTCGTGAGTAAAGGACCGGTCTCGGTCGACGCCGACTGCACGACTTGGTTCGTCTCCGCCATCTTGCTTCCCCGCTCTCGACCTACGACTCACGACCTACGACTCACGACTCCGTCACCCCTTCAGCCCCGTCGTCGTGATGCCGCGCAGGAAATAGCGCTGCGTGAACAGGAACACGACGATGAGCGGCAAGGTGGTGAGGAACGAGCCCATCATGATGTTGGCCCAGTCGGCCGTGCGCTGCGACTTGAAGGCGTAGAGGCCGAGGCTGAGCGGGTACTGCGCGGCGTCTTGCAGATAGATCAGCGGCCCGAAGAAGTCGTGCCACGTGTAGAGCAGCGTGAACACGGCCACCACCATCAGCGCCGGGCGCACCAGCGGCAGCATGATCTCCCAGAAGATGCGGAACTCGCCGGCCCCGTCGATGCGGGCCGCGTCGGAGAGATCCCAGGGAATGCCGAGGAAGAACTGCCGCATCATGAAGATGAAAAAGGCGTTGCCGAAAAACGCCGGCAGGATCAGAGGCGTGTAGCCGCCGATCAGCCCGAGCTTCGAGAACAGCACATACGTCGGGATGAACAGGACGATGGGCGGGATCATCAGCGTGGCGATGGTGATGGTGAACAGGATGTCGCGTCCGGGGAAGCGCAATCGCGCGAAGCCGTAGCCGACCGCCGCGCAGGAGAGGACCGTGCCGATGGTGACGCCCCCGGCGAAGAAAACGCTGTTGCCGAGCAGCCGCAGAAACGGGAAGTAGCGCGAGCCGATGGTGCTGGCGAAATTGTCCCAGCGCACCGGGTCCGGCCACCACTGGATCGGGTAGGCGAAGATGTCGGTATTGCTTTTCAACGCCGAGTTGAGCATCCAGTAGAACGGGAGCAGCAGCAGCGCCGCCACGGCGATGAGCAGCGCGTGTCGGGCCAGCGGACCGATCCAGGCGCGTCGAGCGGGGCCCGTGCCCACGGCAGGGGCCAGGCGCGCGGCCGGTTCCAGGCGGCGCTCGACGGCGAGCGTCATCGTTGCCCCCCTTCGTAGTGGACCCAGGCGCGCGAGGAGCGGAAGATCAGCAGCGTCAGCGCCAGCACCGCCAGGAAGAGGATGACCGAGAGCGCGGCGGCGTACCCCATCGAGAAGTAGCGGAAGGCGTTGCGGTAGATCAGCACCAGGAACATCAGCGTCGATTCCAGCGGCTCGCCGTTGAACCCACCGATGACCAGCGCCTGCGTGAAGACCTGGAACGAGTAGATCACCCCGATCACGAGATTGAACAAGATCACCGGCGAGATCAGCGGCAGGATCACATGGCGCAGCCGCTGCCACCCCTGGGCGCCATCCACCGCCGCCGCGTCGAGCAGATCCTGCGGGATCTCCTTCAGCCCGGCCAGGAACGCCAGCGTCTCCACCCCCAGCGGCCAGACGCCGAGCACGATTAGCGCCGGCATGGCCCAGTTCGGGTCGTTGAACCAGTCCGGGCCGCGGATGCCGAGCCAGCCCAGGATCGAGTTGATGGGACCGCCAGCCGGGGAAAACAGCAGGAGAAAGATGATGGTGGCGGCAATGGGCGGCACAAGCGTCGGCAGATAGAAGACGGTGCGGTAGACCCCGATGCCGCGCACGCCCATGTTGAGCAGCATGGCCAGCCCGAAGGCGATGACCAGCTTCAACGGCACCGACACCAGCGCGTAGACGGCGCTGTTGCGCACCGCCTTCCAGAAAGCCGGATCCTCCGTGAAGATCGTCTGGTAGTTCTCCAGCCCGATCCAGGACGGCGGCTGCAGGATGTTGTACTCGGTGAACGACAAATAGAACGTGGCCAGCACCGGGTAGGTGGTGAAGACGAGCAGCGAGACGAGCCAGGGCAGGATGAAGATCAAGCCCGCCCGCGACTCCTGTCGCCGCAGGGGACTCACCGCCGTCCGGCGCATGGCCATCGTCGCCATCGTCGCTGCTCCCGTCCTGAATTGCCGACGTGACGCCCCCGTGTCATTCCGACGAAGGAGGAATCTCGGCGTTCGGGGCGCGTCCGCCCGTGGAGCACGAGACTCCTCGCTTCGCTCGGAATGACACGAGCGCGCTAGCCTTGATCGCCCAGTAGCGACTCCAGCTCCGCTTGGCAGTCAGCCTGGGCCGCGGCCAGCTCCTCGGCCGGCGCGGCGGCCTTGGTCAGGATGCGCTCGACCGCTTGCCCGAGCCGGTCGTTGGCGAACCCTTGCACCGGCGAGGTCCACATGGCGGTCGACATTTCGGCCTGAGTATCCCAGAACGCCATGATCTCCTGAGCGAACTCCTCGCCGCGGGACTCGACGACCCCTTGCGGCAAAACGGCGGGGGCATCGGCGTTGGTCGGGATGTCCGGAATGGCGTTGAACCACTTCTCGACGCCGACGGCGCTCATGTAGTCCATGTAGCCGAAGACCGCCTCCGGGTTGGCGGCGCCGGCGGGGATCGCCATCCAGTTCGGCCAGAAGCCGGAGACGGACGATTCCCCGGAGGGGCCGACTGGATGGTCGCCGATGTTCCAGTTGTCGAAGACCGGCTCGACCTCGGCGGCGAAGTCCCCCATCAGCCAGCTTCCCTGTTGCAGCATGGCTTGATTCCCGGCCTGGAAGGCCGGCGGCAGCCCGTCCTCGGTGACGTAGCCGCCCCACCCGGCGGAGCTGCGCACCAGGGCGATGTCGCCCTTGTACTCCTCGTCGATCCAGGAGACCATGAAGTCCATCATCTCGATGTTGGTCTCGCTGTCGATGGTGTAAGTCTGGTTCGCGGCGTCGTAGAGCTGGCCGCCGTTGAGCGCCGACCAGATTGGCAGCTCGAAAGCGCCGAAATCGCCGTTGTTCGGCACGAAGCCGGCCGAGACCAGCCGGTCGCCGTCCCAGACCGTGAATTCCTTGGAGAGGTCTCGCAGTTCCTGCCAGGTCTTTGGCAGGCTCTCCCGGCCGGACGGGATGCCCTTCTCTTCGAGCAGGTTCGGGTTGTACCAGAGCCCGTACAGGCCGGCGGTGACCGGCAGACCGTAGGTCTGGCCCTCGTACTGGCACGAGGCGAGCAGCCCCTCCGGCCACTTCTCGACCTGGGAGTGCTCGGAGGCGGCCATCAGATCGTCGATCGCCACCAGCGCGTCGCGGGCGCCGAGCGAGACCGGAGTGTCCCAGATCACCATGCCGTCCGGCGGGTTGCCGGCGGCGATGGCGGCCAGGATCGCCTGGAAGTAGTCGTCCGTCTCCCCGGGGAGGCACTGCACCTCTTCGAAGCGGATGCTCTGGTCCAGCGCGGCGTAATCGGCGGCGATCTCCTGCTGCACCTCGCAGTAGAGGGGCGACCCCGGCGGAACCCAGAACCGGAGCGCGGTCTGCTCCTGCGCCGCGGCATGATTGAGTGTGAGGCCAGGCAGCCGCCCTGACCCGCCGAGCATGGCCAGCGCCGCGCCGCCGGCAACGCCGGAGCCGATCATCTGGCGGCGGGTGAGACGATAGGGGCGAGCACCGCGTCGTGTCGTCATCGTACGCTCCTCTCTCTGGCAACGGCTGTTCGCAAAGACACCCGGTCGTAGGGGCGATGCCTGCATCGCCCGTGGCCCGAAGGGCCACAATTGCGTTTCGAGGCGCTGGCTGTCGGCCTCTGGCCGACTGGGCGATGCAGGCATCGCCCCGACACGTCGGATGTGGCGGCGCTACCTCCTTTCGCCATTCGCGGCCGCAAGCACGCGTTCGCCGGAGTGATCGAGACTCGTGGCGCGTCGCTGCGCCGAGAGGGCGGCGCCGATCAGCCCGGCATCGGCCCCGAGCGCGGCCGTGAGGAACGGCAGCTCGCGGGCGGCGGGGTTCCAGATGTGCTCGCGCGTGGCCCGGATCAGGCGTTCCCGGAACCGGCCCGGCGCCAGCCCGAGGCCGCCGCCCACGACGATCGCTTCGGGGTCGATGACGTTGACGAGCCAGCCCAGGGCGCTCCCCAGCGCATCGGCCGCGCTCTCCACGATCTGGGCAGCGACCGGGTCGCCCGCGTTCGCGGCCGCGATCACCGCCTCCGCGCCGGAGACGGTCTGGTTGATCGCCTCCGCATATCGGCGCGCCAGCGCAGGCCCGGAGGCGTACGACTCCAGCACGAACTCGGTCCAATTGCTGCACTCGGGGCACGGGACGCCCAGCGAGCCGGAGGAGAGCACCAGCGCCCCGCCCCGCGCCCCGACCAGCGGCTCGCCGTCCTGCACCACCGCCGAGCTGATGCCGGTGCCGATGCTGACGTAGGCGAAGAGTTCGTAGTCCTTGCCGGCGCCGAACGTAGCCTCGGCCAGCGCCGCGGCCCGAACGTCGGAGGTGATGTGCGGCGGCGCCACAACGCGAAGGCGCTGCCTCAGCGGGAACGACGACCAGTCGAGCAGATGCGCGCTGCGAATCTCACCGTCCGCGTCCACGAGTTCCGGCAACCCGACGCCGAGCGCGCTCGCCCATCGCTGCTCGCCCAGCAGGCGGCGGGCAATGGCGATGCCGTTCGTCAGGATGTCGCTGTACACCGCCTCCACGCCCCGCTGCGGCCCGGTCGGAACCTCGCGCCGATGCGCAACGCGGCCAGTGCGGGGATCGACGGCGCCGAAGGCGATCTTGGTTCCGCCGACGTCGACGCCGATCGCCCAATCTTCGCGCGGGCGGCAGGCCTCCACCTAGCCCTCCTCGCAGCGATACGACGGCGCGACCCCGAACAGGAGCGACGCCGTATCGCCGCCGATGTTGTAGTACTGGTGCGGCGTCCCCGCCGGGAGATAGCACCCGTCGCGCGCGCTCAGCTCCAGCCAGCCCGGCCCCGATTCGCCCAGGGGCCGCACGTTGATGGTCCCGGACAGCACGTAGAGCGACTCGTCGCCGCCATGGCATTCGACCTCCGACCGCTGTCCGGGCAACAGATCGATGCGGCCGACGGTCAGGTGCTCGGTCGAGACGAGCACGCCGACGAGCACCGGCGGCGTCCCGCCCTGCAACCGCCAGAGGATGTCGTGGGCGCGGATGGGGTGGATCGTGCGGCTCGCCGACTCGGCCGGCGCCGACTCCGGCCACGCCCCTAACGAGCCGTCGCGCGAGTAGCGCGTCTCCGCGAGCAGCGGCTGCGCTCGGGCGTAAGCCCCGGAGGTCCCCTGCGACGGCGGCGGGGCGAAGAACTCCAGCACGCGCAACGGCTCGGTGCTGTAGTTGAAGGCGTGGTGCCAGGTGTCGCGGCGGAAGAACGCCGCCTCGCCCGGCTCCAGGCGTTGCACCTCCCCCGTGCCGGGGTTGGCGATGACCAGGGTTCCACTGAGCACGTAGTACACGACGTCGGCGGCGAAGACGGTGCGGAACTCGCCGGAGTGCCGGAACGATCCCCCCGGCGCCAACCCGTAGACGAGCTGGTGGATGCGGTCGCTGGAGACGTAGATCCAGTCCGCCACCTCGCCCGCCTCCTCGTCGCCCCACAGATGGCGGGTCACCGCTCCGTAGGGGATCGCCGCCGGTGCGTCGAAGGTCGGGCGGGGCGAGGGTTTGTACGTCATGCCTCGGCGCCCGGGTCGTGGATCAGGTGCGCGCCGGGGCCAAGGGTCGACGCGTCGTCGAAGCGGGGCGGGGTGAAGGTGCTCTCGATGGGGATGGCCTGCCCTGAGTCGCCCGACGCCATCGACGCCAGCATGATCTCCAGCACGTGGTAGGCGTGCTCGGGGGTGATGACCGGCGCCGCGCCCGTTTCGATGCACTCGATGATGTGGCGGACGCCATCGGACCACGGCCAGTTGGAGCCCTCATCAAAGACTTGCCAGCAGCCGGCGCTGTTCTGCCACATCTCGTAGCCGGCGGGCGCCCAGTCCTCGCCGATCATCTGGATCGTCCCCTCCGTGCCGTACAGCTCGATGCCGGGGACCTTGTACGCCTGCATCGTGAACCCGGTCGAGACGACGGCGTAGCGAGCGTCGCCAAAATCGAGCAGCAGATGGGCGTTGTCGTGCGTGCCGACCTGGATCAGCTCGTCGTCGACGACGCGCTCCGGGATGGCGATGCCGCTCATGGCCATCACCCGCCGCGCCGGGCCGAGCAGCCCGGTCAGCGTCGTCACGTTGTAGACGCCGAGGTCGAACATGGCCCCGCCGCCGGGCTGGTAAAACCACTGGCCCCAGCTCGGCCCGGACCAGCCATAGAACCCACGCGCGGTGAGCAGCCTGCCGATGGCGCCCTGTTGCAACCGCTTCCAGATGGCCTGATACGTCGGGCTGAGCACGACGTGCGGGGCGCAGACGAGATAGCCGGGACTTTGCGCCGCCAGCTCGACCAGCTCCGCGGCCTCCGGCAGCGTCATCGCCATCGGCTTCTCGACCAGGACGTGCTTGCCCGCCTCCAGCGCGGCCCTGGCGATCTCGCCGTGCCGCTGCATCGACGTCAGCACCAGCACCAGCTCGATGCTCGGGTCGGCCAGCACCTGCCGATAGTCGTCCGTAAACGTGTCGAGGGCGTACCGCTCCCGCGCCTCGTCCCACTGCCGCCGGTTCGTGTCGCAGACGACGGCGATGTCGACGCGCTGGCGCGGCACGTTCAGCCGCTGCATGTGCGGGATGTACTTGCGCGCCACGCTGCCGCTGCCGATCACACCGACGCGAACCGGACCACTCCGGGCTTCCCGGGGACTTCTCGCTGGGGCTGTTTCAACGACCACGGACGCTTCCTCCGAACTCGTTATCGTTCCCGATCACGTCAACATCACGCTCACCGGCGGGGCGGCCATCGCCAGCGCGGGCGACTCTCCCAGGCTCTCGACCGCGATCTTCACCCGATCCGCGCGGTAGATCGCCTGGAACCACTCGATCGGCGTGCCGCGGTCGGTGGTCGTGATCCCTTCCAGCAGCAGCATCGGCGCGCCCCTGGGGATCCCGAGCAGCTCGCTCTCGAACGCGCTGGCGACGGTGGCCTCGATCGTCTGCCGGGCGGCGCGCGGCCGGAGGCCGTAGCGCAGCTCCAGCGTGGCGTAGAGCGAATGCCGCTCCAGGTCCTCATGCTCCAGTCCGGGGCACCGGGACGCCGGGACGAGACTCGTCTCGAGCAGCAACGGCGTCTGCGCCGCGGAACGGAGCCGGACGATGCGGACGGCCCGCTCCCCCGGCCCCAGGCCGAGCGCGGCGGCGATGACGGGAGGCGGGATGACCACATCCTGCTCGATCACCCGCGAGCTGACCGCCCCGCCGTTACGCCCCATCTCCTCGGTGAACCCGAGCAGATGCAGGGCGTCGTGGGTCAGCTTCGGCTCGGCCACGAACGCGCCGACGCCATGGCGCACCACCACGTCGCCGCCCCGCACCAGATCGGCCAGCGCCTGCCGCGCGGTCATGCGGCTGATGCCGGCGCGCTCGGCCAGCTCGCGCTCGGCCGGAAGCTGCTCTCCCGGCGTCAAGGACCCCGCGCGGATCCGCTCCCGGATGGCCGCCGCGAGCTGGTAATACAGCGGCACCGGGCTGGCGCGATCCGGGACGAGCCCAGCCCAGTCGAGCGTCGTCATGCCGGCACGCTCTCCCCGAGGCGGTCGAGCACCAGATCGCGGAAAACCGCGATGTGCTGCTCGTTGGTGACGTACAGCCCGCCGTTGACGAAGGCGCGGGAGCGCATGCCGAGTTGCGTCCGCTCGCACACCTCCCAGTCCTGCCGGTTGGTGATGTCGAAGACGGCCACGGTGTCGGTCGGATCGAATCCCGGCCTGGCGATCTCCTCCGGCGCGAAGAGCCAGTCGCAGACGACGCGGGACCGCTCCGGCCCCAGCGGCGTCAGCGTGTGCAGGATGACGTGGTCCGGGAGGAGATTGACGAACAGATTCGGCCAGAGCACGAACCCGTAGTAGAGCCGCGCGTCGCTCGGCAGCAACCCCGGCAGCATCGGCCGCTCGCCGGCGCCGGAGAGGGTGAACGCCTCGATCTCCTCGGCGAACTCCGTCCCCTGCCCCACGATCCCCTGGTAGGACGTGCCTTGGCGGAAGGCTGGGAGAAGGCTGGTCAGCTCCGGGTGGATCGGAGCGCAGTGGTAGCACTCCATGAAGTTCTCCACCACCAGCTTCCAGTTGGCCGCGATGTCGTACGAGATCGATTTCCCGACCGCCAGCGACCCGATGCTGTACCGCCCAAACTCCTCCAGCTCCCCGAAGCGGTCGATGAGCGCTGGCTCGAGCTGCGCCGCTGCCGGGGCCGGGTCATCCGCCAGCGAGAGCCAGATCAGCCCCTCCCAGACATCGAGATGAACGGGAAGGAGACCCAGCGCGTCGCGATCCAGCATCTCGTCGCGGGCGATGTTCGGCGCCCCGATGAGCCGGCCGTCGAGAGCGTAGGACCAGGCGTGATACGGACACTGGATGGCCGCCCCGCTGTTGCCGCACGGCTCCAGGCAGATCCGCGCCCCGCGATGTCGGCAGACGTTGAGAAACGCGCGCAGCTCCCCATCCCTGCCGCGCATGACGAGCACGTTCTCCCCGCCCAGCTCGGCCGTGAGGAAGTCCCCGGCATGCGGCAAGGCATCCGCGCGGCCAACACACGTCCACATCTGGCCGAAGAGGCGCTCCTGCTCGGCGGCGAAGATCTCCGGGTCGTAGAAGTAGCGGCCGGGCAGCGTCGACTCGAAGGCCATGCACGTCTCTCCCGCGCGCGGTGATCCTGTCTAGAGGTCTAGACCACATCGTAGGAGAGACTGGGTCGTGAGTCAAGTCATCGGCGACGGGGGGCGACTCGCTTGGACCCTGGGTTGCGGCGTGGCTGCCCGCACCATCAATCCGACGCTCGTCACCCGATCCCCGGCTCCCGTCACCTACCGTTGCAGCACGCCCCCCTCGTCCGACTCGGTCGCCGCCTCGATCTCGGCGCGGGTGGCGCAGAGGAAATCGCCCGGCATCGTGTGCTTGAGCGCCTGCGCCGCGGAGGCGAGGGCCAGAGCCCGTGGCACATCGTCGTGATCAGCGACGTAGCCAGCGAGGAAGCCACCGGCGAAGGCGTCGCCGCCGCCGAGGCGATCGACCACCTCGACCGCGCGCCAGGGCCCCTCCACGACCTGCCCGTCCTGCCCCATCGCGATCGAGCCGAGCCGGAGGGAGCGGCTGGCCTTCCCCTTCTTGCGGGAGAGGACCGTCACCGCCAGCCCGAGACGCGTGCGCGCGGCCTCGAGCACCTCGGCGTGGTCGCCCTCGAGGTTGAAGAACGTCCGCAATCCGCCGCGCGACGTGAACAGGATGTCGACCAGCGGCACGATCTCGACGAAACAGGCCCGCGCCTCCGATTCGCTCCACAGCTTGGAGCGAAAATTCAGGTCAAAGGCTACCGGCACGCGGGCCGCGCTCGCGGCGCGGATGGCCGCCATCGTCTCCGCCCGCGGGCCAGGCCCCACCGCCGGGGTGATGCCGGAGATGTGCAGCGCCCGCGCCCCCTCCAGGATGCGCGGCCAATCGAACGTCCCCGGCTCCATCCGGGCGAACGCGCTGCCGGCCCGATCGTAGTAGACCGCCGATGGCCGAGGATCGCTCGCCTCCTCCAGGTAGTAGACCCCGGCCCGCCCCGCGCTCTCCGGAACCCACTGCACGTGCGACAGATCGACCCCGGCGGCCCGTCCCCCGCGGGCGATGGCGCGGCCAAACGGCGTGTCAGGCAGGCGCGAGACCCACGTCGCCGGAACCTCCAGGCACGCCAACGTCACCGCGCTGTTCAGCTCGGCCCCGCCGACAGTCACATCGAGCGACGTCGTCCGCTCCAGCCGCTCGTTGCCAGGCGGCGTCAGGCGCGCCATCGCCTCCCCGAAGCTGACGACCCTGCCCGTGCTTTCAATCACATTCGGCGCCTTTCGCTATGATGGGCTGCTGGCTATTGGCTGTTGGCTGCTGGCTTTTGTCCGAGTCGGTCGATGAACGTCGTTAGCATCCTACCGATGCCCTGGGCTTCGGTGATGAGATGTTCAAACCGCGAAGGTTCGAGATACGTCAAATCGCGGGCAAGGACGAGGTGGTAGTCGAGTTCGCTGGCTGAGCCTCGTGCGATCTTCAGGAAGCGGCCTAGCTCCGCGTCGCCGCCCCGGCCATACCCTTCGGCAATGTTGGCGGGGATCGAAGACGCCGCGCGACGGAGCTGCCCCGTCAATCCGAACAGTTCCTCACGCGGGAACGAGCGCGTCGCCTCGTAGATGCCGAGCGTCAGTTGATGCGACCGCACCCAAACCTTGAGCTTGCGGTAGTCTCCCATTTCGCCCCTCCCCCCACGAACGGCCAATAGCCAAAAGCCAACTGCCAGCAGCCAGCAGCCATGCCCCCTTGACAACCACCCCCACATTATCGCCACAATGCACCACCGCTCGTAAGGCGCCGCGACGGCAGCCACAGAAGGCGCTTCCGGGCCGCCCAACTGGGGGTGGTCCTGTAGTCGTTCGATGGGAGGAACGCGGCGATGGCGCGCGTCATATTCCAGAATGTCACCAAGCTCTACGGTGGCAACCCGACCCCGGCCGTGGCCGATCTCAGCATGGAGGTCGAGGACCAGGAGTTCCTGGTGCTCGTCGGCCCCTCCGGCTGCGGCAAGAGCACCGCGATGCGCATGGTCGCGGGGTTGGAAGAGATCTCCGGCGGCCAGATCATCATCGGCGACCGGGTCGTCAACGACCTGCCGCCGAAGGACCGCGACGTGGCGATGGTCTTCCAGAGCTACGCCCTCTACCCGCACATGTCGGTCTACGACAACCTGGCCTATCCCCTCAAGCTGCGCAAGGTGCCGAAGACCGAGCGCGACCAGCGCGTGCGCGAGGCGGCGCGCACCCTCGACATCGAGCAGTTCCTCGACCGCAAGCCGAAGGCCCTCTCCGGCGGCCAGCGCCAGCGCGTGGCCCTCGGCCGCGCCATCGTCCGCAACGCCGACGTCTTCCTCATGGACGAGCCGCTCTCCAACCTCGACGCCAAGCTGCGCGTGCAAACGCGCGCCGAGCTGATCAAGCTGCACGAGCGGGTCAACACCACCACCATTTACGTCACCCACGACCAGGTCGAGGCGATGACGATGGGCGACCGCATCGCCGTCATGAGCCTGGGCGTCCTGCAGCAGCTCGACACGCCGCAGAACCTCTACGACCACCCCGCCAACAAGTTCGTCGCCGGCTTCATCGGATCGCCGTCGATGAACTTCGTCGAGGTCGCCCTCACTGCCCAGGACGGAAAGATCCACGCCACGACCGAGGGATTCGCCGTGCTCGCGCCTGCCCACAAGGAGAAGGCGCTCGCCCAGTACATCGGTCAAACCATCACCATGGGCGTGCGGCCCGAGCACCTGGTCGAAGTCAGCCGGCTCGGAGATCACGTCAAGGGCACGACGATTCCCGTCACCGTCGACATCGTCGAGCAGCTCGGCAACGAGAACTTCGTCTACCTGCTGAACCGGCCGAATGGCCGGCGGGGGGGGACGGAAGAGATCAAGCTGACCGAGTACGAGGCCGAATCGATGTCGCGCACCGGCTCCACGCTGCTGACGGCGCGCATGGCGCCAGACGTCCGCCTCATCCGCGGCGACCGCATCGAGGTCGGGGCGGCGCCGGAGAACCTGCACTTCTTCGATCCGCAAACCGAGGCGGCGATTCGGTAAGGGACGCCCCTCTCACCCCAGCCCCTCTCCCCGCGCGCGGGGAGAGGGGCTTCATGGCACAGCAGGCCGTGCCCAAGACCGTGTCATTCCGAGCGCTAGCGAGGAATCTCGGCGCCGCCGACACACCGTCTCGGGAAGCCGAGAATCCTCCATCATCGGAATGACACGATTTGTACGTCGGTCTATTCGCCCCAAGTCAGTTCCATCACCCGCAGCCAGTTCTCGTAGGCGATCTTGCGCATGAGCGCGTCGTCGTAGCCGCGCGCGCGCATCGCCTCCAGCAGGTTGGGCAGGAGCGCGGCATCCCTGACCCCCTCCGGCATCGTCGCCCCGTCGAAATCAGACCCGAGCGCCACCTTGTCGTCGCCGAGGCGCGCGATCAGGGCGTCGAGGTGGTCGACCATGACCCCGAGGTCGAGGGCCGACTCGCGGGCGCCGTCGGGGTGCAGAAAGCCGCAATTGAAATTGAGACCGACGATGCCGCCGCTGTCGCGGATCGCGTCGAGTTGGCGGTCGGTCAGATTCCGGGTCGCCGCGCAGATCGCGTGGACATTCGAATGCGTGGCCACCAGCGGCGCGTCCGAGATCGCCGCCACGTCCCAGAACCCGGCTTCGTTGAGGTGCGACAGGTCGATCATGATGCGCAGACAATTGCACTGGCGCACCAGCTCCTTGCCGAGATCGGTCAGCCCCGGCCCCGTGTCGGGCGAGGCGGGGAACTGGAACGGCACGCCATACCCGAAGCGGTTTGGCCGCGACCAGGTGATGCCGAGCGAGCGCAGCCCGGCCTGGTGGTACACCGCCAGCGCGTCGAAGTCGGGGTCGATCGCCTCGGCCCCCTCGAAGTGCAGCTCCATGGCGAACGTGCCATTTTCCAGGCACTCCCGAATCTCGGCAGCGGAACGCATGACCTTGGCCGCGCCCTCCGACTCGGCTTCGAGCCGGAAGAGGCGAGCGACGGCGGCCATCGCCTCGCGTTGGGCGTACTCCAGCGTCATCGGCGGTGGAAGATTGTCCGGGTCGCTGTAGCGGCTGGAGGCGCGGGCGGCGACAGCAGTGGTGTCGTCCGCGTCCGGGGCGGGCGGCGCCTCCGCGGCCACCTCCGGGTCGCGGATGAAGACGGCGAAGAAACCGCCGCCCAGCCCACCTTCCCGCGCGCGAGGCAGATCGATGTGCCCCTGCTCCGAGCGCTCGAAAAACGAGCGGCCGGTGAGCGGCAGATCGAGCAACGTGTCGTTGTGGCCGTCGAAGACCGGAATCCCGGTCGAGATGGTAACCGGCGCAACCGTTTCCGTGGCAGACACGAAACGCTTTTCCTCCTGCTGAGGCGGCGCGCCCAAGACCGTGTCATTCCGACGAAGGAGGCATCTCGGCGCCCATGGCCCGTCCGTCCGCCGAACCACGAGATTCCTCGCCGCGTGCGGAATGACACGTCCGAGACGCCGCACTGGGGCGACCGTTCGCAGCGCGGGTATGATGCACCACGTTGAAGGATCGGGCGCGGCCCTGGGAGGGGACGATGAGCGAGAGCGAAAGCACGAACTCCGGCGCCGGCGCGCTGGCCGGAAAAACCTGCGTGGTGATGGGCATCCAGAACCGCTGGAGCATCGCCTACGCCATCGCCGAGCAGATGGCCCAAGCCGGGGCGAGCATCGCCGTCACCTACGTCGACGAGCGAGCCGGGCGCGACGCCCTGACCCTTGCCGAGAGATTCGGCGGCAAGGGCTACACCTGCAACGTCGAGTCGGATGAGGACCTCGACAAGCTCGCCGCCGATCTCAAGCGGGACTACGACCGCGTCGACGCCCTCGTCCACTCCATCGGCTACGCGCCGGCGGCGGAGCTGGAGGGGCGCTTCATCGACACCAGCCGCGAGGGCTTCCGCGTGGCAATGAGCGTCAGTTGCTACTCGCTGGTGGCCGCCGCGCAACGCATCGCCCCCCTGATGACCGACGGCGGCAGCATCCTCACCCTGACCTACCTCGGCTCGGATCGCGCCTTCCCCCACTACAACGTCATGGGAGTCGCCAAAGCCGCCCTCGAATCGTCAGTGCGCTACCTGGCCTATGATCTCGGCCCCCAGGGCGTGCGGGTAAACGCGATTTCGGCCGGCCCGGTCAAGACGGCCGCCGCGCGCGGCATCCCTGGCTTCGCGGACACCTACCGCGCCATGCTGGACCGCGCTCCGCTCAAGCACGAGTTCGGCGCTCCCCAGGTGGCGAACGTGGCCGTTTTCCTCGCCTCCGACGCCGCCGCCTCGATCACCGCCGAGACGATCTTCGTCGACAACGGGTATCACGCGATGGGCATGTAGAGCCGTCCCTCATCCTGCTCGACCCCTCGCCTCTGCCCCACGCGGGTGGAAGAAGCAGCCGCGAAGGCCGCGTTCCCGTACCCCCAGATCTTCGGGATCTTTGGCATCTTTGGCATCTTCCCATAAGGGCGCCACGTGCCGGGGGTGCAGGCCGCCTCATCGGGCGCCTGCTTCGAGCGCCCATTCGATCTCCTCCCTTGCCCCGACATCCCGCTCCCGCTCCCAGGCTCGGGCCAGCGCCTGCCGCGCCGCCCGGCCGCCGATCCGCCCCAGCGCCCAGGCCGCGTGGCCGCGGACCAGCGCCTCATCGTGCCCGAGCGCCGCCCGCGCCAGCACCGGCGCATCGTCCTCCGTGCCGATGTTGCCCAGGGCGACGGCGGCGTTCCGCGCCAACCCCACGCGCCGGGCGCGCATCACCGCGGTCCCCCGATACCGGCCGCGAAACGTCCGCGTGGACATGTCGAGCAGGCCGGGCAACGAGGGGTAGGCATGCTCGACACTCGCAGGCAGGAACTCGGGGTCCGGATCGTCGGCGGCGGCGCCGGTGTAGGGGCAGACCTCCTGGCAGACGTCGCAGCCGAAGACCCAGTCCCCCATGCGCCCCCGCAGCTCGCGCGGGATGGCCCCGCGCTGCTCGATCGTCTGGAACGAGATGCACGCCGGGGCATGGATCGTGTACGGGGCGACGATGGCCCCGGTCGGGCAGCGGTCGATGCAGATCGCGCAGCGCCCACAGTCGCGGTCGAGTGGTCTGTCAGGCTCCAGGTCGAGATCGAGCAACATCTCCCCGAGCATGACCCAGGAGCCGTGGCCGGGCACGATCACGCAGGCGTTCTTGCCGTACCAGCCGAGCCCGGCGCGAGCGGCGACCGCGCGGTCGACGATGCGGGCGTGGTCGGTCAGGAACCGACACTCGACCGCATGCCCGACGAGCGCTTCGATGCTCGCGTGCAGCGCCCGCATCCGCCGGGGCAGGACCTCGTGGTAGTCAACCCCGCGGGCGTAGCGGCTGATGCGCCCCCGCGGCACGCCGTCGTCCGGTTTTCCCGCGTCCTGTCCCCAGTACGCGACGCCGACAGAGAGGATCGCGCGCGGCTCGGCCATGAGCGTCCGCGGTTCGCACGATGCGGCGGCGCGCTCGGCCGTGAACCAGTCCATCCCCGCCAGGTGGCCGGCGGCGATGCGGTCGCGCAAGATCGTCAGCACCTCGGGGAACGCCGCGGCGCTGGTGATCGCCGAGACCGTCAGGCCATGCTTTCGCGCCAGCGTCTTGACCCGCTGCGCGAGCGCGTGCCGCGGGGAGGGCTGGGGAACGAGCAGTAGTGGCCTTGGTTGGGCGGCAGGCTCGACATCCATGGTGAAAGTATCCTCCTCCCGTAGAGGCGTTGACGACGATGGCCGGGTGGTGCGGCGGGACGACCGCTCTGCGTCGTGCCGTCGGTCTGGCTGGGGCGCCAGGGAGCAATCGGAGGAGAGGTCCGTGCCAATGCCTACCGTGCGGCGCGCAGCGGCGGCGATCGCCGTCGCCACGGCTGCGTTCCTCGCGGCGTTTCCGCTGTACTGGGCCGTCGTCACGTCGCTCAGGCCGCGAGATGCCGAGCTCGGAGATCTGTGGCTGCCGGGGATCACGTTCTCCCCGACGACCGCTGCCTGGGAGCGGCTGGCGGCGTTGCCCGGCCTCTGGGCCGCGCTCGGCAACTCCGTCGCCATCAGCGTCGCGGCCGCCACCCTTTCGCTTGTGCTGGCGGCCCCGGCCGCCTACGCGATCGGGCGACTTCCTTTCCCGCGCGGCTGGGCGGGCGCCATGCTGCTGGGATTCCTCGTGTTGCGGCTGCTGCCGCCGGTCGTGTACTTGCCTTCGTATCTGCTCCTGCTGCGGCAGCTCGGTCTCGTCGATACCCTGGTCGCGCTCGTCATCGTCAACGCCACGTTCAACCTCCCCCTGGCGGCGATCGTCCTCGCCGGTGCCTTCCGCGAAATCCCGCGCGAGCTGGAGGAGGCCGCCTGGGTCGATGGCGTCGACCGCTGGGGATCGTTCGCGCGCATCTGCGTGCCGTTGGCGGCGCCGGCGCTCGCCGCCACCTGGCTGCTCTGCCTGGCCTTCATCTGGAATGAATGGATGTACGCGTCCGCGCTCGGATACATCGAGGCCCGGTCGTTTCCGGTGTTGATCCAGGCCACCGGCGGCGGGGGAGGCGTCAACTTCGGGGCGGCCACGACGCGGGCCCTGGCCGCCACCGCCGTCCCCATCATCGCCGCCCTGCTCGCCCAGCGCTTCATGGTGCGGGCGCTTTCGCTCGGCGCCGTCAAGGGGTAGCGCGCCGAATTGACGGCGATGCTCCAGGAATCACCAGGCCGTATGGTGTTCGGATGCCCACCCCGCGATTCCAACGATCGCCGGGAAAGGCCCCTTCGCCCGTGCCCCACGATAACCGGGCGCCCTCTCGGCGGCAGTTGGGGAGTGACAGCCGGCCGCGGCATCCGGCTCCCCCGACGTCTCCGATGTCCCCGACGTTCAGGAAGTTCAGGAAGTTCGCGGCGGCACAGGTGGCGAGAGCCGACTAGGCCACGGTCAATCCCACCCCAACCGGTTTTCCCGATCAACTCAAGGAGGCCGAACGGTCGACCGGAAACGCCAGCGATCCGAGCATCGCCAGAGCGTCCTGGCTCGTGTCGACGCGGGCGAACTGCACGACGATGGGCTCGTTTGATTCGACGAGGACGCCGTACTCGACCCCAAGCGGCATCGCCTCCGGGTCGATGAGGTCGTTGCAGCGCATGCAGCGCACCCGGCGCGCCGCGACCGTCAGCTCGTAGGGGCCGACCGGTTCGCGGTCGGCGTAGAAGATCGTGAGGGAGAGGCCGGCCTCCGTATCGCCAGTGTTGAGGATGAACAGCTCATCACGGCCGGTGAACTCCGGTTCCGGGCCGGTGCTGCGGAGCGGCATGCGGCCGCCAGGAACGACCCAGGTTCTGTGCCCAATCGCGCTCATGGCTTCCTCGTTTCCGTACCGTACTCAGTCAACGCCCAGGAGATCGCGGAGGTACGGCGTCAGAAACACACCCTCCGGGTCGCAGGATCGGCGAATCGCGAGGAAGCGCTCCCATTCCGGATACAGCGGCCTCAGGTCATCTGCCCGCAGGGTGTGCAGCTTGCCCCAGTGCGGCCGGCCGCCGCAAGCGCGCAAGATCGGCTCGATGTCGCGAAAAAATCCCCAGAAGGGGAGGGTGTTGTTCTGGTGGAGCGAGATGGTCGCCGTCGGGCGTCCGTAGGCGGTGCTCAGGAGCGTGTCGTCCGCGGCGACGGTGCGATAGAGCACGCGCCAGCCGACGATCTGCCGCCAGTGCGCCTTGACGCGCTCCCGCACCTCCTCGAAGCAGGCGAGCCCGCGCTCGGCGGGGACGGAGTATTCCATCTCCTCGAAGCGCAGCTCACGGTTGTTCGGGATCACCTCGTTGCTCCACCCGACTTCCTCGTCCAGCAGCCGCGCAAACGGCAGCTCGGCGGGGGAATCGTCGGCCAGGTCCATGGTGCGGATTTTCACTTCGTCCGAGCGGGGATACCAGTAGAAGTCGACATGGCGGTGATTTCTGGCCAGGTCGTCGAACTCGCGCAGGCAATCCTCGGCACGGCTGCACCACTGGCGCTTACGCAGGCGAAAGACGGGGACCAGTCGCAGACGCATCGATGCGAAGATGCCGAGGACGCCGAGCGCTGCCCGCAGCGCCCGAACCAGCTCCGGATCGTCCTCGCTGCCGACCTCGACGAGGTCGCCGGTCCCGGTGACGAGCCGGCCGCCGACCAGATGCGTGGCGAGCGGCGGTAAAGTCGCTCCCGTGCCGTGGGTGCCCGTGGCGAAGGCGCCGGCCACGGTCTGCTTATCGATGTCCCCGAGATTGGCGAAAGCCAGACCGCGCGCCAGGAACGTCTTGCCAGCCTGGTCCAGCGTTATGCCGCCGCCGATCGTGACCTCTCGCGGATCTTGTCGAGGCGTCTCAATGTGCCGCAGATTGGTCAATGTCACGAGGACATCGCGCGTTTGCACCAGCGGCGAGGACGAGTGACCGGAGCCCACGACGCGCACTGCGGCGCCGTCCCGCACCGCGCGGCGGACCAGATCGGCAAGCGCGTCGTCGTTCTCCGGCGCTTCGATCCGGCCCGGCGTGAAGCTGAGGCTCCCAGACCAATTCGACCACTCTCGTGTCACGGTGTGTCGCTGCCTCCCGCGGTGTGCAAATGACCTCATTTGCCATGCCCAAGCCCGAACATGGTAGCGGCTCGCGCATGGGGCTGTTCCCTGTTCACCGAGCCCCTGGCACGCGGCTTGCAGTTTTCCCAAGGCAGTACTGGCCAGAGGAGGAGTAACATGGAATTGGAGAACGGCAACAGCGCCATCCGCGCCAGGCGCCGAGCGCGCCAAAACACGGCCAGCGGTTCGCCAAACCGAACTTTTCCCCTCCGAAACGCCGTTTGGGATGGCAGGCGGTACAATGGCGCGGGGTGAGATGCGCGTTCTCTCGCCGTTCTTCCCCGCGGGACGGCTCGCGAGGGGTGCAACGGGGCTTTCGCGTTCGGGAGGAGAGGGTTCATGACAGACAGACCGAGACGGTTTCGCGCCGGATACCGCAGCCCGACCGCCGAGAACTGGGTGCTCGGCATCCCGGACAACGCCGACGCCATCGTCGGTTACTACGACCCGGATGCCGATGAGTGGATCGAGGGTGTGGCCGACATCGAGTCGGGCGAGTGGCTGCCAGTCGATTCGATGGTGGGAACGCCCGGATCGCGGGATTGCCCGCCGGGATTCCCAGTCAAGGGCAACCTGCCCTCTCGCGTCTTCCACGACCCAGGCTCGGCGAATTACGCGCGTACGTCCCCGGAGGTTTGCTTCGTGAGCGAAGAGGCGGCATTGAACGCCGGATTCCGTCACTCCCGGTCGGGCGCAGGCGCGGCGGCCGCGCCGGCTGCCGCGGCCGCGGCGGCCCCCATCGCCGCGGCGCAGGCCACTGAGCC
>CALMZR010000046.1 GCA_937870845.1 uncultured Chloroflexota bacterium
GGGCCAGTCCTACTTCTGGTCTGTGCGCACGCGGCACCCCGACGGACGCGTGACCGACTCGGAGATCCGCTCGTTCGGGGTGGAGTGAGGGTTCCTCGCCCCTCACCCTAACCCTCTCCCCGCCGCGATGAACCTGCGTCGGGGAGAGGGGACTGATTTTGGGTATGCCGAGCACAGTCCCCTCTCCCCGCGCAGCTTCACCGCGCGGGGAGAGGGCTAGGGTGAGGGGCGAGCGACTCACAAACCCCTACTCGCGCAGCATGCCGCCGCGGAGGATTCTCGAGATCTCCTTCACCGCTGCATCGGTGTCCTTGCCGAAGTGGTCCTTCACGCCGAAGAGGATCTCCACGCTGAAGTAGTTGTAGAAGATCCGCGTGGCCAGCATGACCGCCGACACGGGCGAGAGCCCCTCGGCGAAGACCTCGATGTCTCCCGGACCGTCGGATGGTTCACCTCGGTCTTCCCGGTCCGCGTCGATGTCGGCATGGCCACCGGCCCCGACCTCGTCCTGCCCATGGTCCGCGACCAGCTCCGCCGCATCCCCGGGCGCGGCCTGGGCTACGGCCTTCTCCGCTACCTCGCCGCCGATCCCGCCCTCGCCACCATCGCCGGCCCGCGCATGAGCTTCAACTACCTCGGCCAGTTCGACCAGGCACTCGCCCCCGGCTGGAGCCTCCGCATCGCCCGCACCCGCTGCGGCCCGACGCGCGACCCCGCCAGCCCACGCGCCTACGCCCTCGAAGTCGACGCGATGGTCGTCGATGGCCGCCTCACCGTGGACTGGACCTTCGGCGCCGGCCTCCTGCGCTTGGAGACGGTCCGCGGCCTGGCCGACGGTTACATCGCCTGGCTCGTGCGAATCATCGAGGGGGCGGCCCCTCGCACCGCCGGCGCGCCCGATTTCTCCCTCTCCGGCCTCTCCGACGACGGCCTGGCGCGCCTGGCCACGGTCACGATGCCGGCCCTGTTCGCCGGCTCCGCCACGTTCACCTGGCGACCGGACGGCCTCCTCGGTGCACGGGCCTGGCCGGCCGGGACGTCCGAGACCTTCACCTACGACGCCGCGAAGCGGCCCGCCCGGCTCGAGGTCAGGACCGCCGCCGACTCGCTGCGCAAGGACGTGGACATCACACCGATCGACTACGGCGCCTACAAGATCCGCTTCCGGCCGAACCTCGACACGTTCGTCTCGGGCGACAACGCCGCGGCACGCCTCATCGGGGCGCGCAGCGGGCGCATCCTGCGCGAGTCCGACGGCGCGCCCGACCTCGGCCCGCCGGTCGCCGAGTCGACCGAGTACCACGGCTACCGCGTCGAGAACCGCTACATCACGCGCCTGGTGGGCATCGAGCCGCTGGTCATCCAGTACGGCCGGCCCAAGGCCGACGTCGAGGCGCTGATCCGCCGCGTGCGGCTGTTCCTCGTCGGCGGCGTGGTGGGCGGCGCGGGCCTCGCGCTGCTCGCGGGGCTGATGATCGCCCGGCGCGCGATGCGCCCGGTCGTCCAGCTCAGCGACACCGCCCGCGAGATCGAGCGCACCCGCGACCTGTCGCAGCGCATCGAGACGCCGCCGGCCAACGACGAGGTGGCCGAGCTGGCACGCACGCTGGACGGCATGCTCCGGGCGCTGTCGGCCTCGCGGGAGGAGCAGCAGGCGATGCTCGTGCGCCAGCGCGAGTTCGTGGCCGACGCCTCGCACGAGCTGCGCACGCCGCTGGCGGTGATCCTGGGCAACGCCGAAACGGCGCTGGCCCGACACGATCCCGAGCTACACGAGACCTCGCTCTCCACCATCGCGGCCGAAACCCGACGGATGAGCAAGCTGGTGGACGATTTGCTCTTCCTGGCCCGCTCGGACGCCGGCTCGCCGCCGTTGGAAGAGGAATACGTGCCGGCTCGGTGGCTCGTCTCGCGCCTGGTCAAACCGGCCGGCGTGCTGGCCCGGCAGCGGGCCTCCTGCCTCTCCGACCAGATCGGGGGGGAGGGATACCTGATCGTCGATCCGGAGCGGATCGAACAGGCGGTCTTGATCCTGGCCGACAACGCCGCGCGCCACTCCCCGACCGGCTCCTGCGTCGCGCTGGCGTCACGCCTGGAGGCAGGATTCCTGGCCATCGAAGTCGCGGACTCCGGCACGGGGATCGCGCCGGACGAGCTGCCGTACGTCTTCGACCGCTTCTATCAGGTGAAGAACCGGCGCAGCCGCAAGAAGGGCGGGGCTGGCCTCGGCCTCTCCATCGCCCGCACCATCGTCGCCGCCCACGGCGGCAGCATCACCGCCGAGAGCGGGCTGGGCGCAGGGACGCGCATGACCATCCGCCTCCCCCTGGCCGCCCCGCCCGAAACGATGGAGCAATCGAACCCTGCCCAGCGGCGGATGGCCGTGCGGTAGCGGCTGCTGGCTGCTGGCTCTTGGCTGCTGGCCGATGACGTATCCTCGATGTTGCCGTGTCGCCGACATCGACTAAATGCCAGCAGCCAGCAGCCAGCAGCTAGCAGCCAGCCATGATCCATCTTCGCGAAATCGCCCTTTCGGCGCCAAGCCCGGGACAGCCCGAATCCGAGCGGTATCCCTTTGCCGTCCCGGCCGTCGCGGCGTTGCGCGAAACGCCGCTCGTGTTCGATGCGCCGGTGACGTTTCTGGTCGGGGAGAACGGCTCCGGCAAGTCGGCCATCCTGGAGGGACTGGCCTGCGCCGTAGGTTCGACCGCCATCGCCGGGGAGGATCCGCGGCGGGATCCGACGCTGGCGGCGGCGCGTGCGTTGGGGGATCGGCTGCGGCTGACGTGGGGCGCCCGGTCGCGACGGGGCTTTTTCCTGCGGGCGGAGGATTTCTTCGGGTTCGCCAAGTACATCTCCGCCTTGCGCGCCGGTCTGGAGCAGGACCTGGCGGCGCTGGACGCCGAGGACGGCCCCGACACGTACGGCCGCCGCCTGGCCCGGGGGACGTTCCAGCGCGAGATCGGATTGCTGCGGCAGACCGACGCCACGCTCAACCAGACTTCCCACGGAGAGAGCTTCCTCGAGCTGATCCAGCGGCGATTCATCCCGCGCGGGCTCTACCTGCTGGACGAGCCGGAGGCGCCGCTCTCCCCGGTGCGGGTGCTGGCGCTGCTGACGCTGCTGGCCCAGATGACCGGGGAAGGGGAGAGCCAGTTCGTGATCGCCACCCATTCGCCGCTGCTGATGGCCTTCCCCGGCGCCACGATCTACAGCCTCGACGGTGGCGCTGCACGGCGCGTCGCCTGGGGCGATCTGGAGCACGTCGCGCTCACCCGCGATTTTCTCAACGAGCCAGAAGCGTTCCTGCGCCGGCTGGGAGATTGACGGTAGGCTCGCCGAGCAATCCCACATCCAGCCCCGTGTCATTCCGAGAGTTCCATGCCCCGCTGGGGCGCCACCGCGGCATGAACATGGGCCGTGGCGGCGGTACACTGGCCGCGGACGGTCGCCCCAGGCCGGCGTGCGCTTGGTGCCGCGAGCCCGTTTCCGAGAGTGGCCGTGGAGCCCCCGAAGGCGCCACCGACTGTCGCTCCCCGACCGGGGAAGCACGCAGAGCAGAATCCCTTGCTGCCGGTGCCCCTGGCGACCGGTCCCCCATTTTCATAGCAGCGCAGCGAGGAATCTCGGCGCCACGCTCAATCGGCGCCCAATGATCGTGATGGACTTTTCAGCAGCACCGAGCATTCGCCCTCATCGCGGCGTACTCCCCGTCACCTCCGCCGCGACGATCAGCCGCTCGCTCCCGTCCTCGAACGGATCGAGCTCATACGAGCCGTACAGCTTCCACTCCACGAACCCCGCAAGTTCCAACATCAGCTCTAGCTCGGACGGGGTGACGTAGCGCATCGGAAACGCGGTACGCACCCGTCGCAGCGATCCATCTGCCGACACAACGTCGAACCAGAGAACCGTGTCGATGCGCTGCCCGGCCGGCGCGTGCGTCCGGGCCGCAAACCGATCGACGCGCGTCCCATCTTCGAGCGTCCAGCTCCCCTCGTGCAGAACCCGGCCATCAAACGTGGACAAATGCGCCGGATCGGGATTCACCACGTCGATGAGCAGCATGCCCCTCGGGTCGAGCGCCCGCCGCGCCGCGTCCAACACCGCCCGCTGCTCGACCTGCGTCGAACCGTGCATCAACCCATTCAACGAGAGCAGCACCAGCCCGAACGGCCCGCCGGGCGCGTCAGCCGCGTCGCCCATCGGCCCATGGACCAACCGGACGCGGCCCATCCCGCCATGCGGCTCCAGCCGTCCCTCCGCCCGCGCCAGCATCGGCCGCGAACGGTCGATTCCCGTGACGCGATGCCCGGCTTCCGCCAGCGGCTCAAGTACGCGCCCCGTGCCACAGCCCAGCTCCAGGATGGGATCGCCGACCACCTCCGCCAGCCGGAGGTACAGCTCGACGTCATCGCTGAATCCGGCATGCTCCAGATCATACAGTTCTGGCAGCTCCGCATAAGGATCGTCCGCGTCGGCCGGGTCCGCCGCCGTCGCTTCCCGCTCAGACCCCGCCCCGGCCATCACGATATCCAACCTCATTGACGCCCTCGCCAGCCGTTCCTATAGTCCCGCCATGGCAACCAGAACCGCGCCCCAGAAACCCGACGCCACGCGCCGCGGCGACCGCGTCGTCACCACCAACCGCCGCGCCTTCCACGACTTTTCCATCCTGGAATCGCTCGAGGCCGGCATCGTCCTCACCGGCACCGAGATCAAGTCGATCCGCGACGGCAAAGCCACCATCGCCGAAGCCTACGCCCGTTTCGACAACGGCGAGCTCTGGCTCATCGGCTCCAACGTCGCCCCCTACACCCACGGCAACCGCGCCAACCACGAGCCCGACCGCCCGCGCAAGCTCCTCGTCCACCGCCGCGAGCTCGACCGCCTGCGCGTCTCCGTCGAGCAAAAGGGCCTCACCCTCGTTCCCCTTCGCCTCCACCTCAAGCAGGGCCGCGCCAAAATCGACATCGGCATCGCCCGCGGCAAGAAGCTCTACGACAAGCGCGCCACGGAGTCCGACCGCCAATCCCGTCGCGATGTCGAACGGGCCCTGCGCGGCCGGGAGTAGCGACCGGCTACATCCGCCGCCGCAGGACCGCCGCGCCCACCATGCCGCCCACAACCGCCCCCAGGAGCATCGAGAGCGGGACCAACGCCGCGGTCGGCGGCGGGTCGGTGCGCACGCCGCTGTCCGTCAGCATCGCCCGTCCGATGCCGATGACCAGATGAACCGGCAGATAGATCGCCGGCGCCAACAGCCCCCAGCCCCCGCTTCGATCGCCCGCGACAAACACGACGAACATTCCCGCGAGCGAGAAGGCGAAGGCCGCCGCGCCAATCTCGGCGGGCCTGACGATCGCCCCCAGCACGAGGCCGCTGGCGACCGCCGCCGCCCATCCCGCGGCCTGGTTGCGCGGCTCCGGCAGCGTCCACGCCAACAGCACGCCCGAAGTCACCCACAGCACCGCGCCAACCGGGCTGACGGCCCTCGCCGCCGAACCGCCAACGACGATGGCCACACCAACGATCGTGGCGGCGACGAACAAGCCCACGGCCGCAATCCGCCAGGCATTCGGGTCATCTCGCGATAGGCGCAACGAACCAAGCGTCATCGTCCACCTCCTGCCCCAACGCTACGCGCTCGGGCGCCGCGCGTCAAAGCCGGGGATGGCGGCTGGTATACTTCCCGCGTTCGGGCCGCGATCCCGGCTCGCCCTCGTAGCTCAACGGACAGAGCGTCTGGCTTCGAACCAGAAGGCTGGGGGTTCGATTCCCTCCGAGGGTACCACCCGATCTCCGCACAACCACGCCGAAAGAGAGCGGATCGGCCCTGTCTCGCCCGGCTTTGCCATCCTGGCGTGCTCATCCATCCAACTCAGCGAGCATCGAGCCCCCGGTTCGACCCGGTTCATGGCCCCAATGCTACTGCCCGTTGCTGACGGGACGTGCCGGCAGACGTTGCCCCTGAACGTGCTATGGTGGACTCAGCGCAAGGATGTTTCCTTGGCCGGCCCCGCGCCCCCGCGCGACCCCTCCCCCGTTGTGGCCGCCATTTGGGGAGCGACTGCGACCGCTGTCCGGCTCGTTTGAGCTGGCTCGCTGATCCACCCGAAAGGCACGACCCATGGCCACCGAAGAGATCCGGCCACATGTCCTGTGCGTGGACGACGCGCAAGAGATCCTCGACGTCATGCAGGAGCTGCTCGAAGGCGAGGGCTACCGGGTGACGACTTCCATCGCCCCGATCAATCTGACGAGGGTGAAGGCCATCGCCCCGGACGTCATTGTCCAGGACATCATGTTCGAGTATGACCAGCAAGAGGGGTGGCGCTTCCTGACGCTCTCGCGACTCGATCCCAAGCTGGCCCGCGTCCCGCACATCCTGTGTACCGGCGCCACGCAAACCGTCCACGACCCGAAGATGGCCGAGCAACTTGACCGCATGGGGGTGCGCGTGCTCTTGAAGCCGTTCAATCTGGAGGATCTGCTCGTGTCCCTGACCGAAGTCCTCGCCGCACAGCGCCTCATCGACCAGGCGGGCGACGACTAACCCCTACCGGTCTCGTCTCCTGGTCTCCGGCGCCTCGAAGGCCTCAATCCGGGCGCGGTCCTCCGAGCCTTCGAGCCTTCGGTCGTGACACAGGAGTGCCAGGTCGCGCGCGGCTGCCTCGATCGTGGCCAACCCATCGAGCATCCATTCCCGCTCCAGCTCGGTCAAGCCCGACGAGCGCAGCACCCGACGCCGCATGAGCTGGGCGCGTCCGGAAATCGTGGTCAATGACGTGATGCTTTCGTGCCGCAGTCTGTCGTGCTCGGTGGCGAAATGGCCGTGAGGGGGATCGTCGGCGAGCGGCATGGCATGGCCTTGCAGTGCGACCGCGCGGCGGCGTGACGACTCGTTAGCGAGGTTCGGGCCGAACGCTCGTCACCCTCGCGCCAATGGCCGCCCCGTCGAAGCAAACGTCGTTCCCAACCGCCGGTCCTCGATGCTCGTGACTCTTCGCGCCGGTCAGCTCTTGTGAAGCGTTCGCATGGGCGTCATTCGAGGAATCGAGGAAAGTGTGTGGTTCCCATGCCAACGTCGATTGCACTGGGCAAGAAGTCGATTCTTCCGCCCGCGCCGCCAGGTTCCACGAGACGAACCCGCCCCCAAACGGCTTCACGTCGATGGACGGCCGCACCCGAGACAACACTCCTGCATCCCGCTTCAACGCGTAATACGGATTCCGGCTGAACACCTCCTGTTCGATGCTCGGGCGGGAAAGCCCCCACTCCCGGCTCCGACGGGAGTGGGGGTTGGGGGTGAGGGCCGGCCGCGGCAATGCCAGGGTCATCTTCCGGATGCCGTTCAAATCCAGTGGTGGGGAGAAGCGGTGACCGGAATCGCATTCGGGCGCCTGAAGGCGATCAAGACGCCCACCTGGGCGCGAACGCGCCGCGGCCCCTGCGGCCGCGGCGCCGACTGCGATCGTGGCGCATGCGCCGACCTCATCCTCGCCCGGCTGCTGGCATAATCGGCCGAGGACGATTGAGGCGCCGGTCCATGACCGGCGCCTGCCCTCATCAGAGAAAAAAGGCAAGGATGCATGCGCGCGTACGTGCTCTCCATTGGCAGCGAGCTCATCGCCGGCCACCTCACCGACACCAACGCCACCTTCCTCGCCCAGGAGCTCGCCGCCAAGGGCATTGAGCTGCTGCACGTCGTCCAGGTCGGCGACGACCTGGAGCGGCTGACGCGCGTGCTGGGGATGGCCGTCTCTGAAGCCGATCTCGTCGTCTGCACCGGCGGCATCGGCCCCACCGATGACGACCTCACCCGCGAGGCCATTGCCGCCCTGACCGGAGAGACCCCCGTCGTCGACGAAGAAATCGTCGCCGGCATCCGCGCCTTCTTCGCCCAACGCGGACTGGAGATGCCGGAGCGCAACGCCAAGCAGGCCTGGGTCATCCCCTCCGTCGACGTCCTCCCCAACCCGGTCGGCACCGCGCCCGGCTGGTTCGCCCGCGTCGGCGACGCCATGGTCGTGGCCATGCCCGGCGTCCCGCGCGAAATGTTCCGTATGTGGCGGGAGCAGGCCCTGCCCCGCCTCTCCGACCGCCTCACCGGCCGTGTCTACCGCTCCGCCAACCTGCGCACCCTCGGCATCGGCGAATCAGCCGTCTCCCACCTCCTCGACGAGCTGACCCAGCGCCCGCGGCCCTACGTCGGCACCTACGCCAAGGACGACGGCGTCCACGTCCGCGTCACCGCCTCCGCCGACGATCCCGCCGCAGCCGAAGCCGAGCTGGCCGAAACCGTGGCCGAAATACGCCGCCGGCTGGCCGCCCACATCTACGCCGACGACGACCGCTCCCTGCCCCAGGTGCTTCTGGACACCCTTCGCGAACGAGGCCTGACCATTGCCGTGGCCGAATCCGGGACCGGAGGCCGCTTCGGCTCGTTGCTCCTCTCCGAGCCGTCGGCGTCCGGGACCGTCCGCGGCACGACCGCGGTTGCCGATGGCGAAACAGCCCAATCGGCAGGCGACCTGGCCGCGATGGCGCGAGAGCAATTCGGAAGCGCCATCGGCCTAGGCGTTTCCGCGACCGTGGAGCCGGTGGCCCAAGGCCTCTACGAAGGCTCGATCGTGGCCGCGGTCTCGTCTCCCCATCCCGCCGAAGAAGCGTTTCCCATCCGCGCCGCCTACGGCGAGATTCAGCGCCGCGCCGCCCTCAACGCCGCCGACGTTCTCCGTCGCGCCCTCGCCTCCGGGTAATGCAACGCGTCGCCATCGCGCGGTTTCGGCCACGGCATCGTGTCATTCCGACGAAGGAAGACCCGGCCGGCCCCTACCGTGTCATTCCAACGAAGGAAGACCAGGCCGGCCACTACCGTGTCATTCCGACGAACTTGCAGGAGGAATCTCGGCGTCCGGGGGACGGCGTGTCGGCGGCGCCGAGATGATTCCTGGGAGTCCTCGCTGACGCTCGGAATGACACAACGTTGGCACGCTGCTGTTCGCTCGCAATGACACAGGCGCAGCACGGAGCCGGTGTTCGCCAGCCCGACGCCCTCAATCACCCACACGCCAGGAATCGAACAGCATCTGCTGCCGCGCCAGCATCCGCTCCCGCTCTTCCTCGGAATCGTCCCGCCAGCCAAGCAGATGCAATAGCCCATGAATGACCAGGAAGTGAATCTCGTCTGCGGGGGAGAGTCCCCAGGCGGCAGCCTGCGTCCGGGCGTGATCCACGGAGATCACCAGATCGCCGCCACGGCAACCATCATCGGCGTCCGTGGGAAACGTCATGATGTCGGTCGGCGTATCGATGCCCATAAAGTCGCGGTGCAACGCCTGCAATCGGTCGTCGCTGACCAAAGCGGCCGCGACCTCCCAACAACCCGCCGCGCCTTCGGCGCTGAGCACGCGCAGTGAAAGCGCCTCGACGCACTCCGCCGTAATCTCCGCGGGCGCCTCGGCCTCCGTTGCCAGCGTGAACGCAAGTTCGAGCGGTCCGTCTGCAGAACCGGCCAAGGTCATGAGCCGAGTGCGGCCTTCACGGCGGCGCTGATCCGCCGGCCATCGGCCCGTCCGCCCACCCGCTGCATCGCGACCGGCATCACTCGCCCCATGTCCTTCGCCCCTGATGCTCCCGTCTCGGCGATCGCTTCCGCCACGAGCGCATTCAGCTCCTCATCCGACAGTTCCGCCGGGAGATAGCGCCGCAGCACCTCGAGCTGCGTCCGCTCGTGGTCGGCGAGATCCTGCCGCCCCCCCGCCTCGTACTGCTCGATCGAGTCGTTGAGCTGCTTCCCCAACCTGCGCAGCGCGGCGACGGGATCCGCATCCTTGCCCGTGCCGCGCGCATCGATTTCGGCGTTCTTGACGGCGGCGAGGAAGTAGCGGATCGCATCGCGCGTCGTCGCGTCACCGGCGCGCATCGCCGTCTTGAGGTCGTCATCCAGTCGTTCGCGGATGGTTGGCTCGGCCATCACAGGCTCCTCAGGAACGTTGGACAAGGCGCGGACGATTCACCCGAGCCCGGCCTGGAGCTTCGCCCCGCCCAGGACGTGAAAATGCAGATGCCACACCGTTTGCCCGGCGTCGGGTCCATCGTTGGTGATCACCCGATACCCGCCGTCGTACAGCCCCTGCTCCGCCGCCACCCGCGCCGCCAGCGCCAGCGCGTCGGCGGTCACGTGCCAATCTTCGTCCCCAACCTCGCGCAGCCCCGCGAAGTGGCGCTTCGGCACGACGAGCACGTGAACCGGCGCTTGCGGATGGAGATCGCGAAACGCGACGCTGTGCTCGCTCTCGGCGACGAACTCCGTTCCCAGCTTGCCGCGAGCAATGCGGCAAAAAATGCAGTCGTTCGGTTGGGCTTCAGCCATCGCGCACCGTGCTCCCACTCCGCGCCTGTCGCCGTGGTACGCTCCGGACCCATCAATCCGTCGCGCCCGCCACGCTCGATCGCCGCCCGAGTATGCCAGAACTCCCCGAAGTCGAAACCGTCCGCCGCTCCTTGCTCGACAAGATCGTCGGCCGCCGCATCCACGCCCTGCGCCTGACCGACTTTCCCGGCGTCCTTGGCGCCGACCGCGCCGAAGACGTTCAAGCCCGCGTCGAGGGGCGGCAGGTCGCCCGCATTCGCCGCCGCGCCAAGTACCTGCTCATCGACCTCGACGACGACACCACCATCGTCATCCACCTCCGCATGACCGGCAAGCTCAGCGTCGTGCCGCACGACGAGCCCCCCCTCCGCTTCGAGCGGCTGGCCATCGAGCTCGACGACGGTTTCGACCTCCGCTTCTCAGACCAGCGAAAGTTCGGCCGGGTGCTCCACAGTCAAGACGACGAGCTCGCCCGCCTCGAGCAACGCCTCGGCCGCGAACCCCTGGAACCCGAGTTTTCCGCTGCCTGGCTTCAGGAGCGGCTCCTCCGCCGCCCCGGCAAGATCAAGGCGGTCCTCCTCGATCAGGGCCTCATCGGCGGCCTCGGCAACATCTACGTCGACGAATCGCTCTTCCGCGCCGGTATCCACCCCGAGCGCCGCGCCAACACCTTGACCGCCGATGAGGTGCAGCGCGTCCACCGCGCCATCCGCGACGTCCTGCGCGCCGCCGTCGCCGGCCAGGGCACCACGTTCTCCTCCTTCGCGGACGCCGAAGGCAACCCCGGCCGCTACGGCGGCCGCCTCCGCGTCTACGGCCGCGGCGGCAAAGGCCCTTGCCCGGTCTGCGGCGCGCCATTGGAGCGCATCGTTGTCGGCGGCCGCGGCACGTCCTTTTGCCCACGCTGCCAGCCTCTGTAGCCCCCCACTGCCTCCACACCCAATGATGAGCCCAGCCCGCCGGCGCGGCCAAATCAAGGGAACGGCGCGCCGAATCCGCGTCGTTCCGGCCTCCCCCCGTGTCATTCCGACGAAGGAGGAATCTCGGCGCCACCGGCACGTAGTCCCATGAACGCCGAAAGCCCTCCTTCGTCGGCGTGACGCGACTTCTGCCCGACGCCGTAGGGCGAGAGCAGGGGCGCCTCGCCCCCCCGGATCTTCGGCACCTTCGGCATCTTCGGCATCTTTCGACAACGACGCCGATTTCCGCGGCGCAGAATGCCCCTCTCCCATCGCAATGGGCCGGGCGCCCTCTGGGCGGCGGTTGGGGTGAGGGTCTTTCTCCTACACCAGCTCCGCCGTCGCCGTGATCTCCACATTCCCCTTCAGCGCCTGCGAGATCGGGCACCCCTCCGACGCCTGCTGCACCGCCTCCTGAAAATCCTCGGCGCTGATCCCCGGCACGTCGCCTTTGACCGTCAGCTCCGAAAAGCTGACCTCCATGCCGCCGCCCACCTTCGGATCGAACCCGACCGCGGCCGACACGTCGAGGCTGCGCGGAGCGGCATTGCGGCCCTGCAGCTCGTAGGCCAGCGCCATCGAAAAACATGCGGCATGCGCGGCCGCCAGCAGTTCCTCCGGCGACGTCAAGGAGTTGTCGCCGCCGGTGCGAGCATTCCACGTCATCGGGACTTCCGCCAGCTGTCCACTGCTGCTGCCCGTGATCCGGCCGCTGCCGTCGGTCAGCCCGCCCTCCCAATGCGCCTGCGCTTCGTGAACCGACTGGGCATGCTTGGCCATCGTGCGTTCTCCCTCTCTTCGCTTTACGCGGCGACCCTCGCGCCCGCGTTCGATTCCCGCGCTCTCCCGTAGCCCTCCGGTCTTCCTACGCCGGAGGCGGGTCGATGTAGACCGTCTTCGTCTGCGTGAAGAACTCCCGCGCCGCCTTCCCCTGCTCCCGCGAATACGACGACGAGCCCTTCATCCCGCCAAACGGCACGTGTGGCTCCGCGCCCGGCGTCTCGCTATTGACGTGGACCACCCCGGCCTCGATCTCCCGCGCAAACGCCAGCGCCTTCCCCAGATCGCGAGTGAAAATCGACGCCGAAAGCCCGAACTTCACCTGGTTGGCGACCGCCATCGCCTCGTCCATGCTGTCGACCGGGATCACCCCCAACACCGGCCCGAACAGCTCGTCCTGCCCCAGCCGCGAATCGGGCGCTACCTCCGCGAAAAGCGCGGGCGCGACAAAAGCGCCTCGCTCCAGCCCGTTGCCGACCCTGCCGCCGCCGACCAGAAGCTCGGCGCCGGCCTGCTTGGCGGCCTCAACCTCGCTCGCCACTCGCTCCGCCGCACGCTCGTCAATGAGAGGCCCGATCTGCGTCTCCGCCTCCAGCGGATCGCCCACCTTGAGGCCTGCGATCCGCTCGGCCAGCATCTCCGTGAAGCGATCCGCGATCGAGCGGTCGATGATCGCCCGCGAGGTGGCGGTGCACTTCTGCCCCGTGCTCATCATCGCTCCGGAGACCACGTGCCCCAGCGCATGGTCGAGATCGGCGTCGCCCAGCACGATCGCCGGGTTCTTGCCCCCCAGCTCGAGCTGCAGCTTCGCTCCCCGCTCCGCCGCTGCCTTGCGCAGCGCCGCCCCCGTCTCGTTCGAGCCGGTAAACGAAATCGCTGTCACTCGCGCATCGCGCACCAGCGGATCGCCGACGTTCGCCGCCGAGCCCGTAACCAAGTTCAGCACGCCGGGCGGCAACCCCGCGTCAGCCAACGCCTCCACGAATCGCACCGCCGTCAGCGGAGTGAGGCTCGCCGGCTTGAACACGACCGTGTTGCCGAACGCCAGCGCCGGGGCAATCTTCCACGCCGGGATGGCGATCGGAAAGTTCCAAGGCGTCACGATGCCAACCACGCCCAGCGGCTCCCGCGTCGTGTACAGCAGCGTCAGCGGATTCGCCGAGGGGTAGTGCTCCCCGCTCGGCTGCTGCGCCTCCCCCGCAAAGTAGCGCAGGATTTGCACTGCTCGCGTCGTCTCGCCAATCCCCTCTTTGAGCGTCTTCCCCTCTTCGCGCGTCAGCTCGCGACCGACTTCCGGGATGCGTCCCTCCAGGATGTTCGCCGCCTTGTGCAAAATGTTCGCCCGCGTGATTGGCGAGCTGAACCGCCAGGTGTGGTACGCCTCCGCCGCCGCCGCGACGGCGGCATCGACGTCCTCGGCGCCGGACGAGGCGAACACGCCGATTAGCTCGTCCCAATTCGCCGGGCTGCGGTTCTCGCTCGTTTCGCCGCCCGCGGCCGGTCTCCACTCGCCGCCGATGTAGTTGCCGAAGGTCTCGACCGCTTGTCCGGAATCTGCTCTCGTCGGGGTTGCGACCACGCTGCTGCTCCCTCAATCCGTCCAGAAGAATGCTCGTCCCTCGATTGTACGCCGGGAAGGCAAAGCCGCCAGACGCTCAGACGTCCGCAACCGACACCCAGCCCCCCTCACGGCGACTCTTCGTCGCCGCCGCCGCAATTCGCATCGCCTGCAACCCATCCTCGAGCCCTGGCGTCGGCGCCGTCCCCCCGTGCAGCGCGTCCACGAACGCCTGCAGCTCAGCCACGTACGCGTCGGCGAACCGCTCCACGAATCGATCGTGCCGGGAGGAAACCTTCCCCCGCTCGTCGTAGAGCGTCGCCGGGAACTTCTCGTCCAACTCGGCGATCACCTTCCCTTTACTGCCATGCACCTCGGCCCGGATGTCATACCCATATGGGGCCCGCCACGCCTCCTGCACCACCCCCAACGCCCCGTTCGCGAAGCGCAGCAGCACGATGGCGTAGTCGACGTCGTCGAACGTCGCCAGCTCCGGCTCCACCAGCACCGCCCCCACGGCGAAAACCTCGGTGATCTCCTCCCCGGTCAGATACCGCGCCGCGTCGAAATCGTGACTCGCCAGATCCATGAAAATTCCGCCGCTGGTCTTCAGAAATTCGATCGGCCCCAGCCGGTCGCAGCTCATGCCGCGAAACATCTCCACGTCCCCGATGGCGCCCGCGGCGATCAACTCCCTCGCTCGCGCATACCCCCGGTCGTACCGCCGCTGAAAACCGATCTGAAACGGCACGCCCACCGCCTCGACCGCTTCGGCCGCCGCCTCCGCCTTGGCGACCGAGTCGGCCAGCGGCTTCTCCGAAAAGATCGCCTTCCCCGCGCCCGCCGCCATGGCGATGTGCTCGTTATGCGCGACGGCCGGCGACGCTACCACCACCGCCTCCACCTCCGGCCGAGCCAGCAAGGCGGGCACGCTCTCCTCCAGCTCGCACGGCGCATCACCCGCCTCGATCAATCGCCGCCGATGCTCTTCATCAACCACGGCGGCCACGAGGCGCGCCCCGCTGACCCGGTGCAGCAACGAATCGGCATGAAACCCGCCAATCCGCCCCAACCCGATCACCCCAAACCCGATGCTGCTCAACTGCTCCCCCAAAAATCCCGCCACATGAGGCGACCGCGTACAGGTGTCATTCCGAGCGCCAGCGAGGAATCTCGGCGCCCATGCCAATGGCGCCGAGATGCTTCCCTCCATTCAGCATGACACGTTCTTGGCAGCGCCAGAAGCAATCTTTCACGCCCCCCCAAGGAGCTGCGCCGCGATCCGCTCCCCGACCACCACCGCCGGCACGTTCGTGTTCGCCCGCGGAATCACCGGCATGATCGAGCAATCTGCCACGAACACGTTGTCCAGCCCATGCACCCTGCCCCGCGCATCCGTCACGGCCCCGGCGTCAGGGTCCGTCCCCATAGCGCATGTTCCGACCGGATGGTAATAGTGCTCGATCGCCCCATCAATCCACCGCTCGAGCTCCGCGTCGTTCCGCAGGGACGATCCAGGCGCAACCTCCTCACCGAGCAGGTCACTGAGCCCCGGTTGCGCGGCCATCTCCCTGGCGACCCGTAGCCCTTCGGCGAGGATGCGTCGGTCGTGCCCCTCCCGATCGCTGATGTACCGATGGTCGATCCTCGGCTCCTGCAACGGATCGGCCGACCGCAGCGTCACCGCGCCGCGCGATTTCGGCGTCATGCACGCCACCGGGAAGCACCAATGCCACCCGGACGCGGTTTCGCTATCTGGTCCGCCGACCGGATACAGGTGCAGATCGAATCCCGGCTCCGCATCCGGATAGTGGCGCGAGCGAAACTTGGCGATCGTCTGCTCCTCCGGCGTCCACCGCTCCGCGGCAAAGGCCCGCATCGTCGCTTCGAGCTTCGGCGTTCCCGCGAAGATCAGCCGCACCGAAGGATGATCGTGCAAATTCCTTCCCACGCCCGGAAGCGCCAGGACCGGCTCGACTCCCACCTCGCGCAGCTCATCGGGATCCCCGATGCCAGATCGCAGCAACACCGCCGGCGACCCATACGCGCCGCCCGCGACGACGAACCGCCCGGCATGGACCGTGGCCGCCCCGTCGGAACCAGTGAAACGCACCCCCGTCGCCCGCCCATTCTCGATGACGAGACGATCGACGCTGCATTCCCCCGCGATCGTGAGATTCGCCCGCTCGCGCACCGGATTGAGGTAGGCGAACGCGGTGTTCCAGCGAATCCCGTTCGCGATGTTGACGGGACTCGGCGCCATCCCCTGGTCTTCGTCGAGGTCGTTGAGGTCATCGGTCAGCGGGATGCCCGCCCCCGGCGCCGCGTCGAGACACGCCTGCTGAAACGGCGTGATCTCATCGGAACCGTACCGACGAACCCGCAGACGCTCTGCTGCCATCCTGAAAAGCGGCGTCAGTTCGTCCGTCGACCACCCGCCGAGCCCCATCGCCGCCCAGCCGTCGTAGTCGAGCCGGCTCCCCCAGATCGCCGCGCACCCATTGTGCGCCGAGCACCCGCCGATGACCTTGGCCCGCTCGAAGCTGACAACCCGCCCCTCGTAGGTATCGCCCGATCCGTACCGCCAGTCGTGCGTGTACCCCAGCGCGCGGGCATCGAGCAGATCCGGCGGCCACGCCCCGCTTCCAACCGGCCCATAATCCGGCCCCGCCTCCAGCACGAGAACCCGCTCGTCGCTCCCCTCCGTCAGAAGCCCCGCCACCACGGCCCCCGCCGTGCCGCCGCCAATCACGACCGTATCGGCCTCACGCGGGATGCTCGCCACCCCTCCCTCCTCAGTTCAACCCGAGAACGCGTAGCCACTCCCCACTCGGTGTCATTCCGAGCGCAGCGAGGAATCTCGGCGCCGCGCCACGACGATGCCGCGAGAGCCGAGATTCCGCCGTCGCGAGCACGTCACGCATATGGCGGCCGCCGAATCTACGCCGCAGGTCTTGTCAGTCGCCGCAACACCGTCTGCAAGATGCCGCCGTTCCGGTAGTACTCCGCCTCCACCGGGCTGTCGATGCGCGCGATCGCCTCGAACTCGGCCACCTCGCCGCTCGGCTTGGTGGCGCGCACCGCGAGCCTCTTGCGCGGCGTCATCTCCTCGATCCCCAGGATGTCGAACGTCTCCTCCCCCGTCAGCCCCAGCGACGCCGCGTTCTCCCCCGGCAGATACTGCATCGGCAGCACGCCCATCCCGACCAGATTCGAGCGGTGGATACGCTCGAAGCTATCGACGATGACCGCCTTCACCCCGAGCAACAACGTCCCCTTCGCCGCCCAGTCGCGAGAAGACCCCGTCCCATACTCCTTGCCGCCAATCACCACCAGCGGCGTCCCTTCGGCGATGTAGCGCATCGCGGCGTCATAGATGCTCATGTGCTCGCCGCTAGGGAAATGGACCGTCCAGTTCCCCTCCTTGCCGGGCACGAGCTGGTTGCGCAGCCGGATATTGGCGAACGTCCCCCGGATCATCACCTCGTGGTTGCCGCGCCGCGCCCCGTAGGAGTTGAACTCCAACGGCGGCACGCCCTGCTCGATCAGATAACGCCCCGCCGGGCTCTCCTTGGCGATGCTCCCCGCCGGGGAAATGTGATCCGTCGTCACCGAGTCGCCCAGCAGCGCCAGCACCCGCGCCCCGCGGATGTCCCCCGGCGCGGTCGGCTCCGGCGCGAGATCCTGGAAGAATGGTGGTTCCTGCACGTAGGTCGAGCTCGCCTTCCAGTCGTAGACGTCCCCCTCCGGCACGTCGAGCCCGCGCCAGCGCTCATCCCCGGCGAAGACCATGGCGTACTCCTCGCGGAACATCGCCGGGTCCACCGCCGCCTCGACCGCCGCCCGCACCTCCTCCTGCGTCGGCCAGATGTCGCGCAGGTAGATGTCCTGGCCGTTCGGATCGCACCCGATCGGATCGGACGTCAGGTCGAGATCGACCGTCCCCGCCAGCGCATACGCCACGACCAGCGGCGGCGATGCCAGGAACGCCGCCCGCACCTGCGAGTGGATGCGCCCCTCGAAATTCCGATTCCCGGAAAGCACCGCGGAGACGACCAGATCGTTCTCATCCACCGCGCGACCGACCGGCTCCGGCAGCGGCCCCGAGTTCCCGATGCACGTCGTGCATCCGTACCCGACGACGTGGAACCCCAGCGCCTCCAGGTACGGCAGCAACCCGGCCTGCGTCAGATAGCGCGTCACCACCTGCGACCCCGGCGCCAGACTCGTCTTCACGTACACCGGGACGTTCAGCCCGCGCTCTACCGCGTTGCGCGCCAGCAACCCGGCCCCGAGCATCACCGAAGGATTCGACGTATTGGTGCAGGACGTGATCGCCGCGATGACCACCGCCCCGTTGTCGATCGTCCGCGTCACGCCATCGACGTCGACCGCAACGCCCTCGTGCTTCCCGTTCGATGCGCCTTTGCCCGTGAACGCCGCCGGATACGTCGTGCGCAACGCGTCGCGCACCGTAGGCAGCGGCAGCCGGTCCTGCGGCCGGCGCGGCCCGGCGATGCTCGGCGTGACATCCGCCAGATCAAGCTCGACCAGCTCATTGAACTTCGGCTCCGGCGTCTCGTCCGTGCGGAACAGCCGTTGCGCCCTGGCGTACGCCTCGACCAGCGCCACGCGCTCCTCGGAGCGCCCGGTCAGCCGCAGGTAATCGAGCGACTCGGCGTCGATCGGGAAGAGCGCCGCCGTCGCCCCGTACTCCGGCGCCATGTTGGCAATCGTGGCGCGATCGGCCAGCGCCAGGTTGCTCAACCCCGCCCCGCAGAACTCGACAAATCGCCCCACCACCCCGAGCTTGCGCAGCATCTCGGTCACCGCCAGCACCAGATCGGTCGCCGTCGACCCTTCCGGCAGCGACCCGACCAGCCGCACCCCGACGACCTCCGGCTCCAGCAGGTAGAGCGGCTGGCCCAGGAGGACCGCCTCCGCCTCGATGCCGCCCACCCCCCAGCCGAGCACTCCAAGGGCGTTGATCATCGTCGTGTGCGAATCGGTCCCCACCAGCGTGTCGGGGAACGCCACCGTCTCCGCCCCGGTCAACCGTGTCATCACCACCGGCGCCAGATACTCCAGATTGACCTGATGGACGATGCCGGTTCCTGGCGGCACCACCCGGAAGTTCTGGAACGACTGCTGCGCCCAGCGCAGCAACTCGTACCGTTCCCGGTTCCGCCCGTACTCGAAATCGACGTTCTGGGCGAACGCCGTGGTCGTCCCGAAGCGATCGACCTGCACCGAGTGATCGATCACCAGATCGGCCGGAACCAGCGGATTGATGCGCGTCACGTCCCCGCCCAGCCGCGCCACGGCATCCCGCATCGCCGCCAGATCCACCACCGCCGGCACCCCGGTGAAATCCTGGAGCACCACTCGCCCCGGTAGGAACGGCAGCTCCATCGCCGCCCGTTCCCCAGCCGGCCGCGGCCGCCACCCCGCCAGCGCCGCCACCAGCTCGCGATCGACGAACTCGCCGCCGGCATGGCGCAGCGCGTTTTCCAGGAGAACGCGAACCGTGAATGGCAACGAGTCGAGGTCGGCGAGCCCCTGCTCCTGCAATGCCTCTAGCCGGTAATAGGTGACCGTCTCCCCAAAGGGCGTCGATAGCGTGGCGCGGGCGGAAAAGGGATCCGGGGCATTCGGAAGGGGCGCGGGGTCCATGGCGGCATCCTCTTGTGCTACTGCCGATCCGCGGGCAAGATCGTCGTGGCTGCGGCTCTCCGCTGGTCCCGCCAACCGCCGTCATTCGCCGGTCTTCGCCCAGCGCCCATACTATGGGAGAGTTTAGACGACGCCGAGCCGTTGCGGGCTGGCGGAGGATCGATGCACGGCCGAGCCATTACATTCGATTTCCACAACACGCTCGCCTCGTGCCCCGAGTGGTTCGAGCTCGAAGTGCGAACGCTGCCGTCCGCGTTCCTGGGTTGGTGGTCCGATCACCACCAAGGTCGACTCGGGGCCGAAACCGGCAGGGAGGCGGATCGCCTTTACCAAGGGTTGCGCCGAGACATCATGGAGCACGGCAACGAGCTGTCCGCAGAAGCTTGCCTGAAGCAGATCTTCAGTCAGATGCGCCTCGACGTGCCCGAGAGCGACATCGAAACCGGCGTCGCCCTGCTCATGCGTCGAGCCCTGGCCGGCGCCTCGCCAATCCCTGGCGCGGTAGAGACCGTTCGCGAGCTGCACCAGAGCGGCACGGCCATCGGCATCGTCTCCAGCGCGGTGTATCACCCATTTCTGGAGTGGACGCTCGATGCCTTCGGCGTGCTCGGCGCCTTCCAGGTCGTGATCACCTCGGCCAGCGCCGGCTTCTACAAGTCACGGCCAGAGATTTTTCTGCACGCCGCGCACGCGCTTGGCGGCAACCCGAGCCGCATGGTCCACATCGGCGACTCCCTGCGCTTCGACGTCGGAGGCGCCAGCCGCGTCGGGATGGGGACCGTCTGGCTGCGCCGCGAGGGTAGACGCCACACGGAAGACGGCTTCGCCCCCGACCTGACGTTGGATTCCCTCGTCTCCGCCGCGCCGAAGATCATGGAGGTCCTCGACGCGCGGCCAGCCGATTCGGATCGTCCCCGTGTCTGAGGGCGATGGCGACGGCCCCAAGCCCCCCTTCGCCTTCGACGTCTTCACCATCTTCCCCGGCATCTTCGCCGGCCCCCTCGACGAGAGCATCCTCCGCCGCGCCCAGGACCGCGGCATCATCTCGATCGCCATCCACGACATCCGCAACTGGGCCACGGACAAGCACCGCACTGTCGACGACACGACCTACGGCGGCGGCGCCGGCATGGTCATGATGGCCCCGCCCATCGTCGCCGCCGTCGAGGAGACGCTCGGGGATGCCCTCGGGCAGACGCGCATCCTCGTCATGTCCGCCGGCGGCCGCCTCTTCGATCAGTCCCTGGCCGAAGACCTGGCGCGAGAGTCACGGCTCGCCATCGTCTGTGGCCGCTACGAAGGCATCGACGACCGCGCCGTCCAAATCCTCCAGGCGGAGGAGTTATCCATCGGCGACTACGTCCTTACCGGCGGGGAATTGCCAGCCGCGGTCATCATCGACGCCGTCGCGCGTCTGCTGCCCGGCGCCATCGACGCCGCCTCCACCGCCGAGGAATCGCACCGCGAAGGCCTCGTGGAGTATCCCCAGTACACCCGCCCGCCCGCCTTTCGCGGCCTTGAAGTCCCCCCCATCCTCCTCAGCGGCCACCACGCCGAGATTGCCCGCTGGCGTCGCGAACAGTCCATCCGCCGCACCGCCCGCCTCCGCCCGGACCTCCTCGACCTCGATGCACTCTCCCCCACCGAACGAATCTTGGTGGAACAAGAGCTGACCGAAACCGGCGGTGAATAGCGCCTCGTGACACCGGTATCATTCCGAGCGTAGCGAGGAATCTCGGCGCCCAGGTAGCGAAGCCTCTTACGCGCCACGACCGCCGCTATCGCATCGTCGCCACCGCAACGCGTCGAACTACTTCGCGTCGTACGGCGCCCCGTCCAACATCTCCCGCAACACCCGCAAACTCCCCAGATCCCGCTCTGCGATGTGCCGCAGATACCCGCCCAATATCCCCTCCACCTCATCCCGAAGCGAGGCATTCATGCTGAGGCGGATCGTCGCCCCGAGACCGCCCCGGTCGAGCGCCCGCAGGGCGTCCAATACCGACGCTTGCTCGGCGACAGTTGGCATGTTCACAGGCCAACCTCCCGCGCGGGCCCCCGGCGCGGTCGCTCGGGGCCGGAATGTCGGGCCGGCAAGTCCACGAAACGCTTGCGCGGCGGGACCGGCTGGCCCTTCTTCTTCTTCTTCGGGATAGTGACGCGCGAGCGCCGTCTCTTCTTCCCTGACCCATCCTTCGGCTTCCTTGGGGCCTTTGCAGGCGACGCGCCACCCGAACCTCCGCTCGACTTGGAGCGAGCCATGGAGAGAGAACGAGAACGAAGGTCCGGGTCCGTTCTGGAAGACAGCCGGATCGTTCTAGTTTAAATCTCCACGAAACTTCGTGCAGAAGTAGAAAAAAGGGAGGCGCCCACTCGCAGCCTCCTTTCCTCTGCTCTTTCTTGTCACCAACCGTTCTGTTCTCCCCCAGCCACCATGGTCGGGTCCTCTGTTTCCGGAAAGGCGAAGAAGGGCGGGTCAAAAAAGGCTAAGGCTGCGGGTGGGGGGAGGGGGGGTGCGCGCGGACAGCGGCAGGCGCTCCACGAGCGGCTTGAGCTCCACCGGCATGGCACAGATGAAGGCGATCGGGGACATGTCAGTGACAGTGGTTCGGCGGGGCAACGTCGAGTGCCGGGTTGCGGTCGAAGAAGCCGACCGGCACGAGCGAGAACCCGCATCGCTCCACGGGCATCACGGGCCAGTCCTCCGGGCGGGGGATGTGCGTCACGCCGAAGGTGTGCCACACCACCACGTCGGTGTCGAGCAGCGAGCGGTCGGCCGCGGTCCAGCGGGGGAGGCCGTCGCCACCGACGTGCTGGTTGGGGAAGTCGCCCGCGGGTCGCCGCTCGGCGGGGGAGTGCGGCGTGACCCAGAGGTGGTGCGTCGCGAAGCGGGCACGCTCGCGGATGCTCGAACCCTCCTGCGCCAAGAGCGTGGGCGTCGAGCCAGGGAGAAGCTTGTACGCCACCGGCTCGCCGAGGCGG
>CALMZR010000047.1 GCA_937870845.1 uncultured Chloroflexota bacterium
ATGTCCCAGCCCTGAGCGCGGAGAAGACCGGCAAGCCGGTGGGAGACATCCTCGTCGAGGACGAGCCTCAAGTCCGCCACGCGCTACGCAAGTGCGGCCGCATTCGCCTCGAGCAAGGAGTCGATGGCGCATCGGTGCTCTTCGTAGTAGAGCAGTGCCGCCCGCACGGCCTCGTCCGAAACGTCGTAGGCCGCGGCGGCCTCGGCAATCACGGCATCGGTGATGGCTTCCGGCTCGGTCGATCCCGCGATGGCGCCGATGTATCCGATAATCGCCCAGACAGGGACACTCCCGGCCAGGAGGCGACCGCGCGCCGGTCCTGGACGGTGCGGATCCGGCCCAACCATGCGTCTCAGATGGTCGAGGTCGGCGACGGCGGAAACCGACAGTCGGCTGTTCGATGGCATGGCGCGATCCCTGCTGTTTGGCATTCGTCCTCGGTCAATGACCACCGAAAGCATAGCGAAGTCCGTCGTCCGATGCCGTCTCCGCGGCCTGGGCGCCTAAGCGGAAGTTGAAGAGCGAGGAACCATGAGCGACCCAATCATCACCTACCTCGACCAACATCTTGACACCTACATTGCCGACCTCCGCCGCCTCTCCGCCATCGACTCCGGCTCCGACGACAAAGCGGGCGTCGACGCCGTCCAGGATTGGTTTCAGGAGCGGCTGGGCGCGATGGGATTCACCGTCGAGCGCCGCCCGCAAGAGCGCTGGGGCGACGATCTGGTCGCCCGCGGTGAGGGAGAGGGGCGCGCCCGCATCCTCCTCCTCGGCCACGCCGACACCGTCTACCCGCGGGGAACGGCCGCCGAGCGCCCCGTCACCGCATCGGGCGACAAGCTCATCGGCCCCGGAACCTGCGACATGAAGGCCGGCCTCCTCACCGGCCTCTACGCCCTGCGCGCCCTCGCCGCCAGCGGCTGGCGCGACTACGGCGCGATCACCTTCGTCATCGTCTCCGACGAGGAGATCGAGGAGCGCCACTCCGTCGACCTCCTCATGGCGGAGGGGTCGCGCCACCACGCCGTCATCACCCTGGAAGCCGCCCGCGAGAACGGCGACATCGTCTCCTCCCGCAAGGCCACCCGCTGGTACGCCGTCGAGGCGGCCGGCAAGGCGGCCCACGCCGGCGTCGAGCCGGAAAAGGGCCGTAGCGCCACCCTGGCCCTGGCAAACGTCATCGTGGAGACCTTCAAGCTCAACGGGCTGAAGGAGGGGATGACGGTCAACCCCGGCCGCATCGAGGGGGGAACGAACCCGAACGTCGTCGCCGACTCGGCGCGCGGCATGTTCGACCTGCGCGCCTGGTCCGGCGCCGATCTGGCCGAGCTGTCGGCGGCGTTCGAAAAGGTCGTGGCCACGCCCTGGGTTCCGGGCGTGGAGATGAAGGCGATCCCCCTTGGCTCCGGAAATCCGGCCATGGAGCGCACGCCGGGGACGATCCGCCTGGAGGAGCACGCCGTCCGCATCGCCGGCGAGCTCGGCTTTCCCTTGCGCGCCGCGCGCACCGGCGGCGGCTCCGACGTCAGTTGGGCCTGCCACGCCCGCACGCCGGGACTCGACGGCCTGGGCCCGATTGGCGGCCTCGACCACGGCCCCGACGAATACATCCTGCGCTCCAGCATCGTCCCCCGCACCGCGCTCCTGGCGAAACTTATCCAGGCCATCGCCGCCGACGAGGAGCTCACCGATGACTGACCGCTCGGCCGACAGCACCACGCTGCTCTCCCGCCTCCGTACCGACGGCATCGAGCACTTCTGGGTCATCTACCACGACTACGGCGGCCGCCCGCAGGCCAAGACCCTCCCCCCGGAGAGTTTCGACAGCGCGGCCAATAGCGGCGTCGTCTTCGCCATGGCCAATCTCAACATGGCCGCCGACGATCACCAATCGCTCGGGGCCACGCTGCTCGCCGACGCCGGCGACTTCCTCGCCCTCCCCGACCCCCGCTCCTACGCCGTCCTGCCGCGCTATCCGCGCACGGCGCGCTGCCACGCCTGGATGCGCGCCACCGACGGCTCCGTCTGGGACGGCTGCCCGCGCACCCGCCTCGATGCCGCCATCGCCGATCTGCGCGATCTCGGCTACTCCGTGCAGGCGGCGCTGGAGCCGGAGTTCTATCTGCTCACCCCCAACGAGCGCGGCGATTACGAGCCGATCAACACCACCCGCATGTTCAGCCAGGCCGGTCTCGCCGCCGCGCACGAGTTCGTCGACCGCGTCATCGACGAGCTGCGCGCCATGGGTGTCACCGTCGCCCAGCTCGGCAAGGAGTACGGCCCCGGCCAGTACGAGATGTCCGTCCGTCACGCCGATCCCATCCGCGCCGTCGACGACTACTTCTCCCTGAAAGAGGCGGTGCGCGACGTGGCCCGCGAGCAGGGCTATGTAGCCACCTTCATGCCGAAGCCGTACGCCCACTGGTCCGGCAACAGCCTCCACGTCCACCTCAGCCTCTGGGACGCCGCCGGCGAGCGCGACGTCACCCCCTCCGACCAGGACGAAACCTCCCTCTCGCAAGAGGGAAGCTGGTTCCTCGGCGGCATCATGGCCCACCTCGACGCGCTGACCGGCCTCGGCTCCCCGACCGTCAACTCCTACAAGCGGCTCCTCCCCGGCTCCTGGGCCCCGGCCAACACCTACTGGGGCTACGGCAACCGCTCCGGCGTAGTGCGCATCCCCGGCGTCGGCGGCCGCCGCCATCTCGAGGTCCGCTCCCCCGACAACAGCGCCCAGCCCTACCTCCTCCTCGCCGGGCTGCTCGCCGCCGGCGCCGACGGCATCCGCCGCCGGATCGAGCCGCCGCCTCCTTTCCAGGGCGACATCGGCCACCTCACCCCCGAGGAGATCGACCGCTACGGCATCGGCGAGTTGCCGCGCAGCCTCCCCCAGGCGCTGGCCGCCCTGCAAGCCGACGAAGTCGTCGCCGGCGCGGTCGGAGAGACCGCCTTGAAGCACTTCCTGACCGTCAAGCGCCACGAGCTGGCCACCTACGACATCCACGTCCACCCGTGGGAACGCGAGACCTACCTGGAGATCATCTGACCATGGCTGCCATCGAGGTCGACCACCTCCCCGTCGTCGACGTCCACATCCACCCCTTCCTCAACCGGGGCGCGGTCTCGGTGGAAGAGTTCACCGACCTCTCCGCCTTCGGCGGCGGCGATCGCGGCTATATGGAAGAAGGCGGCATCGCCTGGACCGACGACGTCCGCGCCGAGATCCAGCGCGGCAAGCGCAACACCCTCTACTTCACGCGCATGGTCATCGACCTGGCCCGCTTCTTCGACGTCGAACCGACCCTCGACGCCGTCCTCTCCGCCCGCAACGCCGCCGTGGAAGCGGACTACTCCGGCTACGTCGCCCGCCTCTACGCCGACGCCGGCTTGAAAACCCTCGTCTGCGACTTCGGCATCCCGCTGCCGATGCTCGACATCGCCGAAGTCCGCTCCGAGCTTCCGGTCGAGGTCGTCCCCATCTTCCGCATCGAGCCGCTCATCGCCGACCTGCTCAAGACCGATATCGGCTGGCCCGAGTTCCGCCGCCGCTACGACGACGCCATCGCCGCCGCCCTGACCACCCAGGGCTTCTGCGGCGTGAAGTCGATCATCGCCTACCGCACCGGTCTCGACGTCTCCCCCCTCAGCCGCACCCCCGACCAGGGCTACAAGGCCCTCGACGCCATCCGCCGCGGCCTCGGCGGCGGCAGCATGAAGCAGCTTCGTGACCACCTCCTCTGCCGCGCCCTGGAGCTCTGTATGGAGCACGACGCGCCGATGCAGATCCACACCGGCATGGGCGACTTCGAGGTCAACCTCGTCATGTGCCGCCCCGCCTACCTGATGGACCTGCTGCGCTTCCCCGCCTACCGCGCCTGCCGCGTCCTCCTCGTCCACACCGGCTACCCCTACCACCGCGAAGCCGCCTACATGGCCAACGTCCTCCCCCGCGTCTGGTGCGACCTGAGCGAAGGCATCCCCTTCGCCGGCAACGCCGCCTGGGACATCGTCCGCGGCGTCGCCGCCATGGCCCCGCTCACCAAGATCTGCTACGGCTCCGACGGCTTCAAGGTCCCCGAGATCGCCTACACCAGCGCCAAACTCGGCAAGCAGGCGGTCGCCTCCGTCCTCGGCGAGCTGGTCGACGACGGCATGCTCACCGGCCTCCACGCCGCCGAAGCCGCGAGATCGATCCTGTCCGGCAACGCGCGAGAGCTATACCGGCTGTCTTGACCGTAACCGCCCATGGCGCCGTTTCACCCCGCGTCCTTCCGAGTCGCCCCCCGCGTCGTTCCGAGCCCACCCCCGTGTCATTCCGAACGCAGCGAGGAATCTCGGCTCACCATCGACGGTGCCCCCTTGGAGTCGAGATCGCTCCTCTATCGGAAAGGCACGCGTCCCGCGCGGCGCCCGACGCCGCACCCCTGCCCCCGAAATCTTCAGATTCTTCGAACTCTTCGAACTCTTCGGCGTCTTCCGGGAACCCAAGCAGGGGGTCGTGGCCGTTTGGAGCGCCGCCACACCCCCCGGAGTAGGGGCAATGCCCGCATCGCCGGTCGGCCGCGGGCCGACAACCGCCGCCGGAGCCGCGCCCGGCCGCCACGTGGCCTCAGCCCGACCGACCGTCTGGCTGATCCAATCGTTGGTCGAACGAGCAGGGGATAGGCGACGACCCATCGCCTTCGTGGTACCTTCGCCGGGCGCTGGCGGCCATCGCCGGCGCGCCGGTTTTGGTCACCAAGGAGCGCCGATGAGGCCGCCGCAATCCCTCGTTCGATTCCGCGCCGGCATGGCGACGATCCTGCTCGCGCTCAGCCTGTGCCCCGCGGCCGCCTTCGCCCAGGCGACGCCGATCGCGAGTGATCCGAACGTCCCGTCCCCCGACGAGTGCCGGATTCCGCTCCCCGAGTCGATCGAGTTCCCCGCCGACTCGATGCAGCCGGTCGCCGCCACCCCGCGCCCGATCGTCACGGGTTCGCCGGAACCGTTCGCGCCGCCGCGGGGCGAGCCCGCCGACGAAGAGACGGTCGCCAGTGTCACGGCCACCGTGCGCGAGTCGATCGCCTGCCGCAACGCCGGCGATTACGCGCGCATGCTGGTCTTCTTCACCCCGGCCATGCTGGTCGAGCTCTACGGCAGCCCCGCCACCGTCGACCCCGAGGTCCTGCGCGGCATCCAGGAGGGGCCCCGCCCCGTCCCCGAGGCGCGTCGCCTGCGCATCGACGCCATCGAAGACGTCGTCGCCCTTCCCGATGGCCGCGTCGGCGCGCTGGTGGAGACCTCGACGCCCCGCCGCGAATTCCGCGACTACCTCTTCTTCGTATTCGACCAGGAGAGCGACCGCTGGCTGATCGACGGCAGCGTACTACTGACGGAATGAGGCGGCATCGCGCCGGGCCAAAGTTGTGTCATTCCGAGCGCCAGCGAGGAATCTCGGCGTGCCCAACCATCGGTGTCGCATCGGGCCGAGATTCCCCTTCATCGGAATGACACGAGCTGAACGCCGCGCGGGAGGCACAGGGCAGAGCGTGTGGGCCTACGCCGCTTCCTCCTCGTCCAGCCAGATCGCCGTGACCGTGGGAATGGCCGCCGCCACCGGCAAAGCGAGCAACACCCCGACGATCCCCAGCAGCCTGCCGCCGATCAGGATGGCGAGCAGGGTCACCAGCGGGCGCAGCTGCAGCGTCTGGCTGAACACCCGCGGCGACGTCACGTAGTTCTCGACCGCCTGGTAGATCGTATAGGCCACGAGGACGATCCCGGCGGTCTCCACCGACACCGTCAGCGCCAGCAGCACCGCCGGGATCGTGGCCAGCGTCACCCCCACTTGCGGAATCGCGTCGCCGACCGCCGCGATGAGCGCCAGCACGGCCGCCGATGGCACGTCCAACACCGTGAGCAGCACGAAGGTGAAGACGGCGAACAGCGTCGAGTTGATCGCCTGCCCGGTCACGTAGCCGTTCACCACCCGGGCCACGGCCGGGAACGTCCGTTGCAGCTTGCGGGCCTGGCGCGGCGGCATCCGCTCGTAAACCCCGTCCAGCGACCGCCCTTCGTCGGCCAGGATATAGACGGCGATGATCAGGGCGATGACGACATTGGCGATGCTGGCAATGATGTCCACGCCCTGCGAGAGCACCCCCTGCACATCGACGGCCCCCGGGTCAAACGTGGCTTGTTGCGATTCCGCCCACGCCACCGCCTGCGCGTAGACGTCGGGCCAGCGGGTGGCGACCCAGGCCAGCGCGGTCTCCAGATTCTGCGGCAAAGACGCCCAGAACTCGCGCACCTGGGCGACGAGCGCCGGCGTCACGATCCAGAGCACCAGCGCCACACCGGCGATCGCGGCGCCGAGGACGATGGCGATCGCGAACCCGCGCGGCAGCCCGCGACCGTTCAACCACGACACGGGCCGGGCCAGCACCATCGCGATCAGCGTCCCGACGAAGAGCAGAAACAGGATCTGCCAGACCTGCCCGACGAACAGGATCAGGGCGATCGTGACCAGCACCTTCGCGATCGTGGCGACCGGCAGCTCGATCTGGGTTCTGGTCAATGGCACGGGGAGATCGGGCGCGCGGCCATCCCCGGATTGGTCGCCAATGGAGCGCGTTCGCCCCCCCGGTGAGACTCCTGCCCCCTGACCCCCCAGCGGGTTGCCCCCGGTCATACCGCTCCTTGCCTCGCGCGTCCGGAACCTCTGGCTCGCGGTGATGATACCGAAGTTCCCGGCATCAGGGCGCCCCGGCGATTTACCATGACCGCATACGCGTCTCCGCCCCGAGGCCGAAGGAGCATCCCCCATGAGCGCAACCATCGAGCGATCCCCGAGCGGCACGAGCCTGGCCGCGCCGCCGGAGGGGGGGGCTCTCTCGCCGGAGACGCTGCAGACGCTGGAATCGATCGAGCGGCGCCTGCTCTGGCTGGCGACGCAGATCATCCACCACGCCAACAACGTCCGCCCCAACCCCGAGAAGGGCAAGGTCGGCGGCCATCAAGCCTCTTCCGCCTCTGTGGCCACCATCCTCACCGCGTTGTACTTCTCCTTCCTCCGCCCCGGCGACCGCGTCTCCATCAAGCCGCATGCCTCCCCCGTTTTCCACGCCGCGCAGTACCTCCTCGGCCGCCTCGACCGCGCCTATCTGCCCACGCTGCGCGCCTTCGGCGGCTTGCAGGCGTACCCCTCCCGCACCAAAGACCCGGACATCGTCGATTTCTCGACCGGCTCGGTTGGGCTCGGCGCCGTGGCGCCGGTCTTCGCCGCCCAGGCCGCCCGCTACGCCGAAACCCACTTCGGAGCGGTCTCGTCCGACCGTTTTATCGCCCTCATCGGCGACGCTGAGCTGGACGAAGGAAACGTCTGGGAGGCCGTCGCCGAGGAGTCGATCCAGGGGCTCGGCAACGTCATCTGGATCATCGACCTCAATCGGCAGAGCCTCGACCGCGTCATCCCCGGCGTGCGCGCCGCCCGCCTGAAGGCGCTCTTCGCCAGCGCCGGCTGGAAGGTCTTCGAGGCCAAATACGGCTCCCGCCTCGAAGCGGCCATGCGCGGCCCCGGCGGCGACGCCCTGCGCCGCCGCATCGACGAGATGAGCAACGAGGAGTACCAGGCCCTCATCCGCCAGCGCGACGGCGCCGAGCTGCGCCGCCGCCTGGCCGACGTCCCAAACGAAGCCGACGCCAAAGACATCCAGCTCGCGGTCGCCGAAATCCCGGACGAGGAGCTCGCCCGCGTCGTCTCCAACCTGGCCGGCCACGACCTGCCGCGCTTGGTCGAGGTGCTGGCCGAGGCCGACGCCGTGGAGGACGCTCCGGTCGTCGTCTTTGCCTACACCATCAAGGGGTTCGGCCTGCCCCTGGCCGGCGACCCGCTGAACCACTCCATGCTGCTCTCCCAGGCGCAGATGGACGAGCTGCGCGTCCACCTCGGCGTCCCCGCCGACGACATCTGGGCCGCCTTCCCGCCCGATTCGCCGGAAGGGCTGCTCTGCGCCGAGCGCGGCGCCGCCTTTTCCGCGCCGCCGACCGTGGTCGCAGCTCCACTCACGGCTGAAGCGATCCCCGATTCGCTCGGCGCCACCCATCCCGCCGTGACCTCCACCCAGGAGGCGATGGGCCGCGTCCTGGTGCGCTTGGCCGAAGCGCCGGAGGTCGGCGAGCGGGTCATGACCCTCTCCCCGGACGTGGCGACCTCCACCCACCTCGCGGGCTGGATCAACAAGGTCGGCGTCTTTGCCCCGGAAGCCTCCGCGGACTACGAGGAGGGTGCGCAGAGGATGCTGCGCTGGCTCCCCGGCCCCGAGGGCCGCCACATCGAGCTCGGCATCTCGGAGATGAACCTCTTCATGGCCCTCGGCCAGTACGGTCTCTCCTACGAGCTGACCGGCCAGCACCTGATCCCCATCGGCACCGTCTACGACCCCTTCGTCTGCCGCGGCCTCGACGCCCTCATCTACGGCCTCTACGGCGGGGCCAAGATGATCTTCGCCGGCACCCCCTCCGGCGTCTCCCTCTCCCCCGAGGGCGGCGCCCACCAGAGCACCGTCACCCCCTCCCTCGGCATCGAGCTGCCGGGCCTCGATTTCTACGAGCCCGCCTTCGCCCGCGAGGTGGAGTGGATGCTGCTCGAAGCCTTGCGCCAGTGCTGCGACCGCGCCCACGGCCTCTCCACCTACTTCCGCCTCTCCACCAAGCCGGTCGAGCAGGGATTGATGGACGAAGCATTGACCCGCCTCGGCGAGGACGAGCTGCGCCGCCAGACCCTCCTCGGCGGCTACCGCATCGTCGACCGCCGCGTCGCCGCGCCCGATCTCCCCGCCCGCGACGCGGTGCAGATCGCCGCCGGCGGCATCATGATCCCGGAAGCCATCGCCGCCGCCAAACGCCTGCACGAGGAAGGCGTCGCTGCCAATGTCATCAACCTCACCAGCGCCCGCCGCCTCTACCGCGCGCTGCGCGAGGCGCGTGAAAACCTCCTCGCGGACGCCCACCGCGCCCCCGACCTCGGCCACCTCGCCGCATTGATCCCCGCCGACGAGCGCCGCGCCCCCATCGTCACCGTCCAGGACGGCGCCTCCCACGGCCTCGCTTTCCTCGGCAGCGTCTACGGCGCCCCCGTCGTCCCCCTCGGCATGGACCAGTGGGGCCAGTCCGGCTCCCGCGCCGACCTCTACGAGTACGCCGGCATCGATGCGGATGAAATCGTCAACGCGGCGATGCTGGCGCTGGAGCTGAACGAATCGTAGCGGGCGCTTCCTGGCGGAGTAAACTCCTGTACGGAATGGCCAGGTTCGTCGCGCCATGCCAGGAGGTCCGGATGGCCGTCGCGCAACGGATGACCGAGCAGGAATACGAGGATTTCGTGATCTCCGGCGTGGAGGGCCTCTGGGAGCTGCACGACGGCGTGCTGGTGGAGAAGCCGGGGATGAGCTGGAAACACCTCAACATCGTGACCCGGCTTGTTCGACATCTCGGCAACCAGTTGGATGAGGCTGATTACCGGGTGTTCGCGGAAGCACGCGCCCGCGTCCCTGGCGCAACGATCTTCCTGCCAGACGTGATGGTCGTGCCGACGGCGTACGGCGAGGCCATTGCGGAGTTGCCGGATCTGGCGATCTTCTCCCGGCCACTCCCTCTCGTCGTCGAAGTCTGGTCACCGTCGACCGGCGACTACGATGTCGAGACCAAAATCCCGGTCTACCAACAGCGTGGCGATCTCGACATCTGGCGGCTGCACCCATACGAGCCGACGCTGAACCGTTGGGTGCGGCAACCGGACGGTTCGTACGTCAAATCGACGCAGCACGGCGGGGTCGTCGAGCTGGCGGCGCTCCCCGGCGTGACCATAGACTTGGATCGCCTCTTCGCGGGTTGAACTGCTCGCATCGCGTTCACCCGACTCGATGCTGTCCGAGCGGGCCGGCATCGATGTCGACGGGATCGTCAACGCGGCGATGCTGGCGCTGGAGTCGAGTAAGGGAAAGAACGGGCCCGGCTCGAGCGCGATCTGACACCGAACAATTAAAACCTGGAAACTCGCCGATACGGCGCTGAGGAAAAGCAGGCCAAACGAAGCCAACGCCCGCTTGTCGGGCGTTGGCAAGACGCAGCGGCTCGTTTGCATAGACAGAGTCGATGCCTGTTGAGTCCTGCCTTGCGGTGGATGCCAATTATGCGACTTTGAGGCGTTGTGTCAGTGCGTTATGGCTATCTCATCGGGCGGCGAGTAGGAGGAGAGGAGGCGGCGGTGGCTGCTCACGTGACCCACCACAACCCGAAGGATCGACCGGAGTGCCAGCGTTACGAGGGGCTGATCTCCACGCCGCTGGCAGTAATCACCAAGCTACCGAAGGACGAGTTGGTCAAGCGGTACGACGAGCTCTTGATCCTCAAATATCCGCCATGTCAAGTCCAGCGGCTCTATTTCGTGGGGCCGGATGACTACCGAGACGAATTGAACCGACGTACAACTCACCGGCAGACCGTATGGCTCATAGGCCTGACGTGGCTCATTGCCGGCTTGACTATAGTATTGATCGTTCTGGACCTCTTGCCGCGCATCCTTGGCAACCAGCACTGACACGTCGTCTCAAGGGGAAGGGTGTGATGCGATTTTTCCGCCGCAAACCAGCCGAACCGCACGGAGAGCAACCAGCAGATCGCATGTCCGACGATCAGCAACTCAAGCATTCGATCGATTCTGGCGGGCTTGAGAACCTTCTCGCGCGACGGCGTTCTCAGACCTACCAGATCGTGCCGGCACGTCAGGTAGAGCATGAAAGCTACGATCTGGAGGTTATGCAGCGGCATATTCTCCAGCTGAAAAGC
>CALMZR010000048.1 GCA_937870845.1 uncultured Chloroflexota bacterium
GATCCAACCCGCTTGGCAGCCTCTCCGACGAGTTCATCGAGATGAACATGCTCCCGCCGCCCCAGCGACCCGGGGGCGGCGGTTCGGAGCCCACCGGGCCTGTGCCGGCGGACGGCCGATGAGCCTCAGGCGGACGCCCGTCCCTTACAGCGCGCCCCGCTCACCGCGGGGCATCCCGCACCTGCTTCCGCCCGAGAAGCTGAAGATCTCGCACTGGAACGACCGCAACGAGCTGCGGGTCAACAACTGGCTCAAGCCATGGGACTTCGCCTCGCCGCTGGACGTCGGTCTCATCACGGTTCCCTTCAGCAAGACCTCGATCCTGCCCAACAGCGCGCACGCCGCGCCGAATGCGCTGCGCGACGTGTGGGCCATCTTCACCACCTTCACGCCCGACTTCGACGTCGACATCTCGACCCTGCGCGTCCGGGAGCTCGGCGACGTCGGCACCCCGATCCTCGATCTCCACCAGGGATTGGCCGACATCCAGGAGTGCCTGCAGGCCTGCATGAGCCAGCCGGAGGACTTCTTCCCGGTCATCGTGGGCGGTGATCACGCCATCACCGCACCGGCGGTTCGCGCCTATTGCGCCTCGCACCCCGAGCAGCAGGTGGGCCTCATCCACTTCGACGCGCACAACGACGTCCGGGTCATGGACCACGGACCCACGAACGGGACGCCGGTTCGCGGCATCCTGGAGTCGGGCGTGCGCGTGCGCGGGGAGAACCTCGTCCAGGTGGGCATCCATGGCTTCATGAACGCGAGCTACTACAAGCGCTGGGTCGAGGGGCAGGGCGGCACGATCTACACGGCCCGAGCGATCCGGCAGCGCGGCATGGAGGGGACCATCGGCTCCGCGCTCGAGATCGCCGGCCGCGGGACGGACGCGATCTACGTGACCGTCGACATCGATGTCCTCGAGGTCGGCTATGCGCCGGGCACGGCGGCCGCCACGGCCGACGGGATCTCGCCCACCGACCTGCTGGAGGCACTGTTCATCCTGGGCCAGGATCCCCGCGTGGCAGCCATCGACTTCGTTGAGCTCGACCCCACCCGCGACGTGGCCGAGATCACGACCCGGACCTTCGCCTCGGCCATCCTCACGTTCCTGGCAGGCCTCTTCCTGCGCCTGAACGACGGCTGGCGCGGCTACGACCCGACGCCGATCCGCGACTGAGCACGATGCCGGGCTCCCCTTCATCCACGGAGGGAACCATCGCGGTTCCGGGCGGGCGGATCTGGTATCGCAGCGTCGGTGAAGGTGGGACTTCGCTCCTCTGCCTTCACGGCGGGCCCGGGATGGCGCACGACTACGTCAGTCCGCTCGCCGATCTGGCCACGGACCGGCGCGTGATCTTCTACGACCAGCTCGGCTGTGGCCGATCCGACCGCCCCGACGATCCCGCCCTCTGGACGCTCGATCGCTCGGTCGCGGAGGTGGATGCTGTTCGAGACGCGCTCGGCCTGGATCGCTTCCACCTCTTCGGCAATTCGTGGGGCGGGTGGCTTGCGCTCCAGTACACCTTGGACCGGCGACCGCCGCTCGTCAGCCTGACGATCAGCAGCTCGCCGCCGAGCGTCGATCGGGCCGTGCGCGAGATGAACCTGCTGCGCGATCGGCTGCCGGCGCACGTGCGACGAACGCTCGCGCACCACGAGGCCGGCAGCTTCTTCGACTGTCCGGAGTACACCGCGGCCATCATGGTCTTCTACAAGCGGCACCTCTGCCGCCTGGATCCGTGGCCGGAGGTCGTGGAGCGCTCGATGGGTCCAAGCTTCGGGTCCGGTCCATACCTGACGATGTGGGGCCCGAGCGAGTTCGGCCCGGTCACCGGCAACCTCGCCGGCTGGGACGTCACCGATCGGCTCCGCGAGATCGGCGTCCCGACCCTGCTGACCGTCGGGCGCCACGACGAGATGTGGCCGTCGAACATGCAGGACATGCAGGCGGCCATCGAGGGCTCGGAGCTCGTCATCTTCGAGGAGTCATCGCACATGGCCTTCGTCGAGGAACGCGAGGCCTACATGACGGTCCTGCGCCGCTTTCTCGACGCGGCGGAGCGATCCTGATCCGCACATTGAACCCGTCCTTTGAGCCGGAAGGCCGCTTCGCTCTCAGCTATGGTCGATTCAACGACGTCAAACTGAACTTCTACGGAAGCTTGCCGATCGTACCAGACGTAATGGCTGCGAACATCGCGGTCGCCTACCGCAATGAAGACAGTTTTACGCGCAACATTGCCGGTCCGGAGGTCGATGGCCTGAACGAATATGCGGTGCGCTCCAAGCTGCTTTTTGAACTGTCGAGCAACTTGAGCTTCGTGCTGACTGGCAACCACTCACGCATCGACAATGCGCGTCAGCTCGCCTTCGCTCCGTACCAAGGGAATAACACACAGAACCTGCGCAACCCTACCCTCCCGCGACCGTCACGGCCCTTCGAAGTCGCTTTGAACGAGCCCACGGACTTCGTGACCCGCAACACCGGGGTCAGCTTGAAGGGCGTGCCGTCCTCGGCGTACTCGTAGAAGCTCTGGTCGCCCCAGAGACCGAGCCAGAGGACAACGGGGACGCCGTTGTCCAGGAAGTTGGTGAGCGCGCTCGAGTCTCCCTGCGCGTAAAAGACTTCGCCGCGGAACCCGAGCTGGGCGAGCGGCCCGACGAGCGGTTCGGGATAGACGCCGTAATCGGTGGTGTTGCCCCACCAGCCGTTGATGTCGCCGCGGTAGCCCCAGTGGGGGTTGTCGGACTGGGGGACCATCTCGTCGAAGACCCACTCCGAGACCCAGACGTCGTAGGAGCCCATAGCGATGACGAGGGAGGCGTACTCGCAACTGAGATTGCGCTGCTGGGTGTAAAGCGGCACGTCGATGAACGACGCGCCTTTGCTGACATCGCGCGCGGCAGCGGGAGCGAACGGCATGGCGAGGCTGACAAGCAGCGCCAGCACGCATGCTGCCATCCCGAGTCGCTGTCGCGAATGGATTGTGCCCGTTCCCTTCCGCAAAGCCCGGCCCCCACCCCTGGGCGACTACGCCTTGCTTTTATTCTATCTCGCGATGGCGCGCCTGACTATATGAGACAGGGAGTCAACGGGAGCCGGTGTCGGGGTTACGGGGTGTCAGCGCGACAGGGTTCCAATTTTCCTCTCACCCTGACACCCTGACACCCTGACACCCTGTCACCCTCCGGACGAGCGGTAGTTCGGCGCTTCGCGGGTGATGACGATGTCGTGGGGGTGGCTTTCGCGGAGGCCGGCGGCGGTGATGCGCACGAAGCGGGTGTCGCGCTTGAGGGAGGGGATGTCGGGGGCGCCGACGTAGCCCATGGCGGAGCGGAGGCCGCCGACCATCTGGTAGATGAGATTGCTCAGGGGGCCCTTGTAGGCGACGCGGCCCTCGATCCCCTCCGGGACGAGCTTCTGAATGTTGCCGATCCCTTCCTGGAAATAGCGGTCCTTGGAGAATGAGCGCGATTTCATGGCTCCGATGGAGCCCATGCCGCGGTACTCCTTGAACCGCTCGCCCTGGTAGAGGACGACCTCGCCGGGGCTCTCGTCGACGCCGGCCAAGAGGGAGCCGAGCATGACCGAATCGGCCCCGGCGGCGATGGCCTTGGCGATGTCGCCGGAGTACTGGAGGCCGCCGTCGGCGACCACCGGCACGTCGTGGCGGGCGGCGGCGCGGGCGCAATCGAGGACGGCGGTGACCTGGGGCACGCCGACGCCGGCCACCACCCGCGTCGTGCAGATCGACCCCGGGCCGACGCCGATCTTGACCGCGTCCGCCCCGGCGGCGATGAGCGCCTCGGCGGCGTCGCCGGTGGCGACGTTTCCGGCCATTACCTCGACGCGGAAGGTGCGCTTGATCTTCTCCACCATCTGGAGGACGGAGACGGAGTGGCCGTGCGCGGTATCGACGACGAGGACGTCGACACCCGCGTCGACGAGGGCGGCGGCGCGCTCCTCGGCATCGGCTCCGACGCCGACCGCGGCGCCGACGCGCAAGCGGCCCTTGGCGTCCTTGGTCGCGTTCGGGAACTGAATCTTTTTCTGGATGTCCTTGACCGTGATCAGCCCGGTCAGGTAACCGCGCTCGTCGACGACCGGCAGCTTTTCCACCCGATGGCGGTGCAGGATCGACTGCGCCTGCTCCAGCGTGGTGCCGGCAGGAGCGGTGATGAGGTCTTCGCTGGTCATGACCGCGCCGACGGGCTGCTCGACGTCGTCGACGAAGCGCAGGTCGCGGTTGGTGAGGATGCCGACGAGACGGCCGCCGTTTTCGGTGATGGGGACGCCGGAGATGTGGTAGCGCTCCATCACGGCCAGCGCCTCGCGCACGGGGGCGTCCGGCGGCAGCGTCACCGGTTCGACGATCATCCCCGACTCGGAGCGTTTGACCTTGTCGACCTCGCCGACCTGCTCCTCGATGGAGAGGTTGCGGTGAACGATGCCGATGCCGCCCTCGCGCGCCAGGGCGATGGCCATGCGGGCTTCGGTGACGGTGTCCATGGCCGCTGAGAGGATCGGGATCGCCAGGGTGATCGACCTGGTGAGCCGGGTGGCGGTATTGACCGAGGCCGGAAGCACGTCTGATTGCGCGGGCACCAGCAGCACGTCGTCGAACGTCAATCCGAGGCCGACGAACTTGCCCGTGTCGGCGAGAGCGTCGAACGGGTGCAAGGCGTCGTCCCAAGGCGCCTTGGGCTCAAGACCCGGCATGGCATAACGACGCGACTCGGTGGCGGTCATGGCGCGTTCCCCTCCTGCGGCTGACTCCGGGGGCGTTCTCGGGGCGGCAAGTGAAGGCGGGTCGAGAGCTCGGTGACGAAGGCCTCGTAGGCGTCGGCTCCGCGCGAGCTGGGGTCGTACTCGACGATGGCCTGACCGTACGACGGCGCCTCGGCGAGACGCACGGAGCGAGGGACGACCGTGCCGAACATGCGGTGCGGGAAATAGCGCCGCACTTCGGCCACGACGTGCGCGGAGAGGCGCGTGCGGGCATCGAACATGGTCATCAGGACGCCGGTGACGTCGAGCGGCGGGTTGAGCCCGCGCTTGACCAGATCGACGGTGGTCATCAACTGGCCGAGTCCTTCCAACGCCAGGAACTCACATTGGATCGGCACCACGACCGAGCGCGCCGCGGTGAGGGCGTTAACCGTGAGCAACCCCAGTGAGGGTGGGCAGTCGATGAGGACCACGTCGTAGCGGGAGACCGTCGCGGCAAGCGCCTCGCGCAGGCGGGCTTCGCGGCCGGGAGCGTCGACCAGTTCGATTTCGGCGCCGGCCAGCATCGGCGTCGAGGCGACGAGGTCGAGGCCAGGCCGATCGGAAGCCTGAATGGCCTCGGCGAGCGGCAAGCCGTCGACGAGGACGTCGTAGATCGACGGGCCGACGCCGAGCTTGTCGATGCCCAACGATGAGGTGGCGTTTCCCTGGGGGTCGGCGTCGATGAGGAGGACGCGATAGCCGCGTTGGGCGAGAGAGACGGCGGTGTTGACGGCGGTGGTTGTCTTGCCGACGCCGCCTTTCTGGTTGGCGAAGGCGACGACGGGGACCGCCCGCGCGTCACGGACATCCGGCGCCTGCCCGGAGTGGGCCATGGCCGGGATCTCCGCCGTTACGCTCGCCATCCGTGTCTCGTGCGCAGGACTGCTCCTCCTTGGCAGGATAGTAGCATGGAGGGACCTTTCCGCAGGCGCCACATCCGGGCGATCTTCACGGAGCTCAGCGGCGTTGCCTTTGTCGTTGAGCCAACGTTTGACGAGCGTGGGGTCGCAACGCATCCGGAGGACGACATCGTCTTGTCAACCGCTCTCAGCGGTCAGGCGTCCGTCCTCTGCACACGGGATAAGCAACTTCTGAAGCTGCACTCGCATCAGCAGATAGCGATCATGAGCCCCGGTGAGTTCTTGGCGTTTCTGGAGACAACAGCATCGGACTGAGGCGCCAGCGCTGCTCATCTCCTGCTATCGCTTGACGAGATTCGTCGCGAACCACGCCAGGTTCGCCGGCCGCTCGGCGAGGCGGCGCATCAGGTAGAGGTACCAGTGTGGGCCGTATGGCGTGGCGATAAGGACGCGGCGACCGGCGCGGGCGAGATCGACCTGGTACTGGGGGCGCACGCCGTAGAGCATCTGGAGTTCGAAGCGGTCGGGGCCGATGCCGTGGCGGCGGGTGAAGGCGATGACGTGGTCGATGATCCGCTCGTCGTGGGTGGCGATGCCGGTGAAGCCCCCCGCCAGGAGCAAGCGTTCGGCGAGCTCGACGTAGAGGCGGTCGACATCCGCTTTCCGCGGATAGGCCACGTTTGGTGGCTCCAGGTAGGCGCCTTTCACTAGCCGCAGGTTGGGCGCCAGGGGGAGTAATTGCTCCAGATCGTCCTGCGTGCGGTACAGATATGACTGGAGAACCGTGCCGACGTTGGCGAAGCCGTCCTCGCGCAGGCGACGGTAGATGCGCAGCGTGTCGTCGACGCGGGACGACTCTTCCATGTCGATGCGGACGAAGTTGCTGCGCTCCCGAGCGTGGGCAACGATCTCGGCGACGTTGCGGTACGCCAGCTCGGGGTCGAGGTCGAGCCCGAGATGCGTCAGTTTCAGCGCGATGTTGGTTTGCAGTCCCTCGACGGCGATGCGATCGAGAACGTTGACGTATTCGGCCACGACGGCTCGCGTGGTGGCTTCGTCGGTGACGCCTTCGCCCAGCAACGTCGTGTTCGTGCGCAGACCCTTCTGA
>CALMZR010000049.1 GCA_937870845.1 uncultured Chloroflexota bacterium
GCGGACGAGGGGATTGGCGCGTGCTATGGCGCGACCATCGGGATGTCGTTGATGATCCACTGGAAGTCGCCGGCCACCAGGTTGCCGGCGGCTTCATAGGTGAAGGTCTCGTCGCTGCCGGGGTCGGCGCCGTCGCGGGCGGCGGGGGTGTTGACTTCGATCTCGATGCGGTCGAGGGCGGAGCCGGGGCGACCGGCGTCGAAGGCGCGGATGACGAAGGGGTAGTCGCCTTCGCTGTTGACCTGCATGCGGCCGCGGATATCAGCGCCGTCGGCGCGGTCGGCGAGCGGGATGCACTGGGTGACGAGGCTGCTCTGGAGCTGAAAATCAGTCCCGGCCTCGATCCACTGGATGCCGCCCAACACCAGCGTCGTGCCGTCGGGGAGCAGCAGCGAGGAGGCGAAGAGCCCAAAGTTGGCCAGGCGCGGCTCCTCCCCGCCTTCGAGCTGGGCCAGGCCGCCGCCGCTCATGCCGCGCTGCAAAATGATGCGGGTGGCGACGCCCTGCGCCTTGGGCGCGAAGAGGGCCAAGGCGCCGGCGCCGGCGGCCAGCATCTGCCGGCGTGGAAGGAGTGATGAGCATTGGTCGTTCATGGTTCGGCTCCTTTGCCTGCTTTACCGCCAGGGGAGGCTGCGCACGGCCGCCAGCCCCCGTCTCATTCCGAGCGTCAGCGAAGCATCCCGGCGCTAGCGGTCCGAGGCCTCGTCGGGCCGAGATGCTTCACTTCGTTCAGCATGACACCCCAAGATCGCGGAGCGGCGCCGCCGGTTTGGCGCCGCGCCCGTCAACTTCGGAACAGGCGCCCACGGGCCCCGCGTCATGGTTGGGGCATGATACGGTGATTGGCGAACACGGGCGCGACGGCGAAAGCAAGGGGGCGGGCGAATGACCGGCGTGGCAGACCCGGCGGATCTCGGCAAACTCGAGCTGTTTCGCGGGCTCTCCGCCTCCGAGCTGGCGCGGGTGAACGCGCTGCTGGGCCGCACCACGTTTCGCGCCGGGGCCACGATCATGACCGCCGCGCAGCCGGGCGAGATCGCCTACGTCATCCTCGACGGCACGTTGAAGGTCTCCACCCTGGAGGCCGGCGGCCGCGAGCTGACGCTGGCGCTGCTCGGTCCCGGCGAGATCGTCGGCGAGCTGGCGGTGGCCGACCGCTCCGGCCGCTCCGCCGACGTCACCGCGCTGGAGCCTTCGACGCTGGTCTGGATCGACCGCGGCTCGTTCGAGGGGTTGCGCCGCGACATCCCGGCCATCACCGAGAATCTGCTCCGCCTCCTCGCCCGCCGCTTGCGCCTGGCCAACGCGCAGCTCCAGGCGATGGCCACCCTCGACGTGCATGGCCGCGTCGCCCGCCAACTGCTGGCCCTCGCCGACGCCCTGGGCGAAGAGCTGCCCGACGGCGGCGCCCGCATCCCTCTCCGCATCACCCAGTCCGATCTGGCCGCGTTAGTCGGGGCGACCCGCGTCCGCGTCAACGAAGTCCTGGTCGGCTTCACCCGCCGCACGCTGATCGAAGTGGACGCCAAGCACCGTATCACGGTGCGGAACCGCGGGGAGCTGGAGGCGTACGTGGGGTGACGGGTGACGGGTGACGGGTTCGGGTGTCGGGGATTGACGAACGACGCCGCCGCTTGCCGCCTCCGACCATCACCCACAACCCAGAACCTGAAACCCGTCACCCGAACCCCGTCACTCGAGTCGATCGATGCTCTCGCGCAGGGCGGCGATGTCGCGGCGGAGGGCGGCGTTTTCGTGGCGCAGCGCCTCCAGCTGGGCGCGAAGCGGTTCTGCGGCGGGGTCGGCGGCGGTCGTCGCACGCTCTTCGACGGAGCGGCCAATGAAGTAGCTGGCGATCGTGGCCGTGATGAAGCCAAAAACGCTGACGGCGAAGATCCGCTGCAAGATCGCAATGATGCGGGCTTCGGGGCTGACGGCGTCCAGGCCACTGTTGATGGTCGTGATCATGGTGGCCGACCACCAGAGGGCGTCGCCGAAGGTCCGGATCGAGGCGCCGGGCTGACCGCGATCGAAATAGAGCACCCCGACCGCCCCGGCCAGGACCACCAGCAACGAGAGCGCCGCGAGGTAGGCAATCTGCCGCCCCCGCGTGAACGTCTGCAGCACCCGCATGCCGCGGTTGAACCCGGTTAGCAGGCGGATCAGGCTCAGCGAGCGCACCGCCCGCAACGCCTGGAGGGCGCGGATGGGGCGCAGGAAGGGCAACGCGAGCGACAGCAGCGTCAGCCAGTTGTGCTTGAGATAGTGCCGCTTCTCCGGCGCGACGACGAGCCTCACCACGAAATCGATGACGAAGATGGCCCAGATGACGTTGATGGCGCGGTCGAGCCAGAGGCGCTGCTGCGGAGTGGTGACGGAGCCGGAGAGGTCGACGAGCAGCAAGCCGAGGAAGAGGAGGCCGAGTGAGGCCAGCAGCGGCTCCAGGAACGCCTCGAGGTGGTGGAGCAGCTCGAGGCGCTCGGATCTGGCGTGCGCCTCGTCCGGCTCTGGCGACTCGTTGGTGGAACCCGTCATGCGTCCCGCTCGCCCATGCGCGGCGCTGGCGGCGGTCTGCCGCGAGCGCTTCGTTCGCGGGCAGTCTACGCCTGGAGAACACGTGCTCGGCGGGCGAGGATCAGGCCGAGGTCTGTTGTCGGCCGCGGACGGCGCGGGCACCGAGCCGGGGCCAGAGCTGGGCCGCGAAGATCAGCACCGCGCCGAATTGCAGCAGGGCCGACAGCCCGAGCATGGTCAAGGTCGCATCGGTGACGACTCCCGCCCGCTCCAACGGCTCCGCCGCCACGCGCAGGAGCAGTCCCAGGTTGAGGGCGGCAGCCGCCAGCGCCGCGGCGCGCTCGTGGTAGCCGAGCGGCCGCGCGGGGGAACGGCGGCGCGGCAGGAGCCAGTAGGCGACGCCGAGGGCGAACTGGAGGAACCACCCCACGAAGAGCATGTGGGCGTGGCTCGGGGACAGCCAGACGCGCCACTGCCCCGGCAACGCGCGGTCGACCAGCATCGCGGCCCCGACGCCAACCCCGGCCACCAGCCACAGCAGCGAGGCGCGCAACATGACCGAGCTGAGCGGGTCCACGATCGCGCCGGATGCCGCCGGGTTACCGCTCCGCCGCGGAGCGCTCGCCCGGAGCGGCGGCCCAGGCGATGGTGAGCAGGAACGCGCCGTCCTCGATGGCGCGCACGGCGTGGCGCGTGTCTGCCTCCAGGGCGATGAGATCGCCAGCAGCCAGTTCCTGCTCCTCGCCCTCCACGGTCACGGCCAGCCGGCCTTGCAGTCCCTGCATCGTGATGACCCCGGGGGCGGTGTGCTCGTGCAGCTCCGTGCCGGCGCGCATCGTCACCAGCACGACGCGCAGCGTCGGGGTCTTGAGCAGCGTTTCCGAGCGGCGGCCGCTCGGCACGTCCGGGAGCAGACGCGCGATGGCGTCGCCGAGCGCAACGTTGCCCAGGATTCGCCCTTCCGACATCATGCCGCCTCCCTCCATTTCGCTCTCCTCGTCTCGATCATCCAGCGAGCGACGCCCCGACCAACCGCCCGACGCCGAAGGTGATCGCCGCCGCGGCCACGCCGAACAGCACTTGCCGCAAGCCCGAAACCAGCGCGTTGCGCCCGGTGATGACCGTGATCGCGGCCCCGATGGCGAAGAGACCGATCACGCTCAGCACCACACTGACGGCGACCGCCGTCATCCCCTCCACGAAGAAGTAGGGCAGCACCGGGATGATCGCCCCGACCGCGAAGAGGAGAAACGACGTCGTCGCCGCCACCCAGGCCGATCCTCCCAGCTCCTCCGGGTCGATCCCCAGCTCTTCCCGCGCCAGGGTGTCGAGCGCCGCCTGCTGATCCTGCACGAGGCGCTGCCCCAGCACGCGGGCCTGCTCCGGGTCGAGCCCCTTGGCCTGGTAGATCAGCGCCAGCTCCTCGGCCTCCTCCTCGGGCGCGGCCAGCAACTCTTCCCGCTCGATGCCGATCTGATGCTCGAACAGCTCGCGGGCGCTCTGCACCGAGAGCCACTCCCCCAGCGCCATCGACAGCGACCCGGCCATGAGCCCCGCCAGCCCGGTCACCAGAATCGACCGCCCGGCGAGCTCGGCGCCGGCCACGCCCATGACCAGACTCGCGTTGGAGACCAGCCCGTCGTTCGCCCCCAGCACCGCCGCCCGCAACGCATTGCCGCCACCGGCGCGATGCCGCCCTTCGAGCCGGGCGATCGACCCGCCTTGCAGCCCCGGGGCCTGCTCGCCGATGGCCCGAAAGAGCCGGGCGTGCGAGCGCTCCTCGGCGCCCATCCCGGCTTCGCGCGCCTCCTCCTGGAGGTCGTACTTCGCGCTATCGGCTTGCTCTTGCTGCACGACGGTGGGCAGGATCAGGCCCGCGCCGAAGCGACGCGCCAGGGCAATGAGCGTGCGCGTCCGCCATCCGGGCTGCGCCGGCAGGTCCGCTGCGCCGGCCTCGCGCAGCTTCGTGCGCCAGATCTCGGCGTGACGCTCCTCGGCTTCGGCCAGGCGGGTATAGACCGTCGCCAACTCGCCGCCCGCTTCGATCTCGGCGAGCGCGCGGTAAAGCGCGGCGCCGTCGATCTCGGCCTGGAGGTTATCCCGGTAGCGTTGCCGATCCGTCGCATCCATCAGGCCTACTCCGATTTCGGCGCCAAGCCGAGAACCCGCGCTGTCTCCCGCGCGATCGCCTCCGCCTCCCGGGCGCGGACCACGAGGACGGCGACGCGAGAGCCCGCCCGCGAGATGACGCTGTCCGATACGGCGTCGCGATTCGCCTCTGCATCGAGCTCGAGCCCGATCCAGCCGAACCCGGCGCAGGCGGCGGCGCGCACCTCATGGGCGTGCTGGCCGACGCCGCCGGTGAAGGCCAGCGCGGCGATGCCGCCCAGCGCCGCCGCCATCGCGGCGATGCCTTCGCGCAGGCGGGCCACGTAGACATCGAACGCCAGCGCGGCGCGCTCGTCTCCGGACGCCCGGCGCGCGAGGACGTCCCGCATGTCCCCGGAGCCGCCGGCGAGCCCCTTCAGCCCCGATTGCTGGTAGAGAATCGATTCCAGAGCCTCCGGCGTCACGTGCCGATGCGCCAGCACGGAGGTCAGCACCCCGGGGTCCAGGGCGCCGGGGCGGGTGGCCATCACGATGCCGTCCAGCGGGGTATAGCCCATCGTGGTGGCGATCGACTCGCCGCCGGCGACGGCGGCCAGTGAGCACCCGCTGCCAAGGTGGCACGTCACGATCTTCAGCTCCGCAAGCGGGCGGCCGAGCAGCTCCGCCGCCCGCCGGGAGCAGGAGGCGTGACTGATGCCGTGAAACCCGAAGCGGCGGATGCCCCACTCTTCATACCACGTGTAGGGCAGGGCGTATGTGTACGCATGCGGAGGCAGCGTGGCGTGGAACGCGGTGTCGAAGACGGCGACCTGGGGTGCGCCGGGCAGCAGCCGCGCCGCGGCGTCGATCAGCGCCAGCGCCGGGCCGTTGTGGAGTGGGGCCAGGGGCGTCAACTCCCCCAGCGCGGCGCGGATCTCGGCGTCGATGACGACCGGCTCCGTGAAGCGCGTCCCGCCGTGGACGACGCGGTGCCCCACGGCGATGAGGCGCGACGGCGCGACGGTGTCGAGCAGCGCCCGCAACGCCGCTTCCGGGGCGTCGTCCTCATGGGGCGCCCACTCGCTCTGCCACTCGGCAAGTGCTGCTTGATCCGACGCGGCGTAGAGGCCGGCTTTGAGCGTTGCCGAGCCGGCGTTGACGACCAGGATCTGATCCGGCGCGCTCACCACGTCCAGTCTCGGATCTCGGGCGGGTCGACGCCCTCCTGCTCGATGAAGCGCCGATGCTCGCGGAGTTTCCGCTCGTACCGCTCGATGATCGGCGCGGCGCGGGAGGCAATGCCGGAGGCGCGGCGGAGCGCCTCGATCAGGAGGTGGTAGCGGCTCGTCTGGTTGCGCACCAGCATGTCGAACGGGGTCGTCGTCGTCCCCTCCTCGACGTAGCCGCGGACGTGGAAGCGCCCCGGGTTGGCCCGCTTGTAGATGAGCTGGTGGATGGCCGACGGATAGCCGTGAAAATTGAAGATGACGGGGCGGTCGGCCGTAAACAGCCGTTCGAACTCCGCGTCGTCCATGCGGTGCGGATGCCCGGCCACGCTGTCGAGCACGAGCAGATCGACGACGTTGACGACGCGGACCGAGAGGTCCGGGATTTCTTCGCGCAGCAGCTTCGCCGCCGCCAGGACCTCGATGGTCGGCACGTTGCCGGCTCCCGCCAGCACCACGTCGGGCCGCTCGGGGTCGCCGTGGCCGGCCCACGGCCAGATCGAGGCGCCGGCGTCGTTGTGGGCGATGGCTTCGTCCATCGACAGCCATTGCGGGAGGGGCTGCTTGGTGGCGATAACGAGGTTGATGTACCCGGCCGAGGCCAGGCAGTGGCCGAGGGTCGAGACGAGGGTGTTGGCGTCCGGCGGGAGGTAGATGCGGACGATCGAGCCCTTCTTGGTCAGCAGCGAATTGACGAACCCCGGTCCCTGGTGCGAATAGCCGTTGTGGTCCTGGCGCCAGGTGTCGGAGGTGAGCAGATAGGTCAGCGAGGGAACCGGCTGCCGCCAGGGCGTCTCGGCTGACATCTTCAGCCATTTAGCGTACTGGTTGGCCATCGAATCGACGATGGTGACGAACGCCTCGTAGCAGGGGAAGATCCCGTGGCGGCCGGTTTGCAGATAGCCTTGCAGCCAGCCCTGGCAGGTGTGCTCGCTCAGCATCTCCATGACCCGACCCGTGGGAGACAGGTGTGCATCGTGCGCCCACGCGGCGGCGACCGGCCGGGCGTAGGCGCGGCCCGTCGCCGCGAAGACGGCGCCGAGGAGGTTGGACGACGTCTCGTCCGGGCAGACGATGCGGAAGTTGCGTTCGCTCTCGCTGCGGCGCAGGACGTCGGCCAGGTACGCTCCGGCGTGTTCCAGGGCGCTCGCCGTCGTGCCGCCTGGCCTCGGGACGGCGCATCCGTGGTCGGGAAGCAGGGGCAGATCGAGGGGGCGGCGCCGCTCCCAGCCGCGGGTATGGGGATTCATGCCGAGGCGGCGCTCCCCCACGGGGCACGTCGCCAGGATGTCCGGCTCCGGGAAACCGTCGGCGTCGAACAGCTCCTCCGGCCGGTAGGAGCGCAGCCAGGTTTCCAGCACGGCGAGGTGCACGGGGTTCGTGCGCGCGTCCTTGGCCGGGACCTGATGGGCGCGGAAGGTTCCGGCGACCGGGACGCCATCGATCTCCTCCGGCCCTGTCCAGCCTTTGGGGCTGCGCAGCAGGATGACCGGCCACCGCCAGCGGTCGACTGCCCCGGATCGGGCCGCGTGCTGGATGCGGCGGATCGCCTCGTAGGCTCGGTCGATGGCCTCCGCCATGACGGCGTCGGGGTCGGCCGCCGTCTCGACGTCGACCAGGATCGGCTCGTAGCCGTACCCCGTAAACAGCTCGTGCAGCTCCACGTCCGTCATCGTGGCGAAGACGGTCGGCGAAGAGATTTTGAACCCGTTGAGGTGCAGGATGGGCAGCACGGCGCCGCTCGTCGCCGGGTCGAGGAACTTCGTGCCGTGCCACGCCGTGGCCGTGGGGCCGGTTTCGGCTTCGCCGTCGCCGACGATGCAGGCGACGAGCAGGTCCGGGGTGTCGAGCGCGGCGCCGAAGGCCGTGCTCAGCGCATACCCCAGCTCCCCGCCCTCGTGGATCGTGCCGGGGACCGGCGGACTGAGGTGGCTCGGAAACCCGCCCGGCCAGGAAAAGGCGCGCACGAACCGCTCGAGCCCGTCCCGGCCATGGCCGTACTCCCGGTAGTACTCGCCCAGCGTGCCCTCGAGGTAGAGATTGGCCAGGTTGGCGGCGGCGCCGTGCCCGGGACCGGTGATGAGGAGCGCGTTGGCGTCCCGCTCGCGGACCAGCCGGTTGAGGTGGGCATAGACGAGGTTGATGCCGGGGCAGGTTCCCCAGTGGCCAAGCAGGCGCTCCTTGATGTGCGTCGGCCGCAGGGGTTCGGCGAGGAAGACGTTGTCCTGGAGATAGATCTGGGCGGCGGTGAGGTAGTTCGTGGCGCGCCGATACCGGGCAATAGCGTGATGCGCCGTCATCTGCGCTCCCCTCCCTGGCCAGTTCATCGATCGCAGCGGTCGACCGCGGCCACAATCGACCCGCTGCTCGCCGCGCGTCCCATGATACGGGTGCCCGCGATGCGAAGCGTTATCAGATCGCGGTGCGCTCACACTCGGTAGAGCGGCGGCCGGTCTGCTGGATCGGCGGCGAACGGCCGGGGTATTGCACCGAGTGCGCCGTTGCACGCCCTGGGTCACGCGGAGGGTGACGCCTGGGCCGCTCCGGGATGCTGGGTCCTCCAGACCCAGAGATCTCGCGCCGCCTCTGCGGGCAGGTGCTCGCCCGCCGCCAGCCGCTCCTCGAGGGACACGATCACGCGCGCCCGCACGTCACGCAGGGCAAGCATCGGGACGTACTTGGTGACCCGGGGTCCGTCACCCCAGACGGCATCGACGGCTGCCGTTGCCCACTCCCGGAGGAGCGCCTCGTTGACCTCTCCCTCGTAGAAGCGGAGAACATAGGCGAGCACCCGGTCGATCATGGCCGGCTTGTCGCCGATGGGAGCCCCACCGAAGAGGACGGCATCCATTGCACCCCTCCTTCCATTCCGGCCTTCGGCCGTCGGCCGCTGCCATGCCGGCACAGCTTGGCAGGCTCACCGCGACCCCCGCGGCCCGTTGCCCTCCAGAACCGCCAGGAGCGCTTCGAGCCTGCTTCGTAGCGCGGCCTGCTCCGTCCGGAGCGCCGTGACTTCCGCCAGAGACGCTCGTCCCAGCTCCTCCATGCGCGTCTGCAGGGCGGCGACTTCCCGTTCGGCGCGCAGGTTGATCGCGTGGTCGTACCGCTCCGCGAGCCGGTCCCGCTCTTCCTGCCGGTTCTGGCTCATGAGGATGATCGGCGCGGCGAACGCCCCCTGGAAGGAGAGGATGAGATTTAGAAAGATGAACGGATAGGGATCCCAGTGCCGGATCCAGGCCACCGTGTTGACGCCCATCCAGACCATGAGCAGCGCGAAGTAGACGAGGATGAAGCGCCAGGAGCCGATGTGGCGCGTCACGTGATCGGCCACTTTATCGCCGCGGGTGAGCCGCTCTTCCGGCTCGGCGGCGCGATTCGTCGCCGCCCGATCGACATGACGCATCGTCTCAGCCTGAGCCATCGCGCGACCGCTCCCAGGCTGACCACCTCCGGGCGGGCGCCCTCATCACGCGATCGGTCTCGACGGCCGGCTCATCAGGCAGGATCCCGAATATCCCGCTCCTCGAGCCAGGCGAGCACATCCCTCCGTCGCACGCTGATGATGTCGTGGCCCGCTATCTGCGCCGGCAGCTCGCCGCTGAAGGCGGCGTGGCGGATGACGTCCAAACCGATCCCAAGCAGCCGGGACAGCTCTTCCGGCGTGTAGTCCTCGTGGCGCAGCAACTCCTCGATCGTGGCGTCCGTGCGGCGTTCCATGCGTGGCCTCCAGCGCGTGGGTTACACCCAGACCGATCCGGCCAAACCGGGCGCCGGGGCGCGGACCGGCACGTCGACCGCACCGGCCGGGACCAGGATCACCGGCGCCGGGCCCTCCCGGATCAGCTTCTCGGCAACGCTGCCCAGGAGCAGGCGCGTGACCCCGCTCCGGCCGTGGCTGGTCATCACCACCACATCCCCAGGCTGTAGCGCGTCCGTGATGGCGGCGTAGGGCGAGCCGGAGAGGATCTCCCAGCTCGCGCCGACGCCGGCCTCCCGCAGCGCCTCGCTCGCCCGCGTCAGCGAGGCTTCGGCCTCGCCACGGAGCGCGGCGAGCGTATCGTTGTAGACCTCGGCGTCGAACGCCAGCGCCGGAGCCACCGCGCTCGGCACGAAGCTGACCGGATCGACGGCCGTGACAAGGCGCACCGGAATCCCGAGCCGTAGCGCCAGCGACTGCGCAACCGGCAGCGCGGTCTCGGCCAGCGGGGAGCCGTCGAGCGGAACGACCAGGCGTCGCAGCGCCGGCTCCGTCGTCGCCTCGCCCGGACGAACGACCATTACCGGGACCGGAGAGCGGCGCGTCACCGCGTCGGCCACGCCGCCGAAGGCCCAGCGGCCCAGCGCGCCGCGGCCATGCGTGGTCATGACGATCGCGCCGACGCCAAAATCGCGCGCCGTGCGCAGAATCTGCTCCGCCGGGTCGCCGCTGGCCGTCTCCAGCCGCGCGCACGAACCGGCGTGCCGATCGAGCAGCGCGAACTCGCAATCGGGATCTTCTCCAACTTCGAGAAGGATCAGTTGGCAGCCCGGCTCGGCCAGCGCCTCCGCGTAGGGCAGCGCCTGCTCGGCCTCGGGCGAGCCATCGAGGGGGACGAGGATCGGCTGCAGCATGAGAGCCTCCATCGCAATGACTGGCGCGGTGGGCGGCGCGATTACGCCGCGGCCGGGGCGCAACGCGCCAGCCCAGGCACCGCCAGCGCCGGCACCCGATAGCCGCCCGGTTGGCCGGGGACGTAGCCGAGCACTTCCTGGCCTGCCTCGTACCAACGGATGCCGCGCCCGGCCGCGCCGTGGGGGCTAAAGGCGGCGGGAGCCGCCGCGGGCGCGGGCGGCATTGCCGGCCGCCAGTAGGCGCTCAGGCGCAGCGGGAACGCGGCGGCGCAGCGGTCGCCGCGCCAGCACGCCGAGGCGTAGCGGAGGAACCCGGCGGCCAGCTCGCGCGCCGCGCCGCCGGTGGCGGGCGACGTCGTCTCGATCGCGATGGCGGGCAGCGGCGCGGTGACGATCATGGCGGGCTCTCCTTGGCCTTCCCGGCGTCTTCTCTTTCGACTTCTACCTTATCCGTCGCGCCGCGACGCGGCATCGACAGGCGGGGTAGTTCGGGCGTGCGGCGGCGGGGTGGTTCGCGACCTACCCGTTGGGGTAGGGCGGATGCGCCGCCCGAATCAGCGGCCATCTGACGTGCGCGTGGATGCAGACCCGGCAAGCCGCGGCAGGGACCGCACGGCGACGGCGACGGCGATCGCGGCGGCCGCCAGCCCGTATGCCGCACGCTTGAACTGGACGAGCAGCACCAGCACCACCAGGAGCGCGAGCACGGTCAGCACGGGCACGCGGCCAACCCGCAAGGGGGCCCGGAATGGACGAGGCCGCTCGGGTTGGGTGAAGCGGAGGCGGATCAGCGCGGCGTTGACCGCCGCGAACGCCAGGAGCGCCAGCAGCGACGCCACGCTGCCGACGAACCCCACCCCGCCCACCGGCAGAAACGCCAGCGCGCCGGCCCCGGTCAGGACGAGAGCCGCCGCGGGCGTCTGCCGCGTCGCGAGCGTTCGCCCGAGCCCCGCCGGGGCGTCGCCGCCGCGGGCCAGCGCGAAGAGGAGGCGGCTGGTGGCGGTGACCGCGATCAGCGCCGTGTTCGCCGTCGCGAACAACGCCACCCCGCCCAGCGCGCCGGCCAAACGGGGGGCGCCGGCGGCCATGACGTCGGCC
>CALMZR010000050.1 GCA_937870845.1 uncultured Chloroflexota bacterium
CCCCGGCGGCCCATCCCGAGCCCGCCGGGACAATGAAACGGCTCCGGCGCCGGGCGTCCATCCACGCCGCGGCCGGAGCCGATGTCTGTCAGATGATCCCTAGTGACGCCGGTGGTGGCCAGGGCGTCGCCAAAGCGGTCCACGAGAAACGGCGGCACGCATGTTGCTGACGAAGATCGGTGTTGCCGGCCTTCCGCATCGATGCGGCTCCTCGTTCGTGAGTCGCGCGATAGGGTCGTCGCCGACCCTGAACCAAGCCCGCTCCACCGCCACCAGGGCGTCGGGTTGCAGCGACCATATCAAAGGCCCGCCGGGGTGTCAACCCGCGGCAGGACGAACGCGGGAGGCGGGAGGCGGGAGGCGGAAGAAAATCTCTCACCCCAACCCCGCTCCCTGCGCGCAGGGAGCAGGGCTTTCTTGGTGCGTTCGTACGCGATTGGGGCGGCTGGATGCGGTCACCTTATCGTTCCGTCCGCGGTGATGAATCTCGCGATTCCGGGCCACGAATGCCGCGCAGAGCCGAGATTGCTGCCTTGCCGGCATGACACGAATTCGGCGCGGCGGATCAGTGGTCGGTTGGGCGGCGGACGCGGCCGGCGCCGCTGTCGGATTCGGCGTCGCGGCGCTGGGCGGCGATCATGTCCAGCTCCTGCTGCGCCTGATCGAGGCGGAGGCGGACGCGCTGCTCGTTGAGGAGCCACAGGTCGCGGCGCACCCCGGCGTCGACCAGGCGCAGCTCGTCGAGATGCCCGCTGAGCTGGCTGATGCGGAAGCCGAGGTCGCGCTGCGCCTCGTTGAGATCGTCGATGCGCTCGCCGAGGCGCTCGTGCCGCTGCTCCAGCGCCTGGCGCACGTCGGCGAAGCGGGCGTCGATGTCGCCGCGCATGTCCTCCACCCGCTCCGTCACCAACTCGTGCCGCTCCACCCCCTGCGCCTGCGCCCGCGCCAGGTCCTGCCGGAGCGCCGCATCCGCCTCGCGCAGCTCTTCCAATGAGGGGTCGATGTGGACGATGGAGCGGCGCGTGTCGTCGATCAGGTCGAAGAGGTGGCCGAGGTCGGAGCGCAGCTCGTCGATGCGCGCCGAGATCGTCTCCCCGCTCTGGGCCACCTCGGCCACGCGGCGGCGCGCGTCCTGGTCGACGATCTTGATGCTGTCCTCGGCGCGCACGATGTCGCGGCGCAGCCCGTCGGTCTCCTCGCGGGCGGCGTCGATCGAATCGCGGACCTGATGGATGAGGACGCCGGTGCGGTCGACATGGGCGGAGAGGTGCTCGATCTGGGTTTGCAGCTCGTCGTCGCGCTGACGGTACGCCGTCGTGTCCTCGGCCTTGAGGCGGGCGGCCTCGACCAGCTCCATGACGTGCGCTTGCAGGGAGCGAATGGGCCGCCCGACGTCCTCGATGCGGGCGTCGAGGTCGGCGACCTGCTGCCGCGTGCGGTTCTCGTCCAGGGCGCGCGCCTGGGCGCTCTGCTGGCTCTCCTGGCGGAGCTGCTCGATGGCGATGCGGTTCTGAGCGGCCGCGCTCTCGTGGTGCTTGAGCATCTCCTCGTCGCGGCCCTGGCGGCTAAGGAGCTCGCGCATGGCCTGACGCAGTTCGTCGACCTGGTTTTGCAGGGCGGAGAGGCGCGCCTCGTCGCGCCGCCGCTCGTCGTCCTGGCGCATGGCGCCGGGGTTGATGGGGGTTTGCGCGTTGCTTCGCATGCTCATCGTGCCGCATCTCCATTCAGGCGGCGCTCGGTCTCGAAACGGGGCGCGCCGCCGTGCAATGATGCGTCGTTTCCGTCGAGCGCGGCCAGTGTCGCCACGACGCTGGCGGCCAGCGCCGGCGGATCATAGCCGCCTTCCAGGACGGCCACGACGCGGCCCTCGGCATGCTCGTCGGCGATGGCCACGACGCGGCGGGCCAGCTCGCCGAAGCCCCGCTCGGTCAAGCGCATTCCCCCCAGCGGGTCGTGGGCGTGGGCGTCGAACCCCGCCGAGATGAGGACGAGCTGGGGCTGGTAGGCCGCGGCGGCGGGGAGGATCACCCGGTCGAACAGATCCGTATACGTCTGGTCGTCGGCGCCGGCGGCGAGCGGGAGGTTGATGGTGGAGCCCTCGCCGCGGCCGCGGCCGCGCTCGGACGCGGCTCCCGTGCCCGGATAGAGCGGCCACTGGTGGACCGAGGCGAAGAGCACCCGATCCGTGTCGCAAAAGGCGTCCTGCGTGCCGTTGCCGTGGTGGACGTCCCAATCGACGATGAGAATCCGCTCCAGCCCGCGATCGAGCGCGTGGGCGGCGGCGACGGCGATCGTGTTGAAGAGGCAGAATCCCATCCCCCGCGTCGGGGTCGCATGATGCCCCGGCGGCCGGGCCAGGACGAAACCGCGCGGCGCCCGGCCATCGAGCGCGGCGTCGATGGCGGCGACGCCGGCTCCCGCGGCAAGGGCCGCCACGTCCACGGAGTGCGGGGAGACGGCGGTGTCGGCATCCAGCCAGCCGCCCCCGCCTTCGGCGAATTGGCGCACGCCGGCGATGTAGCGCGGGTCGTGGACGCGGGCCAGGGCGTCGTCGGACGCGGCGGCGAAAGGGATTTCCGGCCGATCGCGAAGCAGATCGAGCCGTTCCAGTTCCGCGTCGATGGCGACGAGGCGGGAGGCGTTCTCGACGTGGGCGCCGGTCTCGTGCTCGAGGAAAACGGGCGAGCGGTAGAGCGCGGCCCGGCTCGCGTTGAAACTCCGGTGTTCAGATTCCGGCACGATGGGCGTTCCTTCGATCGCGGCGTCGTATCGTTGCCCGTCGGTGTTCACCGCAAGCGTCGACGAAGGGGACAGGGGCGAGATGACCGACATGCACGTGCGTCCGGCGCGAGCTAGCGATCCGCAAGACCGCGCCTTCCTGCGCGCGATGGCGCCGCGCCTGGAGACCGGCATGCCGCCCTGGATTCCGCCCGGCGCACTGGCGGCGGCGGTCGAGCGGTCGGTGCTCGACGCGTTGGACGCGCGCCGCGAGGGCGAGGCGATCCTGGTGGCCGCGGATGCGCAGGGACGACGCCTCGGCTTCGTCTATGCCACGACGACGCGGGGGGGACTGAGCGACGAGCCGCTTGGATACGTCTCCGAGTTCGCGGTGGCCGCGGACGCCGAGGGGCGCGGCGTGGCGCGGGCGTTGCTGGACACCGCCGAGCGATGGCGCCGCGATCGGGGGATGGCGGCGATGATGCTGCGGGTCTTCTGCGCCAACACCCACGCCCGCGCCGTCTACGAGCATCTCGGCTACGAGCCCGACGTGCTGCAATTGCGCAAGCGATTGTGATGCCCGAGTCGTCTCGCCAGCGCCGGTCACGCTCGCGTCAGGCCGCCGATTCGTCACGGTCGGCCAGGCGGCGCTGCGGCACGATGAGGCGCGGGGCGCGGGCCATGGGGGTGACGGGGGCGACGGCGGCGTAGAAGAGGGCGCCGATGACCGGCACGGTCAGGATCAGGATGCCCCACAGCATCTTGTTGTCGCCGCGCACGCGGGGGCGGCGCAGCAGGTCGCGCACGGCCCAGGCCATCAGGCCGTACTGGACGCCGGCCCAGAGCAGCACCGCACACACCAGCAACACGGTCTTGAGGTCAGGCACGTAACGCAACCACCCGGATGACCCGAAAACGACGCCGCGGCCACCCCCATTGTAGCGGCCAAGCCACGAAATGTGGCGGAATGGCGTGCTGCTAGACTCCGGCAACCGTCGCGGCGAGCACAAAGAGGGACTTCTGGATGGACGCCGAGGAGCAGGTCCGACACGTTCCGGCCGAGAGCGCGGCGACGCTGGCGGCGGCGAAG